>NZ_BAABAT010000117.1:0-8535 GCF_039537565.1 Dactylosporangium darangshiense
GGACGAGAGCGGGTTCTCGCTCCTGCCCGTAGTCCGCGGCACCTGGGCGCCGCGCGGCCAGACACCCGTGCTGCGGCACCGGTTCTCCTGGACCCGCATGTCCATGGCCGGCGTCCTCGCGTACCGGGGGCTTGCCCCCTGATCTTGGACACGGGTTTATGCGGCTTGTGCGAGGGTAGCTGGTGTCGTTCGGGTGCTGTTTTCGTAGGTGATCGGGGATTGCTGTCCGAGCCGGGAGTGGCGGCGGACGGTGTTGTAGCGGTGCAGCCAGCGGAACGCGGTCAGGCGGGCTTCGCGTTCGTCGGTGAAGGCGCGGCGGCCTTGCAGGGTTTCGCGTTTGAAGGTGGCGTTGAACGACTCGGCCAGGGCGTTGTCGGCGGAGCTGCCGACCGCGCTCATCGACTGCCGGACGCCGGCCGCGGTGCAGGCTTCAGCGAAGGCCTTCGATGTGTATTGGGCTCCGTGGTCGGTGTGCAGAATCGCCCCGTCCAGGGCTCGGGTGCGCTGGGCGGCGTGCAGGGCGTCGAGGACGAGTTCGGTGCGCATGTGATCGGCGATCGCCCAGCCGGCCAGGCGGCGGGAGTGCAGGTCGATGACGGTGGCCAGGTAGAGGAACCCGCGCTCGCCGACGGGCAGGTAGGTGATGTCACCGACGTAGCGCTGGTTGACCGCTGTGGCGGTGAAGTCCCGCTTGATCAGATCGGGTGCCTTCGTCGCCGCCGGGTCCGGGATCGTGGTCCGTATCCGCCGGCGCAGCCGCAGACCCCGGATCCGGTAGCGGCGCATCACCCGGGCGACCTTCTTGCGATTGACCGGCGGCCCGCTGTCGTTGAGTTCGGCGGTGATCCGCGGCGCCCCGTAGGTACCGTCGTGCGCGGCCTGCACCGCCCGGATCCGCACCGCCAGGGCCGCATCCGCGGCCTCCCGGGCAACCCGTGCCGGCGCTGTGGCCTTCCAGTAGTAGAAGCTCGAGCGGGCCATCCCGAGGATCTGGCACAACCGCTTCACGCCGTAGCGTTGCTGGTGGTCGGCGACGAACTGGAAGCGGGTCACCAGCGCGTCTCCCCGGCGAAATACCGGGCCGCCTTCCGCAGGATGTCGCGTTCTTCCTCCAACTCGCGGATCCGCCGCCGCAACTCGGCGTTCTCCTCCTCGACCGAGCCGGCCGGCTGCGGCCTCACCGAAGCCATCGGACCGCCAGCCCCGCCCCGCCGCTGCTCATCAAGCCGAACCCAGCTCCGCAACGTCTCCCGATTGACGCCCAGGTCATCGGCGATCTGCGCGATCGTCGCACCCGGCCGAGACCGGTACAACGCCACCGCGTCGGCCTTGAACTCGTGTCCGTGGCCGTGGCAACATCACCATGGCCGTTGACAACTCGGGCGGGTAGTGCTTGTTCACCATCGTGTTCCAGGACTCCTGATCTCCCGGGACCATCAACATCCCAGGTTCAAGTGTCCAAGATCAGGGGGCAACTCCCGAAAGCCTCATCGCGTTCCTCACCAAGCTGCGCCGGCACCCTGCGCGGACCGGTCACGCTGATCTGGGACGGGCTGTCGGCGCACCGCTCCAAGGACATGAAGGCATGGCTGGCAACCCAACGACACTGGCTGGTGGTGGAACAGCTGCCCGGCCACGCCCACGACCTCAACCCGATCGAACTCGTCTGGGGCAACCTCAAAGCCACCGAACTGGCCAACCTCTGCCCCGAACACATCAGCGAAGCCGACACCGCCGCACACACCGGACTGCACCGCATCGGCAGCAGCTACGACTTGTGCTCCAACTTCCTCGACCACACCGGCCTTCGTCTCTGACGAAGCGTCACTCAAATATCGAAAGATCTTTAGCCTGCGACTTCTTCGAGACCGTCACCCTGCCCGGTCGTGCCTGCCCTGGCTCGCGCGAAGCGCGGAAGCGGGCCGGCGGTGCGCTGCGGTGCAACGCCGTTCTCAAGGATGCGGGCGTCGAGGTCGTCCTCAGCGGGATCCGGATGCCGCGCATGAACGCGATCATGGAGCGGTGGGGTCCAGACCTGCCGGCGTGAGTTGCTGGACCGGACGCTGATCTGGAACCAGCGGCACCTACTACACGCCCTGCACGAGTACGAACGCTTCTACAACCAACACAGGCCCCACCAGGGCATCGTGAACGCCCGCCCGCTACACCCCTTGCCCGCACCGATCGCCGATCCGGAACAGATCGCCCGCCTCAACATACGAAGACGAGATCACCTCGGCAGCATCCTCCATGAATACGAACATGCCGCCTGAACTGCCCGGATGACATTCTCGGCAAGCGCACCTCCACGAGTACCAGCATGCTGCGTGACCTGCGGGGACGAGGTTTTCGGCAAGCGCACCGTCGTGCTGATCTGGGACGGGCTGTCCGCGCACCGTTCCAAGGACGTGAAGGCTTGGCTTGCCACCCAGCAGCACTGGCTGCACGTCGGAGCGCTGCCCGGCTACGCCCACGACCTCAACCCCATGGAACTGGTCTGGGGCAGCCTCAAAGCCACCGAACTGGCCAACCTGTGCCCGACATCCTCGACGAGGCGACACCGCCGCACACACCGGCCTGCAGCGCATCGGCAGCAGCTACCAACTGTGCTTCAACTTCCTCGACCCACCGGCCTACGTCTCTGACCCGGATCCGTGGGTAGCGGCGGTGTGGTCGACGAATATCGTTGATGGCTGATGGGTGATGTGGTGTTTCTGCCGGTGGGTATGGCTGTGGCCCGGTGGCGCCGGGTTCGCTGGTCTCGGTGGGTGTTCGGGCCGGTCGGGGGCGGGTGGTCAGGTCCAGATCGGTAGTCGGCGCAGTCGGGGCAGGACTTCGGCGAGGCGTTGCTGGTCTGGGGGTAGTCGCAGGGTGATGTGTCCGGCGTGGCGGACCAGCCGGGCCGGGACCGTGAGCAGCTGATGCCGCAGGGTGCCCAGATGGGCCCGGCCGCGTCCGTCACCGCCGTCCAAACCGGCCAACTCCTGCAGCCAGGCGGACAGGTTGACCGCGAGGAGCGCACCCCACATCCACACGGTGTTCGCGGCCCGGCTGGCTGAGGGCAGGTGCCGCAGCGCGGCGCCGTGTTTGGCGTCGCGGATCCGGTCTTCGATGTCAGTGCGCATCCGGTGCCACGCCTCGACCGCGACCGCTCTGGCTGGGGTGGACACGTTCAGGTTGGTGGCGATGAACGAGTACGCGTACACGTGGCTGACGAGGCCGTCCAGGGCCAAGGCGAGTTGGTCCTTGGGGATGGTGCGCCGGCGACGGGCCCGCGGATCGGTCGAGACGTCGGCGGCGCGGACCGTGACCCGCCGCACCACGCACGTGGTGCCTGGTGGCCACCCGGCCGGCGCGTAGTCGCAGACGGCAACCTGGGCACCCTGCATCCGCTTCGCCTTGCGCCACGCCGTGTCCGGGACCGCGGCGACGGCCCGCCAGACCGCCGGGTTACGGGTCACGCCCAGGGAGAAGTCACAACCGGCCGCCACCGCGGCGGCCGCAATGTCCTTGGCGAAGTAGCCGACATCGCCGCGCACCCTCGGCCGCACGCTGACCCCGGCCGCGCGCAACGCGGCCACGCTGCGTTCGATCAGCGATCCCGCCCCCGGGCGCGGGTCCTCGTCCCATGCGAGCAGGTCCGCTGCGGTGACCAGGCCGGCCTCCGCCCACGTGGCCACGTGCGGACGCCCGGCCCGGGCACCCTTGTAGCTGTAGGCGATCCCTTCCTTCTTGGCCCCGTAGCACTCCACATCAGTGCCGTCCAGGTCGATGGTGGCCCCACCGGCCTGCAGCACCGCGCGCCGACCGGCCGGCAGCAGTCCCACCACCCGGCCCACGATCTCCCCGATGCCTTCCTCGATCCCGGCCACCTGGGCCGGGCCGAACCGGCCGGCAAGCTGCACCGCGGTGGTCGAGGCCGGCGTGGCCACCGCCGAGAGCGCCTCCCCGGCCAGATCAGCACGGCGGCGGTCCAGCCCGGTCCAAAACTGCGCACCGCACATCTGTGCCTGCGCCACCGCGACCAGGAACTGCCCCGCGGACAGGCCCCGCTCCCGCTGCTTGATCGCACCGACCGCATCGTCCAACGCGGTGGCCACGCCCAGCCGGCCGACCAACTCGGCCACCGCAACCACGCCGGACACCGGCGTCAACGACGCGTCCGGTGCGCCGACACGCACCCGACCTGCCAAACCAGGTATCCTCTGCACCGAACGGGTGTCCTTCTCACAGCGACGGATTGGTCCCTAGACAAGTCCAATCATCCCTGCTGACAAGGCATCCGTTCATCTATGCCACACCGTGTCGTAGCTCTATCCACGGATCCGGGTCTGAACTCACTCAAATATCGAAAGATCTTTAATAGTAGGGCATCGGCCTGCGAGCGTAGGAAGTCGGCCCAGGTGCTGCAGGCACGCTCGGGCGTCGGATCGATTCCGGCCTCCCGCAAGATCTCCCACACGGTGGACGCGGCCACCTTGATGCCCAGCACGAGCAGTTCGCCGTGCAGTCGGCGATATCCCCAGCTCGGATTCTCCCGCGCCAGCCGCAGCACCAGGGCACGAATCGAGTGCACGGTCCGCGGCCAGCCCGGGCGCTTGGGCCGGGACCCGGGCCGCGTGGCGGCGTGCGAGCAGGTCCCGGTGCTACCGCAGAACGGTGTCCGGACGCACCAGCAGCCGCCAACGACGCAGTACATTGCGCGGGAGTTGGTGCAGCAGCGCCGCCAGGAACGCGCGATCGCTCGGGTCGAACCGGGGCCTGTCGCCGCCGAGTTGCCGCTCCAACACGGTGATCTGATGGTGCAAGGCAAGGATTCCACGTCCTTGTCCCGGTCACTCATCGGCAGCAGGCGCAGCATCGCGAACGCGTTCGTCACGGCCAGGTAGGCCAGTCGCAGCAGCACGGTCGATCATCATGTCGCGGCGATGCCTGCCGCGCGAGGGGAGGCCGGCTCGAGCGAACCGCTGTCGACATCCAGGTCCTCCCCATGCGCCGGCTCCGACCAGGGCGGATGGGGTTTCGGCAAGGACACCGGCGCCGAGCATCGACGAGGCCCTCAACGAGGGCGACGACCAGCGGGCGCAGCGGCCGCGACGGGCCCGGCGATAGCCCGACGCGGCGCCGGGCACGGTAGGGTCCCGTGCCGGTCAGTCGCCAGCCGGCGACGGGGTCACGGCGGTGGCGCGGAACTGGCGGATCCATCCCTGCGCGGTGTGGCGGGGCACCCCGTAATGGTCGGCGATCGCCGCCGACGTGCTGGCGTGCCGGTACACCGCGGCGAAGTCGCCGGGCATGCGCCGATACGCCCGTTTGCCACCGCCGCCGCCACCGACGTCGGCGGGTTTGGTGGTCTTCTTTGCCGGGGTGGTCTTGGCCGCTTTCGCGGGTGTGGCGGTGCGCTTCTTGGGTGCCGTGGTGGCGTTCGCGGTCGCCGCCTGGCGACTGCGTGCACGCTTGGCCGGTGCGACGCCCGGCTGCTCGATGCGTCGGCGGGTTCGCGGCGTGGACGCCGCCTCCACGACAGCATTCGCTTCGGCGGCGGCCGGTAGCCGGTGTTCAGCCAGCTCACCGCTGGCTGCTACGGGTTCGGTGTCGACCGGCGCCGGGGCAGGTGTGGCCTCGATCGACGCCGAGACGGTCGTCGACGTGGCGATCGCCCGCAGCAGCAGCGCGACGTCCACGCTCGGCATCTGCCCGCCGGCCAGACCCGCATCGGCGTGTAGATGCACGTCGGTAATACGGACCCGGCCCCCGGACGTGTCCACCACCAGCGTAGTGGTGGTGCCGCTATCGTCGTTCGGCGCGATGGTGATGATGTACGACTGCATGGGCGTGTCCTTCGAGTCTTGACCGTCACGACCTTGGATGCGCTACCCCGGCCAGGCACGAACCATCGGCGTTCGGCACCACGGATGCCAAACCGAAATGTACCGTGACCGGAAACCGGCTCACCAGCCAACCCCCACAGGGAGAGCTTGTCCTGGCCGGTGAAACGGCATGGGTGTGCCTTATCGAGTCCCGACAACTGGTCTCGGTGCGACGCGGTCCGCGGTGTCCGCCACGGCGGGTGGCGCGGGCTCTGGCCAGCTGGCGGGCTTGCCGTTCGGGTGCGGGGGCCGTTGCGTTGTTTGATCGGGTGGCGGGCAGTTGCGTTTGCCGATCGGAGGGCGCGTTTGACGAGTGCGGCCGATCTCAGATGGCGGTGGCGAGCTCGGTGAACGCCGCGGCGATGCGCATCCCGCGCGGGGCGTTGACCCCGAGTTCGTAGTGTTCACGGCGCAGGTTCTGCATGAAGGCGTGTCCGGCGATGATTGTCTGTGCGGTCCGGTCGGTCCGCAGGCCGCGCATCGGTCTGAGCCGGTGCTTCAACCGACTATGATCGGCCTCGATCCGGTTGTTGGCATGCCGTCCGACGTGGTGCCACGCGGACGGGACCAGCTCGTCGAGGACCGCGGGGTACACCGGTGCCGCGTCGGTGACGACCTCGGTGGGTCTCACCTTCAACGTGGCCAACGCCCGGCGGACCAACCGACGTGCTGCTGCGGCGTCGCGGCGGGTGGAGATGAGCACGTCGAGGACCTGACCGTCCTGATCCACGGCGCGGTACACGTACCGCCAAACACCATTCACCTTGATGTAGGTCTCGTCGACAAACCACCTGCCACCAGGCGTATGCCGGCAGAACCTGGCCGCGTCGGCCAACAGCGGCGTGAACCGCTGTACCCAACGGAAGACCGTGACATGGTCGACCTCGACACCGCGCTCGATCAGGAGTTCTTCAACGTCGCGGTAGGAGAGGTTGTAGCGCAGGTACAGCCGGACGGCGACCACGATGACCTCCGGCAGGAACCGGAACCCGCCGAACGCCGACCGTGGTGGCAGGGCCGGACGCCGCCGGTTCGAGAACCTCACCGGTCTAGCCTGCCCGACCAGGGCAACGCTCAACGCAACGGACCCCCACCACGGTCTGTTCGCCCAGCGCAGCGACGATCTGCTCGACCAGCCGTTCACCCATCCGCGGGGCTTTCGGTCGGGCGATCTCGATCAGCTTGCCCGGCCGGCCTGGCGCAGCCCGGCTGGGCCGCCGCAGCGCGAGAGCAGCTCGAGCACGGCCGGGCCACCTTCGGCCCCAGGACCCGTTCCAGGGCGGGATGGACCTGGGTGAGCAGGCCGCGGATGCGGTTGGACACCCGGGTTGCCTCGCCGGCCAGGTCGTCGTCGAAGCCGATCAGGACCGCCAGCTCGGCGAGGACCTCGTCGCCGGTGTCGACGCGGCGCAGCGTGTGCGGCAGGGTCCGGGCCGCGTCGGCGATGACGTAGGCGTCACGGGCGTCGGTCTTCGCGGTCCCGGGGTGCAGGTCGGCGAGGCGGCGCATGGCCAGCCCGGGCAGATAGGCCACCTGATGGCCGCAGGCGCGGGCCACCGCGACCGGCAGCTCGCCGATCGAGGCCGGCTGATCGACCACCACGAGCAGGCTGCCGTGGCGGGCCAGTTTCGTGAACAGTGCCTGCAACCTGGCCTCGGTGTTGGGCAGCGGCGCGTCGTGCAGCCGCTTCCCGTCCGGGGCCAGGCCTACCGCTTCGTGTTCGCCTTTGCCCACGTCCAATCCGAGGAAGACGCCGTATTCGCCGTGCACCACGCCTCCAGGCCGTTAACGAAGCGGTCTCGGTCGCCGGCTCGGCGTCGGACTACCGCGTCCACGTTACGAAGAGACCAACCCCAGACGGGGCGGCCGGGTCCCTATCAGCGGTCCGCCGACGCCACCCGGCCCGGCGACAACACCCCCCGGATCATCCCAACGACAGGGGCAGAGAGTCATACCGGACCGAGCGACCGAACAGTCCCCGGCTGGGGACGATCAAAAAGGTAGCGGGCAGACTGGCGCGGCGGACCCGGCCGCGGCCAAACGCTCGCGCCTGCTGCGGCTGCGGTTGCGCCCTGCCGACCGTGGCCTCCCCCGCAGTGACGACGAGAGCCTGCACTGGCTGTCCGACATGGAGATTCGCACCTCGCTGGAGCCTCAGCCCGACAAGATCACAGCGTATCGGTCGATCGGTTGGATGGATTGTTTCGGCGATGAAAACTCTTTGAACCGTCTGGTGCGGGGCTCGTTGTGCTCGGCATGACCGTTGTCGCTGGAGCGGAGATGTGCCGGTTCGTCGTCTGTGGACGTGGCTGGCGGTTCGATGCTGGGGGCCGGTTCGATGTGGTCGTCGGTGGCGCCATTGCAGCGTTGATGGATCCTCCCGACGTGGGTCTGTCCGGTGGTGGTCCTTGTAGGTCGGCTCGGGTGGTGCGGGTTTCGGGGTCGAGGTCTTCGGGTCCGGTGCATTAGCGTGAGTGTTTCGGGGCCGCGCCGGGTTGTTTCGGTGTGGCCTTTTGTTGTGTTTCCTGTCGTGTTTCGTGTCGTGTGTTTTGTGGCGTGTTCCGGTGTGTGTTTTGGTGTGGTTGGTTGGGGGGTGTGGTGCGGTGGGTTTGGAGATGCCGGATGATTTGGCGCGGTTTTTCAATTGGTTGACCGGGGATGTGTT
>NZ_BAABAT010000118.1:0-8400 GCF_039537565.1 Dactylosporangium darangshiense
GCCGCGTTGGGCCTCGATGCGCAGGCCCCGCTGATCTATCTCGCCGACCGCATCGACCCCGACCGGCTGGCGAACCTGTCCACTTTCGGCGACGCCTAACACACGTTCGCTCGAACATGTGCGCTTTGGAGGGGTGCAGGTTGGAGCTGACGGCGAGGCTGCGTCGTTCGTAGGCGGCGTCGACGAGGCGGTAGAAGCCTTCGGCGGCGTCGGGTGAGACGGGCAGCAGGCCGATGTCGTCGATGATGATGAGGTCGGTGCGGATGAGCCGGGTCATGGCGCTGGTCATGGAGTCGTCGGCGCGGTGGCGGCGGATCATGGCGCCGAGGTCTTCGATGGTGAACCAGGCGACGGTCATGCCGGCCTCGACGGCGGCCTGGCCGAGGGCTTCGCAGAAGTGGCTTTTGCCGGTGCCGGACGGGCCGCAGATGGACAGATTCTCCTTGCGGGTGACCCATTCCAGGGATTTCAGCGCGTCCTGGGTCGGGCGTGGGATCGACGATGCAGTCTCGTCCCAGTCGCCGAAGGTCTTGCCGGCGGGGAACGCGGCGCGTTTGCGACGGGTGCGCAGGTTGGCCTGGTCCCGGCCGGCGGCTTCATCGGCGAGCAGGACCCGCACGACTTCGGCGGGGTCCCAGCGTTGGGCCTTGGCGGTGGGGATCAGATCGGCCATCGCTTTGCCGAATCGTGAGCCGCTACGGCCCGAGGTAGCAGTTGCCGAGACTGGAGCAGCGGCGGCGTTCGGCCCTGAACCGGCGGCATCAGTGACACAGAAGGCGCCAGCACTCGTGTCTACGCCGCCAGTCCCGCACCACCCGGTTACCCCCGTCGATGTCCCCGCGCCCGCAGGTTCGGCGGCGATGCCGGGTCCAGCCTTTGCCACCCTGCCGCTTGCGTCGCCTGCTGCGCACACTCTCGCCGTCCAAACCGCCGGTTCCGAGCCGGCGCCCGTCGTTGAACCGCGGCGCCGTGTAACTCGCACGGTTGCCGCCGGCGGGTGGGCGGTGGGGTCGCTGGTGGTCTTCTGGCTCGTGCTCCAGTTCGTCCTCCGGTTCGTGCACGGCTCCGAAGTTGGCTTTCTGCGGATGCTGCTCGACGGACCGCCTGCCCTGCTGCTGCCGGCGTACGCGCTATGGAGCGCCTCCCGGTTCACGGACGCGGACGTTTCTAAAACATGGGTCGGCAGCCGAGTAACGGTGCAGACGCTGGTCCTCGCTGGGCTGTGCGTCGTCGCATTCGAGCTGACCAGCATCGCACTCGACCAGGTCGAAAAGGTCATCGACGGGGGCGGTCCGGAGACCAGCGGCGTCGCGATGGTCCTGCTCGCGGCGGGGGCCGCGATCATGTTGCTACGGCGGCCCGAGGCCGATCGGCCGGCTCGACCGCACCGTTTCGACGTCGGCGACTTCCGGGCGAATGCACTGGCGGCGGTCGTCCTCGCGCTCGCACACAGCGAGATCACCGGGGAAGGTGTGAGCCCCGTTGGGTACGAGTTTCTGCACTCCACGAGCTATACGTACTGGGTCTGGCTGGTGACCCTGCTCGCCATCTCAGCCGCCCTCGTTGCGGCTGGCGCCGCGATCGGCACATACATTGCTCGCAGGCGCCCGGAGACGATCGGCTCACCGCGGACGTTAGCGGGCTGGACGCTCCTCGCTGGCACGCTGGTGCTCGTCGTGCCCGTCGTGGTGGACATCATCAACTGAGCGGCGGGCCGCACCGGCGGCTGGTGGGGAGCCCGGCGGTCGTCACACTGCACGATGTTGGAGTCGAGCGGCGCGCTGCTGATCAGCCGGCCAGCGCATCACGACGAAGGTTCGCCTGGTCGTTGCGGGCTGCGCATTTGGCGCAAATGGCCTGCACCATAAGTGGGGATTACGGGCCAGCGGACGTCGGGCAGGCACGGCCCCGGTGCCGGCCACCCGGCCGCCGACCTGCGAGGCGTGGGCAGCTGGACCCGCCTCACGAGGAGCATCTGCGGCGACAGCGGTGGCGACCAGGGCAGAGCTGGTCGGCTTTGCGGGTACGAACCAGCGGACGACTCGGGCCACGGCGGGCGGTAGGGGATCAGGACGACCTTGCCGCCCTTGCCTCGGACGCGTAGGACGCGGTGGCCGTGCCGCCCGCCCTGTCCGGCACGGGAGCGTCAGCGTTGCGTGGTACCCATGATCAGACGGGCTCAAAGGTCGCGCAGTCTGGTCCGTCGTCCCGCGATACCCGCGAAACTCACCTGGACGGTGGTGGGCTCGGCGCGCAGGATATCGAAGTACGACATCTGCCCGGCCAGGATGAACACCACACCGCCGGCGTGGTCACCGCCGACCACCAAAATTGTTCGCACGGTGTCCTCTGCTTCTCTCGCCGTCGCCAGCTATGACCGAGTAGCACGCTGGTTTGTGACGTCGGCGGACCAGGCCGGTCCGGACACCGCTGCGGTCTTCTCGGGGTTCATCATCCACAGCACCTGATTGATGCCGTCGGTCGATGCGCTGACCGTGAGCACGGCGTCCAAGGTGCCGTCGCGCCACAGCACGGCGGACGTCCGCCCGTTCGTACTCGCCCATCGCACGTCGACGCCGTCCCAGAACCGGTTGGAGATCGCGGTCAGGTACCTCGCCACGCGCACGACACCCACCACCGGCCGGCGGGAAACACCCACCCTGCCGTTGCCGTCGCTGATGCTGGTCACGTTCGCCGCGAAGAGCCGCTCCAATGCGGTCATGTCGCCGGTGCGGGCCGCCGTTGTGAACGCGGCGAGCAGCTGCCGCTGCGCGGCCGCGCTCGCCGGCGTGCGCCTCTCCTCCGTCATGTGTTTGCGCGCCCGGCTGACCAGCTGGCGCACCGCGGGTTCGGTGGACTGCAGGATGTCGGCGATCTGCGCATACGGGTAGTCGAAGGCCTCACGCAGGACATATGCGGCGCGTTCGTTGGGCGTGAGCTTCTCCATCAGGAGCAGGGCCGCGAACTCCAGGGCCTCCCCGCGCTCGGCGCCCAGGTACGGGTCCGCGCTCGTGTCGACGGGTTCCGGCAGCCGCGGCCCGATGTACGTCTCACGCCGCACCCGCGCCGACTGGAGCGCGTTGATGGCCAGCCGGGTCGTCGTCGTCGCCATGAACGCGGCTGGGTCGACCACCGCCCCGCGGTCACACGTCTGCCACCGCAGCCACACCTCCTGCACCAGATCCTCGGCCTCGGTGGCGCTGCTGAGCATGCGATACGCGATCCCGAACAGGCGTGGCCGCACGCTCGTGAAGACCGCCGCGGCCTCCTCGAGATCATCCGTCCCAGTCGGCTCGTGATTCACACCGCAATCCACCATCCCTCGCCCCACTTCTGATCGCGTCGCGGCTGCTACCAGGCCAAACGTTGGCCGACAACGTCGCAATCGCCAACGTCCGGACCCTGGAAGTGACGTTGGCGACCACGCGTCCCTGTCACAGAGTCCGCGGCCGCGCTGTCTCGGCTGGTGGAGACACCGAAATCAGTACGGCGCTCATGGGGCGCTCGAAGCGGGCTTCAGGTATCGGAAGGAGAAGGGTGGCGCGGTGAGGTCTAATCGACTGGAGGCATTCAGTGATGGGGTGCTTGCCATCATCATCACGATCATGGTGCTGGAGCTGAGAGCGCCCGAAGGTCACGATCTCTCCGACCTCGTCCACACGACCGGCGTCGGGCTGCTGACGTATCTCCTCAGCTTTGTCTATGTGGGCATCTACTGGAACGGCCACCACCACATGTTCCACCTGGTTCGACGGGTCAGTGGCGGTGTGCTGTGGGCGAACCTGGCGCTGCTGTTCTGCCTGTCGCTGGTCCCGTTCACGACAGCCTGGGTGTCCGAATCGAGGTTCGCGCAGACCCCGGTCGTCACCTACGGTCTGAACCTGCTCAGCGTGGCCGTCGCTTACCTCGTGCTCCAGTGGGTGATCATCCGGCAGCAGGGACCGGAGTCGCCGTTGCGCCAGGCCGTCGGCACTGACCGCAAGGGCAAGATCTCCGTAGTGTTCGACGTCGTCGGGATCCTCAGCGCCCTGACGATCGACCGGAGCGGGCACGTCGGAGTGTGGATTGCCCTGGCGTGCTTCGTCGGCATCGTGATCATGTGGGTCGTCCCCGACCGCCGCATCGACCGGGTGGTCCGCCACGAGACTCCGGGCTGAGGGCGCGAGGTCGACCTCGCCGCTCGTTGCATCCTCTCGCGGTCGACGGACCCCGCACCACGAGTGCGGCATGCTGGTGCCGGTACGGCTAAGACCTGATCAAGACGTTGTTCCCTCAGCTGTCCTCGCTGCTGATTGACGAGGTGGTTGATCAGGGACCGGTCGTGCTGGTCCGTGCCCGGACGCTTGCGGCGGCCGTTGCGTGCTCGCAGTGCGGGCAACCGGCCCAGCGCGTGCACGCCCGTCACCACGGTGCGGCTCGTCGATCGCACGGCGCTCATCCCAGGCCGGATCCGCCATCCGGTACTTGCTGGCGGCAAGGTAACGCTCCTGTCGCTCCATGGTCCTGCAGCTGAGAAGGCAGGACAGCGCTCCCGCCGGTGACACCTGGGCGCCGGGGGCCAGCGACTTCGGGGGCATTTCAGCGGAGGTGTCACAGGCCGGGGGGGTTCCCGGTCTTAACTGGGTGACCGGATGGCAACCGATGCCCCGGCCAACAGGAAGGCTTGTCATGAAGATCGTGGTAATCGGCGGCACTGGCCTGATTGGGTCGAAGGTCGTGGCGCAGCTCGGCGAGCTCGGCCACGAGGCGGTGCCGGCGTCACCGAATACCGGCGTCAACACCCTCACCGGCGAGGGCCTGGCCGAGGCATTCGCCGGCGCGTCCGTGGTGATCGACGTGTCGAACTCCCCCTCGTGGGAGGACACCGCGGTGATGGAGTTCTTCCAGACGTCCACCCGCAATCAGCTTGCGGCGGAGGGGGCGGCCGGTGTGGGCCACCATGTGGCGCTGTCGATCGTGGGGACCGACCGGCTAACCGAAAACGGCTACTTCCGGGCGAAGCTCGCGCAGGAGAAGCTGATCGAGGACTCGTCGATCCCGTTCTCGATCGTGCACGCGACGCAGTTCTTCGAGTTCGTCCCGGCCATCGCCGACAGCACCGCGGACGGTGGCACGGTCCGGATGCCACCGGTGCTGTTCCAGCCCATCGCCGGCGACGACGTGGCCCAGGCAGTCGTCCGGGCTGCGGTGGGGTCGCCGTTGAACGGGCGGGTCGAGGTCGCCGGGCCCGAGCGGCTCCGGATGGACGAGTTCTTCCGGAACGCCCTGGCTGCGCTGGGTGACCCGCGTGAGGTGGTCACCGACCCGCACACGCGCTACTACGGCACCGAGTTGGCGGAGCAGAGTCTGGTGCCGGTTGGTGAAGCGGTGCTCGGAGAGATCAAGTACGCCGACTGGCTGGGCCGGACCAGGTCCGGCAAGTAGCGCACCAGTCCCCGCCCCACACCCATCAGCAACGGAGGTACGTCCCATGCCCGGCAACGATCCGACCAGCACCGAGCCGAAGCGCAAATCGACCGCGTGGCAGACGGCGCTCACCATGCTGCAGGAGGCCGAGCCGCCCTTCATCCCGACGGGAGCGCATGCGATGACCGTCGTCATCGAGTACCCGCCCGGCGACCCCGGAACGCCGCCGCACCGCCACTCCGGCCCCGCGTTCGTTAGTGCTGGAAGGCGAGATGCTGATGGAGGTCGAAGGCAGCCAGAGAGGGTCGTGCGCGCCGGCGAGGCGTTCTGGGAGCCGGGTGGCGATGTCATCCACTACCAGGACGGCAACAACCGCGACGACATCCCGCTGCGATTCACCGTCACGATGCTGTGCGAACCCGGCAAGCCGATGCTCACTCTGGTGGGCGACGAAGAGCTCGCCCAGCGCAAGGACCGCCGTGCCCTCGCCCGTCCTGACCACGCCGACCGCGCTCCAGCCGACAACGGGCGAGCCGACAACGGGCGTGCCAGGCCGACATCCATCGAAATCACCCAGGAGGAACGATGAGCGCTCCGACCGGAGACAACGACTCATTACACGAGCTCGAGGCCGAGGTCGAGGCGGAACTGGCCATGGCCGAGTCGAGCCACCCCGAGGAGGCCCTCAAGCTACCGGTCACCGAGTGGCAGTTCGATCCGGCTGACGCTCAGCGCGAGGAGGTCGGCCTCCGCAGCCTTCTTGGCGCGGTCGAGGCGCTGGAAGGCGACCCCCGATTCGGCCACCCGACGGACAGACGTGCCTGAGACCCCGCACCACGCCGACTCAGGAATCCACCTCTTCAACAGTCGAAACGAGACGCCTGTGAATCACCCACAACAGCAGGGGACCGCCGCTGCTCCCGCCACGTCGGCACGGATCACAACCCTCGACGATCTTCGCGAGCACCTGCAGTGGGCGATCGAGTTGGAACACGCGACCTTGCCGCCGTACCTGTGCGCGCTGTACTCGCTCGACCCGGAGCGGAATCCGGAAGCCGTCGACGTGGTGGCCAGTGTCTTCGCCGAAGAGATGCTCCACCTCGCACTGGCGGCGAACCTGCTCAATGCCGTCGGCGGCCGACCACGGCTGGACACGCCGCGGATGTTGCCGCCACACCCCCGGCGACTGCCCCACGGCGACCACTCCCTGGAACTGTCGCTGCTCCCGTTCGGTGCGGAAGCACTTGACATGTTCCTGCGGATCGAGCAACCGGCACCGCCCGGCGCCCCAGCCGAGGGTGACGGCTACGAGACAATCGGGCAGTTCTACGACGCGATCGAGCAAGGCCTGCGCCAATTGTGCAACCGGCTCGGCGAGCGGGAGGTCTTCTGCGGCGATCGGGCTCGCCAGGTGAACGCCGGCCACTTCCGGCACACTGCTGGGCGACTGATCGCGGTGGACGATCTGGCCTCAGCACTGGCAGCGCTTGAGGAGATCGTCGAGCAGGGCGAGGGCACGGCCCGTGGCGAAGTCTGGGACGGCGACCGAGACGTCTTCCATACCGATCGGGCAGAGGTCGCGCACTTTTACCGGTTCCAGGAGCTCAGGGTCGGCCGACGATACCGGCGCGGTGACACCCCGCAGTCCGGTCCCACTGGCGAGGCGATTCCCGTGGATCTCGCCGGTGTCCGTCCAATGAGGCGCAACCCGCGCCTCGCCCATCACGCTCCGGGCAGCGCAATCCGCACGGCCCAGGAAGAGTTCAACCACACCTATTGCGCCGTCCTGCATCTGCTCGAGCAGGCGTTCAACGGCAGCCCGAAGCTCCTCGCGGTCGCCACTGGCACCATGTACGCGCTCAAGGCACAAGCCCAGGCCCTGATGCAGATGCCTGACGAAGAGGGCACCACAGCCGGCCCCACCTTCGAATACGTGCCACCCGAGCTACGTCGGTGGAGCATCGGCGACCGGCAGCGGATCATCGTACTCCCCAACGGCCCATACGTCGTGTACGGCGGAGTCCCGCTCAGACGCAAGCACAAGATCGTCTCCGCGGACAACAACGCGCTGACCTGGAAAACCGGCGACACCCTGGCGACCGAGGACACCTACGCGCTGTGTCGCTGCGGCCACTCGAGCTCCAAGCCGTTCTGCGACGGGACACACGCGCTGATCGGATTCGACGGTACGGAAACCGCCGACGTCCGACCTTACGAGGAACTACAGCATGTCCACGACGGTGTCGGCATCTCGGCCCAACGGGTCGGGGAGCTGTGCATCCACGCCGCCTTCTGCATCACGCGCACCAAGCCGATCGCCGAAATGCTCGCCGATACCGACGACAGCGACGTCCGTTCCGACATCATGGGCCGGATCGACCATTGCCCCTCCGGGTCGTACAGCTACGCCCTCCAACGCGGCGGCGATTCCATCGAGCCCGACCTTCCGCAGGCAATTTCGGTCCTTGAGGAGGAGAACAGACTGGCCAGCGCCTTGTGGGTCACCGGTGCAGTGCCGGTCCTCCGCGCAGACGGCCGGACACTGCAGATCCGCAACAGGATGACTCTCTGCCGCTGCGGCCATTCCTCGAGCAAACCACTCTGCGACGGGACCCACCGAAAGATCGGCTTCCATGAGGAAACGCCGGCCGACGGAGGAGACCGACGACCGAATAACGACGAAGGATAGAAGACAGCATGATAAGGCACGTCCTGGAGCCGGCGGCACAGGAGATCGCGGACGCGACCTCCAAGCCCCTCGACTTTCGCACTCTTAATTGAGGCCCTCCTGACTGATCCGTGGGCCAGTTGGTGGTCATCTGGGGAGTACGGGGCGGTATCCGCTGAGGCTGAGCATGGCGAGGGCAATGATGGCTTCGGCAGAGTGGAATCCGAAGGCTCTGCGAACGATGAGTCGGATTTTCGTGTTCATTGACTCGACGAGGGCGTTGGACAGTCGATGCTCGATCGAGGCGACGATGGCGTCGCGGTTGC
>NZ_BAABAT010000119.1:0-8183 GCF_039537565.1 Dactylosporangium darangshiense
CTGTTCGCCGCAGACGACTGCTACCGCGTCGGGGGTTGCTGCTGCCCATTGCCGGAACAGGCTGTCCACGCCGCTGACCGCGGGCAACTCGACCACCGGTCCGTCCCAGCCGACCGACGACACCGGCAGCACCGCCGACGACACCGGCAACCCGGGCCCACCAACCAATCCCGCCAGCAGCGTCACGAAGTGCTCCGCGATGCGCTGTACCGTGGCGTGGTCGAACAGCGCCGTTGCGTACTCGAACGTCCCGGCCAGGCCGCCGTCGGCGTCGCCCATCGCCAGCGCCAGGTCGAAGCGGGCCATGGTCTCCGGCGGTGCGACGTCCTCGGCGCCCGATGCCGGCCGCCCGGCTTCACCGCCCGCGCCGCGGTCCTGGGCGGCGAACGTGAACATGGTCTGGACGAGTGGGCTGCGCGATCGGTCGCGATCGTCGACGAGATCCTCGGCGAGCCGCTCGAACGGCAGATGCTGATGGGTGTAGGCATCCAGGGCGGTGGCGCGGGTCCGCTCCAGCAGCTCGGCGAACGTCGGGTCGTCGTCCAGCCGGGTCCGCAGGACGAGGGTGTTGAGGAAGAAGCCGATGAGCGGCTCGGTCTCGGCCTGGCCCCGCTCCGCGATCGGCGTGCCGATGAGCAGGTCGTCCTGGCCGGTGTACCGCTGCAGCAGCACGGCGTAGGCGGCGGCCAGCGTCATGAACATGGTGGCGCCGTGCCGCCGGGCCAGGGCGCGCAGGGCGTCGGCAAGGTCCGGCGCAACGGTGAACTCGACGAGGCCACCGGCGCTCGACCGGATCGGCGGCCGCGGCCGGTCGGTCGGCAGGGCCAGGACCGGCGGGTCGGCGAGCTGGGTCCGCCAGTACTGCAGCTGGCTCTCGAGGAAGTGGCCGGTGAGCCGGCCGCGTTGCCAGACGGCGTAGTCGGCGTACTGCACGGGCAGTGCCGGAAGCGGATTCGGTTCGCCGGCGCGGTACGCCTGATACAGCGCCGACAGCTCCTGCCTGAAGATGCGGCCGGACCAGGCGTCGGAGGCGATGTGGTGGACGCACAGCGCCAGGACGTGGCGGTCTTCGGCGACCCGGATGAGCGTTGCGCGGATCAGCGGCCCGATGGCGAGGTCGAACGGCGTCCGGGCATCGCGCGCGAGGAGCGCCTCCGCGCTGGCCCGCGGGTCGGTCGCGGCAGAAACGTCCACAATGTACAGCGGGAACTCGGCGGGCGGATCGATGATCTGGACGGGGACGCCGTCGGCGCCGGCGACGAACCGGGTGCGCAGCACCTCATGGCGTTCGACGACCGTAGTGAGCGCCGCGGCGAGCGCGCCGATGTCAAGGTCACCGCCGAGCGGCAGGACGTTGGCGACGTTGTACTCGACCGAGTCCGGATCGAGCTGGGCCAGGAACCACAGCCGTTGCTGCGCGAACGACAGCGGCAGCGCGCCACCGCGATCCACCCTCGTCACGGGAGCGACCGGGGGCCCGGCGGCGCCGTCGACCACGGCGGTGAGGCCGCCGACGGTGGGATGGTCGAAAAGGGCGGCCAGCGGCAGGTCGGTGTTGAACGCGGTGCGGATGCGGGCGACCGCCTGGGTGGCGAGCAGGGAATGGCCACCGAGGTCGAAGAAGTCGTCGGTGACGCCGACCCGGTCGATGCCGAGCAGGTCGGCCCAGATGCCCGCCAGGATCTCCTCGGTTGCCGAGGCCGGGGCCCGGTAGCCGCCGGCCAGGTCGGGCCGGGTGCTGTCGGGCGCCGGCAGGGCCGCCCGGTCGACCTTGCCGTTGGCGTTGACCGGCAGCGCGGCCAGCTCGACGTACACAGCCGGGACCATGTGGTCGGGAAGCGTGACCCGCAGGTGGGCGCGTAGCTCGTCGGCGGCGGGCATGGCCTCGGCCGGCACGACGTAGCCGACCAGGCGGCCGTCGTGTCCCGTGACGACGGCGGCGGCGATTCCCGGGTGGCCGGTGAGCGCGGACTCGACCTCGCCGGGTTCGACGCGGTGCCCCCGGATCTTCAGCTGCTGGTCGGTGCGGCCCAGGAAGTGCAGTTGCCCGTCGGGCAGGCGGCGGGCGAGGTCGCCGGTGCGGTACAGCCTGCGGCCGTCCCCGGCGAACGGGTCGGGCACGAAGGCGGCACCGGTTGCCGCCGGCCGGCCGGCGTAGCCGCGGGCGACGCCGGCCCCGCCGATGTAGATCTCGCCGGTGACGCCGATCGGGACCGGGTTGAGGTGAGGGTCGAGCAGATGGGTCTCGACGTTGCCGATGGGCCGGCCGATGGGGATGGGCCCGGCGAGGTCGGGCGGGATCGTGGCCGTCGTCGCGCACACCGTCGTCTCGGTCGGGCCGTAGGCGTTGACGAGACGGAGCCGACCGGCCCAGCGGCGGGCGACGTCGCCGTCGAGCTGTTCGCCGCCGGTGACGAGGGTGCGCAGTTCGGGCAGGTCCTCCGCGTCGGGGATCGAGGCGAGCAGCACGCGCGGGAGGGTCGCGACGGTGACGTGCTCGGCGCGGATCAGCGCGATGAGCCGGTCCGGGTGCGCGCGTTCCGGTTCGCCGGCGACCACCAGCCGGGCGCCGGCGGTGAGGGCGACGGCCACCTCGGCGACTGCGACGTCGAACCCGGGCGCCGCGAAGTGCAGCCGCACGCTGTCCCGGTCGATGCCGAACACCGATCGATGGCCGGCCAGCACGTTCGCGAGCCCGCGGTGCGTGACCTGCACGCCCTTGGGACGCCCTGTCGACCCCGAGGTGTACATCACGTAGGCGAGCTGGTCCGGGTGTACATCGGCTCGGGGCGCCGTGGCAGGCCGGCCGTCCAGGGCGGCGCGGACCGCGGCATCGTCGAGCGTGATCGTCTCGATCCCGCCGGTGGCCGGCTGCCGGGTCGAGTTGTGCGCGAGCAGCACAGTGGCGCCGCTGTCGGCGAGCATGTGGGCGAGGCGGTCGGCCGGCAGCGCCGGGTCCAGCGGCAGGCAAGCACCGCCGGCCTTCCACACGGCCAGGGCGGCGACGGCGCTGTCGAACCCGCGTCGCAGGCAGAGCCCGACGACGGTCTCGGCCGTGACGCCGGCGCCGAGCAGATGGTGCGCCAGCCGGTTCGCCGCCTCGTCGATCTCGCGGTAGGTCATCGTCCGGCCGTCGAACACGACCGCGACGTCCTGCGGAGCCGCCGCGGCCCGGGCGGCGACGAGGTCGTGCACGCCGCCGGTGTCCGGCCGCGCGTCCGCGGTCGCGTTCCACGCCAGCAGCTGCGCGTGTTCGGCGTCGGACAGGACGGGCAGCCGCGACAGGCTGCGCTCCGGGTCGGCGGCCACCGCCGTCAGCAGCGCCTGCAGGTGCCCCACCAGCCGCTCGATGCGGGCCCGGTCGAACAGGGCGGTGCTGTACTGGATCGAGCCACGCATGGCGTCCGCGGACTCGGTCACGGTCAGCGTGAGGTCGAACCGCACGAGCGTCGACTCCGCCGGCGGCTGGTCCGGCGGCGTGCCGGGGCCGGCGTCACCGCCGGAGGTCACGTGGTTGAAGAGGGTCTGCACGAGCGGGGTCCGGGAGCGGTCGCGTTCCCTGACCAGCTCGTCGACGACCTGCTCGAACGGCACGTCCTGGTGGGCGTAGGCGTCCAGGGCGGTGTCGCGGGTGCGCCGCAGCAGCTCGGTGAAGGTCGGATCGTCGTGCAGCCGGGTGCGCAGCACCAGGGTGTTGACGAAGAACCCGACGAGCTGCTCGAGCTCCGGCTGGGCGCGGTTGGCGATCGGAACGCCGACGAGCAGGTCGTCCTGCCCGGTGTGCCGGTGCAGCAGCGTGGCGTACACGGCCATGAGCGTCATGAACATGGTCGTGCCGTTGCGGCGGGACAGCTCCCGCAGCGCGGCGGTGAGATCCGCCGGCACGGCGAAGTCCACCACGCCGCCGGCGTTGGCGCGGACCGGCGGCCGGGGCCGGTCTGTGGGCAGGTCGAGGACCGGCGGGTCGGCGAGCTGCGTGCGCCAGTAGTCGAGCTGGGCGTCCAGGACGGGGCCGGTGAGCCACTCCCGCTGCCAGACGGCGTAGTCGGCGTACTGGATCGGCAGCGGCGGCAGCGGGTCCGGCCGGCCGGCCAGGTAGGCGTCGTACAGCGCCCCCAGCTCGCCGAGCAGCAGCCGCACCGACCACTCGTCGCAGATCACGTGGTGCAGGCACAGCCCGAGGAGGTACCGGTCCTCGGCCAGCCGGACGAGCGTGCCGCGCATCAGCGACCCCTCGGCAAGGTCGAAGGGCGTCCGCGCCCGGTGGGCGAGGAGGCCGCGGGCCTCGGCCTCCCCGGCCGCGTCCAGCACCTCCAGCGCGAAGGGCGCGGGCGGATCGATCACCTGCGCGGCGATGCCGTCCGATCCGGCGACGAGCCGGGTCCGCAGCACCTCGTGCCGCTCGACGACCGTGCTCAGCGCGTCGGTGAGCGCGGCGACATCGACCGGCCGGTCCAGCGGGACGGTGAACGGCACGTTGTACTCGGGCGAGTCCGGGGTCAGCTGGGCCGCGAACCAGAGGCGCTGCTGTGCGAAGGACAGCGGCAGCCGGTCGTGGCGACCGGCCGCGACGATCGGCGGGACCGCGACACCCGTCGCCGTCGCGTCGATCGCGGCGGCCAGGCCGGCGACGGTCGGGTCGTCGAAGAGCGCGGCGAGCGGGACCTCCACCCCCAGCTCGGTGCGCACGCGGGCGATGGCTCGGGTCGCGAGCAGCGAATGGCCGCCGAGGTCGAAGAAGTTGTCGTCGGCCCCGACCCGCGGCAGCCCGAGCAGGTCCTGCCACATCGCGGCCAGCGCCGTCTCGGTCGGGGTGCCGGGGGCCCGGTAGTCGGCGAGGTCGGGCCGGCCGGCGGGGTCGGGCAGGGCCGCGCGGTCGATCTTGCCATTGGGGGTGCGGGGGAACTCGGCCAGCTCGACGAAGACCGACGGGATCATGTACTGCGGCAGCGTGGCCGTCAGGTGACCGCGCAGCTCCGCGACGCTCGGAATGCCGGCGCCCGCGGGCACCAGATAGGCGACGAGGCGGTGGTCGGCGGCGATGACGAGCGCGGCCGCCACGGCGGCGTGCGCGGTCAGGGCGTGCTCGACCTCGGCGGGCTCGATCCGATAGCCGCGCAGCTTGATCTGGTGGTCGGTGCGGCCGAGGTACGCCAGTTGGCCGTCGGGCCGGCGCCGGACGACGTCGCCGGTGCGGTACAGCCGGGAGCCGTCGGCGTCGAAGGGGTTGGCGACGAACCGTTCGGCGGTCAGGGCCCGGCGGTTGAAGTAGCCGTGGGCGACGCCGGTCCCGCCGATGTACAGCTCGCCGGCCACGCCCACGCCGGCCGGGTTGAGATGCGGGTCCAGGACGTGCAGGGTGGTGTTGGCGATGGGCCGGCCGAGCGTGACCGGTCCGTCGCGAGTGATCTCCTGCCGGGACGACCAGACCGTGGTCTCGGTCGGCCCGTACAGGTTCCACAGCCGCGCGGTCCGGTCGAGGATTGCGGTGGCGAGGTCGGCCGGCAGCGCCTCCGCGCCGCACAGGGCGACCATGCCGGGTGCGCCGGCCCAGCCGTCCTCGATGAGCATCCGCCAGGTCGCCGGCGTGGCCTGCAGGACCGTCACCTCAGCCGCCTCGAGCAGCGCGGCCAGGTCCCGCGGCGAGCGGGCCGTGGCGGGGTCGGCGATGACGAGGCGGGCACCGACCACGAGCGGCAGGTACAGCTCCAGCTTGCAGATGTCGAAGCTGAAGGTGTTCACGGCCAGCACCACGTCGGTGGGGGCCAGGCCCGGCTTGTCCCACATCGACGTGAGGAGGTTCATCAGGCTGCGGTGGGCGACGACGACGCCCTTGGGACGGCCGGTCGAACCCGAGGTGTAGATGATGTAGGCGGGCGCGTCCGGGCCGGCCGGGCCGGGGAGCGCGGCGTCGGCGTCGGGCACGCCGGCGTCGAGCCAGACCGTGGTCGGTAGCGGCGCCGGCAGGTGCTCGGCGGCCCGCCGGGTGGCGACGAGGATGCGTGCCCCGCTCTCGGCGAGCATGAACGCGAGCCGGTCGGCCGGCTGTTCCGGGTCCATCGGGACGTACGCCGCCCCGGCCTTCCACGTCGCGAGGGCCGCGACGAGGACCTCCGGTCCGCGTTCGAGGCAGATGCCGACGACGGCGCCGGGGGCAACGCCGAGGCTGCGCAGGTGGCGCGCCAGCCGGTCGGATGCCGCGTCCAGCTCGGCGTAGGTGAGCGACCGGTCGTGGTGGACGATCGCGATGTGGCCGGGCCGGGTACGGGCGTGCCGGGCGACGTGCTCGTAGACGGTGGCGACGCCGGGCACCACCGCCGCGGTGTCGTTCCAGGCCCGCAGCTGACCCTGTTCCGCGGCGGTGAGCATCGGCAGCCTGGATACCGGCCCGTCCGGGCGGACGGCGATCGCCTCCAGTAGCACCGTGAGGTGCTCGGCCATCCGCCGCACGGTCGAGCGGTCGAACAGGGCGGTGCTGTACTCGAAGGTGCCGGCCAGGCCGTTGGGGGCGTCGGTTGTGGTGAGCGCGAGGTCGAGCATCGCCGCCGTCCGCACGGCCCCGTCGGCGCGCGGCGGGTTCGTCAGGTCGTCCTCGCTCGTGTTGTGGGTGAAGATCGTCTGGATCAGGGGGGTGCGGGAGCGGTCCCGGTCGTGGACGAGCTCGTCGACCAGCTCCTCGAACGGCAGGTCCTGGTGGGTGTAGGCCTCCAGGGCGGTGACGCGCACCCGCCGCAACAGCTCACCGACGGTCGGGTCGTCGCTGAGGTCGATCCGCAGGACGAGGTTGTTGATGAAGAAGCCGATGAGGTCGTCGGTGCCGGCCTGGTTGCGGTTGGCGATAGGCGTGCCGACGAGCAGGTCGCCCTGGCCGGTGTGCCGGTGCAGCAGTACCGCGTAGGCGGCCAGCACGGTCATGAACATCGTGGTCGCGTGCCGCCGCGACAGGTCCCGCAGCGCGGCCGCGGTCTCGGCCGCAACCGTGAAGTCCAGGATCGCGCCGGCGGTGCTGCGCACCCGCGCCCGGGGCCGGTCGGTCGGCAGCTCCAGGACGGGCGGGCTCGCCAGCCGGCCGAGCCAATAGTCCAGCTGCGCCTGCCGGACCGGGCCCGCGAACCAGGCGCGCTGCCAGGCGGCGTAGTCGGCGTACTGGATCGGCAGCGGCGGCAGCGGGTCCGGCCGCCCGTCGCGGTAGGCGGCGTAGAGCGTCGCGAGCTCTCGCTCGAACAGGCGGGTGGACCACTGGTCGAAGATCGCGTGATGCATGCACAGCGCCAGCACGTGCTGATCGTCGGCAACGCGGACGAGCGCCGCGCGCAGCAGCGGTCCGTCGGCGAGGACGAACGGGACCCGGGTCTCGTCCCGGGCGCCGGAGATGTCCACTGTAGACAGCGCGATCGCTGTGGGCGGGTCGATGACCTGACGGGGGACGCCGTCGGCGTCCGCGACGAACCTGGTGCGCAGGACCTCGTGGCGCTCGACGATCGTCGACAACGCCGCGTTCAGCGCGGACACGTCGACGGGTGCCGGGAGGGGAATCCGGACGAGGAAGTGGTACTCGGTGGAGTCCGGGTCGAGTTGGGCCAGGAACCACAGGCGCTGCTGGGCGTAGGACAGGGGTAGTGGTTGGCTGCGGTCGGTGGGTGTGATCGGCGCGAGGGTGTTGGTGTTGGTGGTGGTGTCGATGGTGTGGGCGAGGTCTTTGATGGTGGGGTGGTCGAAGAGGGCGGCGAGGGGCAGGTCGATGCCGAGGCGGGCGATGGCTTGGGTGGCGAGCAGGGAGTGCCCGCCGAGGTCGAAGAAGTTGTCGGTGACCCCGACCTGGTCGAGGTGCAGCAGTTCGGCCCAGATGCCGGCGAGGAGTGCTTCGGTCGGGGTGGTCGGCGGTTGGTAGGCGGTGGTGAGGTCAGGCCGGTGGGTGTCGGGTTCGGGCAGGGCCTTGCGGTCGAGCTTGCCGTTGGCGGTGAGTGGAAGGTGCGTCAGTTCGATGTAGTGGGTGGGGATCATGTGCTCGGGCAAGGTGCGCTGCAGGTGCGCGCGGAGTTCATCGGTGGGCGGCAGGCCGTCGGGGCCGATGAGGTAGGCGGTGAGTTGCTGGTTGTGGGCGGTGACGATGGCGGTGGTGATGGC
Source organism: Dactylosporangium darangshiense (assembly GCF_039537565.1). Taxonomy (NCBI): domain Bacteria; kingdom Bacillati; phylum Actinomycetota; class Actinomycetes; order Micromonosporales; family Micromonosporaceae; genus Dactylosporangium; species Dactylosporangium darangshiense. Next base: position 8,128 of record NZ_BAABAT010000119.1, read on the forward strand.
GGGGTGGGTGGTGAGGGCGGTTTGGATTTCGGCGGGTTCGATGCGGTGGCCGCGGA
>NZ_BAABAT010000120.1:0-8065 GCF_039537565.1 Dactylosporangium darangshiense
ACATCGTCCACCGACACCCGCTTCGCCACCGGATCGTTCACCGACCCCAACGACGTCTGGACCTGACACTCCGGCACCGCCGGCGTGCTCGTCGCACACCCCGGCAACGACACCAGCCGCAACCGGCCCCCGTAGTCACCGCCATAACCCGTCGCGAACGCCGCATAATCCACATCAAGGCCTACCGCCCCGGACGCCGCGTCACCGTCCGCCCGGGCCACCGTCAACACCACACCCTTGACGCCCAGCTCCGCGGCCGTGTCCTGGCCAAGCACCGACACCTGCACCTGCGACACCGCAGGTGCGGCAGCCTGCGCCGCCTGCTCCCCCGCGGTACGCGGCTCGAACACCGGACCACCCGCCCGCACCGTCACCAGCAACCCACCCGGCTGCGACACCTCAGCCCCCGTCGCCTGCTGCTTCGCCGCAGCCTGCGCCACCCCGGCCACCGGCACCACCGCCGAACCCGCCACCGGCCACACCGGCGCCGGCACCTTGCCCATCGCCGCCGTATCAGACTCGACCCCCGGCCGAGGCCGACCCGGCACACCAGACACCGCAACCGACCGCTCGTCAGGATTCACCGCACCCGCAGGCGACACCGGCGCAGCATGCGCCGGCAACGCCACCAGCACGCCGCTGACAACCGCTGCGGACACCGCAACCACAAGTACCCGAGACCGTCGCCAACCGGCACGGCGCCACGTCGAACCAGACCGCAACGACATCAAAGCGGGCATCAAGACATCCCCCGTACGACCCATCCCAGACCACCGTTCGGCCCAGCCGCACAGAACCTACGGCCCATGATCACCGATGCACAAGAGCGCGACCACATCGACACGAAGCGTTACAAGCGACCCCGTCGGGCAACTAACCGGACTGAAGCCATGTGACCTGCGGTCCGCCACAAGCGCGATCCGGCAAACGATTGCGTGACGATCACCCACGGCACATCACCGCGAATACGACGGAACACCCGAACTTGTACTCTCGCGCTCTACATCGGCAAATTCAGACTCTTTAACCCGCAATACCGCAACACGCTGCGCAACGACTACCGCAATGGTCCAAAGCCGACGCGACGTGTCCCTGCCGTGACTCCGCCACCCCTTCCGCCGACACCGCCCATCCGGCACGGCCGGATGACCCGTTGCCGGAAAGTGGACGAATTACTCCGCCCGGCGCCCGCACCGTCGAGCAGTGGCAGCTCGGGTCCAGCTTGGTCGACGCGGGCGTTCGACACCACCATCCCGCTGCACCAGTGCCTCGAACGTTCGTCCACTATCGACATTGCCAGCCAGGCACGTCCGCTGACGGATCCCACACCGCTCGCCGCCGAGCCACGCTTCACTTCCTGCGACAGAACCGAATTACGTGATCGTTGACACCGAAATTTGGTTCCGTGCCTGCGACCTGCGCGCCGTTACTGACCATCGTCACTGCCGAGGAGCACCCGCAGCTTGCGGCTCGTGCCAACGCCGCACCGCCGCGACCGTCACCTCCGGTTTTTGAACAGGGAAGACGCGGCCTCTCTGTCAACTTTGGTCCACCGGGTTCGAGCCCGTTCGACATCTTCGATGCGGACGGGCTCGAACCACTTGCTACTGTCCCCCCGGCGGCACCGGCCAGCAACGGTCGATGACCACGATGTCGGTGTCGCCGCTAGTCACGGCCATTCCCAGGTTCTGCGGGACCGGCCGAACATGGGAACGATGACGCATACCGGCGGATTAGCCGATCGGCAGTTCAGCCGCTACAGCCAAGCGGCCCGAGCGTGACCAGTTTGGGAGATTCGAACCAGCGCCCGCCGATCCTATGACCGCCGGGTTCCGACTGGCCTGACTGTTACAATCGGGCCTTGAGCTGCTGGAATGCGGTTCGGATTCTGCCACGTATGGTCCACCCATACAATACGGACATTTTATTGTCATGAAGTCACAGCCCGATGAGCTGGGACTTCGTCAATTCCGTGCCGACGATAGATGCTTATATGGGAGCAATGTCCGATTGGCCCGGCGCGAACCCGGCGCGGGTGCTGTTGCATTCGCCGACCAGGGGCCGCGTCGAGCCTGTGCGGCCAACTTCAGATCGCAGCGGCACGTTCGCTGATCGCCGCGGCGATACGCAACCCGCGCGGGGCATCAATGCCAAGCTCGTAATGCCCACGTCGCAGATGCTGGATGAAGGCGTGTCCGGCGATGACCGCCTGGGCGGTCCGGTCGGTGCAAGCGCCGGGTTGCACCGTCCGAGGCATAGGAACGCGGTCGGACGGTGTTCGTCGCCCGGTGCGGTCTGGACGCATGACGTGGCATGGCGTCGAGACATCAGCGATCTTCGTAGCGTTGCTGACCGTGGGTGACAGCCACGGGCCATGGTCGCGGGCGCGAAGGTGTTCAATGGTGCTGTGGGCGCGGACGGCAGGTCGCTTCTGAGCACGCCGCCGCAGCGTGTGCTCGTCATGCTCGGCCTGTACGCCTTGGTGGCGGCGGTGAGCGCGGTCTTCGCCGGCGCAGTTACCCTCGGCACCCTTCGCGTCGGCGGCTTCCACGAGCTGGATCCGCCCGGCACTGCACTACGGATCGGCGCCGCAGTCCTCGGGTGGGAATTCGTCAACTGCCTGTTCTGGGCGGCAAGGCGTTGGCGAGGCCCCGCCGGCATGTACGCCTTCCTGCGAACGGGCCGAGCCGAGCGACGCCACAAGCCCGGCCGACGGTCTCGGGTGCTCCGGTGGGCTCGTGATACTGCGGCACTGGCGGCCATGGTATCCGCGATCCTGCTGCTCCGATTCCCCAACGAGCCCTCAGCACCGCGTGCCGCCATCGCGGTCCTCGTAGCGACCAAGGTTCTGCAGGCGGCGATCTCGCTCTTGCTCGCGACGATGGACAAGGCAATCGGCAGGGTGAGTGAACGTACACAGTTGGTGCAGCCGTCGAGCAACCCGAATCTGGTACCGGTCGAGGACCTGCTGAGCCGTCCGGACATCGCCAGTCAGCACCCGTACAGGCCCCGACACACCGGCAGCTGACACCAGCGGCGCCGCAGTTGCCGTGAGCCGGGCCAGCGGACGATCGCCTGACAAGAGTTGCGACGACACCGAATGCGTACGACGTGGGCAATCCATGATCACGTGCGATGTCATCGGCATCTCCGGGCGCCGCGCGGATGCGCAACCCACGGCTGACACCTACGCGGAGTGACAGTGTGCGGTCAGGCCGGCGCGCACGGACGGCGGCATAGAAAGACGCTGGATCGGGTGTGTTGGCCCCTTACACGCCGGTGCCGACCGCTGCGGTGCTCAGACCGTCGAGATCGGTGTGGTACCAGGTGGATCGTAGGAAGGCATGCAACTCCTCGGCTCGGGCGACGTACCGCAGTCCGCGGGTCTCCATGCCGTCAGGGAGCACGACTCGGCATTGCGCACCCAACTGAGGTTGGTCGTCTCGACTGATCCGCAGCATCGTCGCGACGTCGTACTCCGGGCCGAAGCCCCTGATCAGCGCGAGATCCGGGCCGCGTCGCAAGAGGTAGTGGGCAGACCTGTAGGGGGACGGTCCCCAGTCGGTCACCTGGCTACCGGTCGCGGAGAGGATGTGGAACTGGGTGTAGGGACAAAAGTATGCGGTTTCTCCGGCGACGTTGAGCGAGTAGCAGTCCGAGATGTAGGGCAGCCCGGAATCCAGCGGGTAGAGCCAATCGACGGTCAGATCGCTGTTGAAGCGCGCGAGGCCGTGTCCTTCCGGGCCGCTTCCGCCCATCGCCTCATCGAAAAAGCTGACCCACACCTTGCCAGAGGGGGTGGTCAGCAGGTCCTCGATGGCGTCACCGAGGTGGCCCCGGTGCTGGAGATCGCCGCTGCTCGTCCATACTTCGGCGTTGGCCTCCCCAATCCGGGCCCGGGCAGCCGCCAGAAGCACGCGCCCCTCGGGCAGCGGCTGTACGAAGCTCACCCGCAGGTCGGTTACGACATCGACGGCATCGATGACCCGCCGCCTGCCCGGGACATGCCACGTCACCTGCCTGCGATTGACGCCCTCGCGGAACCGCCACACGGCCAACGCGGTGCCGTCGGGACCTACTCCGACCGCTTCCGGCTCCCGCATCGTGTCTGCGGGATTCGCTGGCATAACGAATCCGTGGCGTTGCAACGGCGCGACCGGCAGCTTCAGAACCTCCAATCGCCGCAGGAGGTCGGCCCGATCACGCTCCACATCAGTTCTCATCGTGAGCATCATCTTGACATGGCGGTCCGCCGATGCAGGGCCCACCGCCGCGACCGGCTCGTCAGCTGGGGCCGGCCCGGGAACGCACGCTTCTCGGCATGTCAGGACACTGGCTGGGCGACGCGCCGTCACGGTCGGTAGCGCGCGGATCGCGGCAGATCCCGGCGCCAAGAGCATTTGCCGCGTGGCGGCGAATCTGCCGGCGGCGTGGGCGGACGACCGTCGGCGCGTAGTGCGACCCTTGGGCCGAGGCAGCGGCCGTACGATCTCGCTGTGGCCAGAGTCGGTCGAATGACCGACCGAATGCGGCGCCATCCGGGCGCCGCCAACGTGACAGTTGCCGAATTCGTCCATCTTCCGGTCGGCGTGTCGATCGCGTCGCTCACGCTGGAACCAGGGGCGGAGCTGGCCATCGCCAAGGGAGACGACGACGGCGAAGGCCTCTTCGTAACCCATGGAACCGGATGGGTCACGAGCGAGCAAGGTGGCCGCGAGGAGATCGTCGCCGGCAACATCGTCTACTACGACTTCGACCCACACCTGGTCATCGGCACGGACGTAGGCATGATCGTGCTCCGTATCCAGGGCGGTTTCATGATGCCGGGTCCGCACCCGTGACGTGATGCTGCGCGTCGGTCACGGGGTCACACCGCAACGCTCGCTCGGCGGCTTGAGCGGATGCTCAGGTGTGGTGATCGATGAGGTCGTCGCTGCTGACCACCAGGCAACCCGACGCATAAGGTCGGCTCAGTAGTGGGCGTGGACCTGCGTCACCGGATGTCCCAGGAGGTCACCAACGGCGGCAAGTTCCTGGTCGCTGAGGTCCCAGACGTGCCGGGTCCAGTTCCTGGCGCTGACCTCGAACCGTGCGAATCCGACCGGCGCTTCGAAGCGCAGTTCGGGCAATGTGAGCTCGGCTCCGCAGCACGGGACCGTCACGCCCAGGTCGTCGATGGTCGGTTCGCCCACCCGCCGCCCTTCGTTTCTCGCGATCAGCAGATCCCAGAACCAGTCCAGCCCGATCGCGGCGTCGCACCGGGCGCAGAAGAGGTCCTCCATGTACTCGCCACCGTCGATCAGCGTGATGCGTTCGTGGAACACCGGCTCGACCACCTCGACATGATCGCCCGGCCCTGCGAAGACACCAGCGATGTACTCCGCCGCGCGAGCGGCCGCCTCGGCCGTCGGCTGCCATTGCGGATCCGTGGGTATTACCCGGATGTAGAGGTCGCTCACCCCAGCCTCTGCGTCGCGCGTGCGATGGCAGATGACAAACCGCCACTGCCAACGATGCCATGGAGGACCGCCCTCCCCAGCGAGATCGTAAGGGATCAAGAGGCGAGGCCTTTACCAGCGACGGCCGCGGCCTCTACCACCGTGCCCTACAACAGGGTCCGACCGGCTCCCAGGAGCGGACCTGCTGATCAACAACTGTCAGCGCGCCATCCGCGGCTTGAGCGGAAACGTGATCATGGATTCGCTCGGCGGATTGAGCGCTTCCGTCCGATCGTGTCGGCACGGGCAATGGGTGTCGTGCTCCAAGACCCCGTGGACAATGGGCCGGTGACCGTTGCCTCTTCCCGCCGCGGCCGGGCGCTGCTGGCGGCGGCCGGGCTGCTGCTGGTGGCCGGCTGCACGGCGCGCCCGCCCGGCTCGGCGGCGACGGACGTCCCGCACCGGTCGGCGCCGGGCGTGGCCGAGTTGGGGTGCCCGTCGTCAGCCCGCGTGGTCGGCGACCACGGCGGCGCGGTGTCGAGCGTCGGCTTCAACATCGAGGACGACCTCCTGCTCAGTGGCGGTTCGCTAGACGGCGCAATCCGGATCTGGGACGTCGCGACCTGCACGCAGCACGGCCCGGCGCTGCGCGGTCCGGACGCCACGACCCTGTACCGCTCCGTGTTCAGCGAGGATGGCAGCCTCATCGCCGGTGTCGACGTTGCCCGCTCGCGCATCCAGGTGTGGGATGCGGCGCACGGGGCCTCAGTAGCTACGCTGCCGGTCTCCGGGGCGAGCGGTGGACTCGCGTTTTGCAACCTCTCACGGCTGGCCATCGGCGTCCGCGACCACATCGTGTTCCGCGACGCCGTGACCGGCGCGGAGGTGGCGCCGCCTCTGGGGCACCCCGGAAAGATCCAGGCGCTGGCGTACAACTTCAATTGCACCTGGCTGGTCAGCGGCAGCGACAACGGCACGGTGGTGGTGTGGAGCCTGATCCACCAGCCCGCCGAGCGGTTGGCCACCTTCACGGTCCCGTCCGCCGGCAGCGTCGTGGACGTGGCCACGACGGGCGCTGGAGACCTCGTGGCGGCGGCCGGCCTCGACAACCGAGCGATCTCGCTCTGGAGGATGCCGGACGCCACCCCGGTCGGGTCGCCCGTGCTCCTACCCGGCCCCGCCCGGTCGGTCGCCTTCAGCCCGGACGAGCAACACCTGGCGGCCGGCAGCGACGACAGTCTCGTGCTCATCGACACCATCACGGGCGCGCCGCTGTGTCCGCCCGCCCCGTACAGCAGCGGGTCGGTCGCCTACCACCGCACCGGCCGTCTCGCCGCCGCCGGCACCGACGGCAAGGTACGCGTCTGGGAGAACGACGACGCCCTCACCGACTGCGCCGCCGCCGCACAGGCCGCCGTCTGACCGACCCGCGCCCCGACGCGGTCGCGCGGCCGCGATGGCTCGTTCGACGCGGCGCTGACCGCCTGCAGCGCGTCTGCCCCCTCGTTCGAGGCGCGGTTCGATCCACGTTTGCTCTGGACCGAACTTGGCAGAATAAGAACCACATCATCCCTGTTCAGGGGCCAGATGTAACCATCGTTGCCGTGCGTCGCAGGGTCCGGTCCAACGAATGAGGAGCCGTCGAGGTCGCCGCTGAGCACCCGTGTCCGAGCTTGGGGGATACGTGATTGAACGTGCCAGACTACGAGCTCTACCGACTGGCGCGAACCATCGACGGCACGAGAGCGGATGCCATGATCGTCGCGGTATACCGCGATCCCACGCGCATTTGGCGAACTTGGGCGCGGGCGGTCTCGGTTACCACGGCAAGTCCTGAGGAGCAGCCATGTACATCTGGAGCCGTCGGAACCGACGTGCGCTGCGCGGCCGTCTGCTGCACGGCGGCCGCGCTCGGCTTTGGATGGGTTGCCATCGACGACGCACGGGGAGGTACGGTCGATGCCGAGGTGGTCGGTATCCAACACATCTCCTCGGGTCGGCGGGTCTACGAGGTCCGGTTCGACGTGGCTGGGCGGACCTGCTCGGCCCAGGTGCACTCCGGCTCCAACCCGCTGCCGCGTGACGTGCACATCGGTGGGATCTCGAGGCTGCGGTACTCGGCATCAGGTCCGTGCACGAAGGTGCGTGAGACCACCAGCCCTGGTCCTGGACCGCTCCCGATCGTCATCGCGGTTGTAGCGATCGGGTTGTGGGCGGGGGTGTGGTCAGGGCGATTGCGTAGTCGGTCGGCGGCACCGTGAGCTGGGAGTCTCTGAAGATATAGGTCTCTGCGGAGGCAAACGAAGCGGGTGAGATCCCATCGGTGATCATGGAGTTGCGACGCTTCACGACACCGAGGAAGACCCCACCCGCCGATGGCATCATCCCTCATCCGCGCGCTCGCCGTGACGGCACCCGTCACCGGCGCTGCGCCCGCACCGGTCACCGATGGTGAACAACACGGACTGTTGCACGCACTGACCCAGATCCCTGACCCGCGTGACCCGCGTGGGGTGCGCTACCCCCTCGCCGGGCTGCTCACCGTCGCCGTGTGCGCGGTACTGGCTGGCGCGTCGTCGTTCGCGGCAATCACCGACTGGCTGCACGACCTGGACGAACACGCCAGC
>NZ_BAABAT010000121.1:0-8041 GCF_039537565.1 Dactylosporangium darangshiense
TGGTCGGCACGCCGATCGCCAACCGGAACCGGGCCGAGATCGAGGGGCTCATCGGCTTCTTCGTCAACACGCTCGTGCTGCGGACGGATCTGTCCGGCGACCCCACCTTCGCCGAGCTGCTCGGCCGCGTCCGGGCCCGCACCCTCGACGCGTACGCCCACCAGGACCTCCCGTTCGAGCAGCTCGTCGACGAGCTCGGCGTGGTCCGCGACCGCTCTCGCACCCCGCTGTTCCAGGTGCTGTTCAACTACTTCACCGACGACGGCACGGCGGAGGAGACCGGCACCGACGCTCCCCGGCCGGTGCTCGCGAAGTTCGACCTCCGGCTGATCCTGTCGGAGCGCGGCGACCGCCTGGCCGGCTCCGTGCACTACTCGACCCAGCTGTTCGACGAGGCCACGGTCCGGCGGATGATCGGGCACCTCGTGCGGCTGCTGAGCGGGCTGGCCGGCGACGCCGGGGCGCGGTTGTCGCGGGTCGACCTGCTCAGCGCGGCCGAGACGGCACAGGCGCGGCAGTGGAACGCCACGGACGCGCCGGTGCCGGCGGTGGCCGGCGTGCACGAGCTGGTGGCGCGTCACGCCGGCTCGGACAGCGCCGCGGTGGTGTCCGAGGGCGAGGCCTTCACCTTCGCGGTGGTACTCGCGCGGGCCAATCGGCTGGCGCGGTACCTGCGGCGGATCGGGGTGGGCCCCGAGTCCGTCGTCGGCCTGGCGGTCCCGCGCGGGGTCGACTTCGTGGTCGGCGTCCTCGCGGTGTGGACGGCCGGCGGGGCGTACCTGACGCTCGACCCGGCCGCTCCGGCCCAGCGTTCGGCGTTCATGCTGGCCGAGGGCGGCGTATCGGTGCTGGTGGGTTCGGCCGACACGGTCGGCGACCTGCCGGTGGGCCGGCTGCGCACGGTGCTGCTCGACGACCCGATGGTCGAGATCGAGCTGGCCGGGCTGCCGGACACGCCGCCGGCCGCCGACCCGGCACCCCCCGCCCGCACGGCGTACGTGATGTTCACGTCCGGCTCGACCGGCCGCCCGAAGGCGGTCCAGGTCACCCACGCCGGGCTGGTGAACTACGTGGCCGGCGTACCGGACCGGCTGGGCATCGGCGCCCCCGGCGCGTCCTACGCGCTGCTGCAGCCGCCGACGACCGACTTCGGCAACACGGTGGTGTTCACCGCCCTGACGACCGGCGGGTGCCTGCACTTCCTGAACCCGGCGTCGGTGACCGACCCCGAGGCGGTCGCGGGCTACCTGGCCGAGCACCGGATCGACTACCTGAAGGTCGTGCCTTCGCACCTGGCCGGCCTGGCCGACGGCGTCGCGCTGGAGCGGCTGATCCCGGCCCGGGCGCTGGTGCTGGGCGGCGAGGCCACCCCGGTCGACCTCGCCCGGCGCCTCGTGGCCGCCGCCGGCGACCGGGTCGTGGCCAACCACTACGGCCCGACGGAGACCACCATCGGCGTGGCGACCACGCGGCTCACCGACGCGGTGCTCGACGACACGGTCACCCCGATCGGCGCGCCCCTGCCGAACCTGCGGCTGCACGTCCTCGACCGCTCCCTGCGCCCCGTCCCCGTCGGCGTCCTCGGCGACCTGTACGTCGGCGGGGCGGGACTCGCGCGGGGGTACCGCGGCCGGCCGGAGCTGACCGCCCAGCAGTTCGTTGCCGACCCCTTCGCCGGCGACGGATCCCGGCTGTACCGCACCGGCGACGTCGTCCGGCGCCGGCGGGACGGGCGGATCGCGTTCCTCGGCCGGGCCGACGACCAGGTCAAGGTTCGCGGGCACCGGATCGAGCCGGCCGAGATCCAGGCCGCGCTGCTCGCCCACCCCGCCGTCGCGGCCGCGATCGTCGTCGCCGACGGGCAGGCCGCGCAGCGGCGCCTGGTGGCCTACCTCGTCCCCGCCGACGCCGACGCCGGTATCCCGGCCGTGGCGGAGCTGCGCGCGTTCCTGAGCGCCCGGCTGCCCGAGCCGATGATCCCCGCGGTGTACGTCGAGATGGCCGCGATCCCGCTGACCCCCAACGGCAAGCTCGACCGGGCGGCACTGCCCGGCGCCGACAGCGCCCGGCCGGATCTGGCCGACGCATACGTGGCGCCGCAGGGGCCGGCGCAGCAGGCGCTCGCCGAAATCTGGGCCGCGGTGCTCGGCGCCGACCGGATCGGGATCCACGACAACTTCTTCGAGCTCGGCGGGCACTCCCTGCTCGCCACCCAGGTGGTGTCGCGGGTCCGCGCCGCGTTCGAGGTCGAGGTACCGGTGGCGGCGCTCTTTGACACCCCCACGGTGGCCGGGCTAGCCGCGGCGATCGATGCGGCGGCGCCGGGTGTGGTCGCGCCGCCGATTGTGCCGGTGGGCCGGGACGGGTTGTTGCCGTTGTCGTTCGCGCAGCAGCGGTTGTGGTTCCTGGCGCAGCTGGAGCCGGGTTCGGTCGAGTACAACACGCCGGTGTCGATGCATTTCTCGGGTGTGTTGGATGTTGATGCGTTGGCGGGGGCGCTCGGTGCGTTGGTGGGGCGGCATGAGGTGTTGCGGACGCGGCTGGTCGCCGGCGAGGACGGTGTGCCGTATCAGGTGATCGATCCGGCGCCGGTGCGGTTCGACCTGCCGGTCGTCGATTTCTCGGGGGAGTCGGATCCGGTTGTGGCGGCTCGGGCGTGGTTGTTGGTGGACGGTCGGGTGCCGTTCGATCTGGCGGTGGGTCCGTTGTTCCGGGCGACGTTGTTGCGGGTGTCGGCGGATGAGCATGTGGTGGCGTTGGCGAAGCATCATGTGGTCAGTGATGAGTGGTCGGCGGCGGTCTTGCGGCGTGAGTTGGAGGTGTTGTATGCCGGTGGGGAGCTGCCGGCGTTGCCGGTGCAGTACGCGGACTTCGCGGTGTGGCAGCGTCAGTGGCTGTCCGGTGCGGTGCTGGAGGCCGAGCTCGGGTTCTGGCGCGAGGCGCTGACCGGGGCGCCGGTGCTGGAGCTGCCGACGGATCGGCCGCGCCCCGCGGTGCGGTCCGTCGACGGCGCCGTGCTCGAGTTCGCGGTGCCGGCGGAGGTCATGGCGGGCCTCCGGCGGGTGGCTCGCGACGCGGGCGCATCGATGTTCATGACGTTGCTGGGTGCGTTCTCGGTGCTGCTGGGCCGGTACTCGGGCCAGGACGACGTCGTGGTGGGTACGCCGATCGCGAACCGGAACCGGGCCGAGATCGAGGGCCTGATCGGCTTCTTCGTCAACACGTTGGTGCTGCGCACGGATCTGTCTGGGGATCCGACGTTCGGCGAACTGCTGGGCCGGGTGCGGGAGCGGACGCTGGCCGCCTATGCGCATCAGGATGTGCCGTTCGAGCATCTCGTCGACGCGCTGGACGTGCACCGCGACCGGTCGCGCTCCCCGTTGTTCCAGGTCCTGTTCAACTACGTGACCGGCGAGGACGGGCAGCCGGCGCCGGACGAGGCCCGCGCGGTGGCCGCGCTGTACGACCTGACGCTGGTGGTGGCCGAGTCGGCGGACGGCTTGGCGGGCGCGGTCGAGTTCGCGACGGCGTTGTTCGACGAGGCGACGATGCACCGTCTGATCGGCCATCTGCAGCTGGTCCTGGCCGCGGTGGCGGCCGCTCCGGACGCAGCGTTGTCGGGTCTGGCGCTGATGTCGCCGCCGGAGTTCGCGACCCCTGCTCCCGTGACCTGGGACGGCATTAGCGGCGTGCACGAACTGATCGCCGGCTGGGCAGAGTCGGACCCGTCCGCGGTCGCGGTGCAGGCCGGCGAGGTTTCGCTGACGTATGGCGAGTTGTGGGATCGGGCGGGTCGTCTGGCGGGGTGGTTGCGTTCGGCGGGTGTGGGTGCCGAGTCGGTGGTCGGTGTGGCGGTCGAGCGTGGTGTCGATCTGGTCGTGGCGGTGCTCGGGGTGTGGCGGGCCGGCGGCGCCTACTTGGCGTTGGATCCGGGTTATCCGGCGGATCGGTTGGCGTTCATGGTCGCTGACGCTGGGGTGGGTGTGCTGGTTGGGCATCGTTCGGTGGCGGCGGAGCTGGCCGGTTTGGTGCCGGCGGTCTGCTGGCTCGACGAGCCGATTCAGGCTGTGCCGGTCGGGCCGGTGCCAGTGGTGGCGGGTCAGGCGGCGTGCGTCATCTACACCTCAGGTTCGACGGGTGTGGCGAAGGCCGTGGTCGTGCCGCATGCGGTGTTGCTGGGTGTGCTCGGTGGTTGGATGCGGGCCCATTTCGGCGATGCTGAGCGGTTGCGGTGGTTGTCGGTGGCGAGTGCGAGTTTCGATGTGTTCACCGGTGACGTGGTCCGTGCCCTCGGCTCGGGTGGGACGTTGGTGCTGGGCGCGGTCGGGCTGCAGCTGTCGGTGGGCGAGTGGTGTGCGGTCCTGGCCGGTCAGCGGGTGGAGGCGATGGAGGTCGCTCCCCGCTACGCCGATGCGCTGGTGGCGCATCTGGAGGACACCGGGACGGTGCTGGATGGGTTGCGGCTGCTGGTCGTGACCACGGATGTGTGGCGGCTCGAAGCGGCGGCCCGGGCCCGGCAGGTCCTGGATGCGCGGGTGTTGACCGCATACGGGGTGACCGAGGCCGGTATCGATTCGACGTTTGCCGAGCTTGGGGGTGGGGTTGGTCCGGCGCCGGTGGGTGGGGCGTTGCCGGGGACCCGCCTCTATGTGTTGGACGCGTTCCTGCGGCCGGTGCCGATCGGTGTGCCGGGCGAGTTGTTCATCGGTGGTTCCGGGGTGACGCGTGGCTATCTGGGTCGGGCTGAGTTGACGGCGTCGCGGTTTGTGGCGGATCCGTTTGGTGGTGGCCGGTTGTATCGGTCGGGGGATGTGGTGCGGTGGCGCGCCGATGGGACGTTGGAGTTCTTGGGGCGTAATGACGCGCAGGTGAAGGTGCGTGGGTATCGGATCGAGCCGGGTGAGGTCGAGCATGTCCTGCGCGCGCATCCGGAGGTTCGCGATGCGGTGGTGGTGGCTGATGCGGGTGGGGAGCGGCTGGTTGCGTATGTGGTGCCGGGGGTTGTGGAGGGGTTGCGTGGGTGGTTGCGGGAGCGGTTGCCGGAGTTCATGGTGCCGTCGGTGTTTGTGGAGTTGGCCGGGTTGCCGTTGACGCCGAACGGGAAGGTGGATCGGGCCGGGTTGGGTGGTGCCCGGGTGGCGTTGACGGGCGGGTTTGTGGCGCCGGTGGGGCCGGTGCAGGAGGTGCTGGCCGGGATTTGGGCCGAGTTGCTCGGCGTCGAGCGGGTCGGCGCGGCCGATGACTTCTTTGATCTTGGCGGGCATTCGTTGTTGGCGACGCAGGTGGTGTCGCGGGTGCGGGTGGTGTTCGGGGTTGAGGTACCGGTGGCCGCGCTGTTTGACGCTCCCACCGTCGCGGGGCTGGCCGCCGTGGTCGACGGTGCCGCGCCCGGGGAAGTAGCGCCGGCGATCGTGCCGGTGGACCGCGACGGGCCGCTGCCGTTGTCGTTTGCGCAGCAGCGGCTGTGGTTCCTGAACCAGCTCGAGCCGGACTCGCCCGAGTACAACACGCCGACCGCGATCCACCTCGACGGCGAGGTCGACGTGCCGGCGCTGGCCACGGCGCTCGGCGGGCTCGTCGCCCGGCACGAGGTGCTGCGCACGCGACTGGTCGCCGGCGAGGACGGGGTGCCGTACCAGGTGATCGACCCGGCGCCCGAGCGGTTCGACCTGCCGGTCGTCGACCTGACCGGCGAGCCGGACCCGGTGGCCGCGGCGCAGGCGTGGCTCGACGCCGATGCGGTGGTTCCGTTCGACCTCGCCACCGGACCGCTGTTCCGGGTCGCGCTGGTGCGCGTGATGCCCGAGCAGCACGTGCTGAGCCTGGCGATGCACCACGTGGTGAGCGACGAGTGGTCGGCCGGCATTCTCCAGCGCGAGCTGGAGGCGTTGTACGCGGGCGCGGAGCTTCCGGCGTTGCCGGTGCAGTACGCGGACTTCGCGGTGTGGCAGCGGCGGTGGCTGACCGGAGAGGTGCTGGACCGGCAGCTGCGGTTCTGGCGGGAGCGGCTCGACGGGCTGCCGGTGCTGGAGCTGCCGACGGATCGGCCGCGGCCGCCGCTGCACTCGAGCGAAGGCGCCGCGCTGGAGTTCACCGTCCCGGCGGACGTCGCGAACGGGCTGCGGGCGGTGGCACAGGGCGCGGGCGCGTCGATGTTCATGACGATGCAGAGCGCGCTCGCGGTCCTGCTGGGCCGCTACTCCGGCCAGGACGACATCGTCGTCGGCGCGCCGATCGCGAACCGCAACCGGGCCGAGATCGAGGGCCTGATCGGGTTCTTCGTCAACACCCTTGTGCTGCGCACAGACCTGTCCGGCGACCCCACGTTCGCCGAGCTGCTCGGCCGCGTCCGGGCCAGCACCCTCGACGCGTACGCCCACCAGGACCTGCCGTTCGAGCAGCTGGTCGACGCCCTGGACGTGGACCGGGACCGGTCGCGTACGCCGCTGTTCCAGGTGCTGTTCAACTACCTGACCGACGGCGGAGAAGCGGACCCGCAGGAGCTGCTCGTGCCGCGGGTGGTGCCCGCCAAGTTCGATCTGTCGGTCGTGCTCGCCCCGTCGGGGTCGGGCTTCGTCGGGTCGGTGAAGTACAGCACGGTGCTGTTCGACGCGGAGCGGATGGTGCGGCTGGTCGGGCACTTCGTGGAGCTGCTGTCCGCGGTCGCCGCGGCCCCGGATCGCCCGTTGTCGCTGGTGGCGGTGCTGACCGGCGCAGAGCGGCGGCAGCTGGAGCGCTGGAACGATACGGCGGCCGCGGTGCCGGCGGCAGGCGGTGTGCACGAGCTGATCGGTGAGCGCGTCGCGGCGGATCCGCACGCGGTGGCGGTGCGGTGCGGCGATGTCGTGCTGACGTACGGCGAGTTGTGGCAGCGCTCTGAGCTGTTGGCGTCGCAGCTGCGGCGTCTTGGGGTGGCCTCGGACTCGGTGGTCGGGTTGTGCGTGGGCCGCGGCGTGGAGTTCGTGGTTGCGGTGTTGGCGGTGTGGCGGGCGGGTGGTGCGTATCTGCCGCTGGACCCCAACTATCCGGTGGAGCGGTTGGCGTTCATGGTTGCCGATGGTGGCGCCTCGGTGGTGCTGGGCCAGCGGCCGGTGGCGGCGGAGCTTGCGGCCGCCGGTGTGGCGGTGACGTGGTTGGAGGATGTGCCCCTGGATGGCGCGGGTGCGGTGGCGTTGCCGGTGGTGTTGGGTGATCAGGCGGCGTATGTGATCTATACGTCGGGTTCGACGGGTGTGCCGAAGGGTGTGGTGGTTCCGCATCGGGGTGTGGTGAATCTGGCGGCGAGGCTGGGTCCGCTGTTGGATGCGGGTCCGGGTCGGGTGGTGTTGCAGTTCGCGTCGTTTGGTTTCGACGCGGCGGTCCTGGATGTGGCCACGGTGCTGTGTGCGGGCGGCGAGCTGGTGGTCGCGTCGGACGTGGAGCGTTCGGATCCGCGAGTGTTGTCGCGGTTGATCCGTGATGCCGGGGTGACGTCGGCGAGTGTGGCCCCGTCGCTGCTGTCGCAGCTGGATCCGGTAGAGGTGCCGGGCGTCGGGACGTGGGTGGTGGGTTCGGAACGGGTTGGTGCGGGTCTGACGGGGGCGTGGGCGGGTCGGTCGCGGATGTTCAACGCGTACGGTCCGACGGAGGTGTCGGTCCTGGCGACCGTCATGCCCTGTGTTGCTGGGGATGCGGGCGACCCGCCGATCGGTGGTCCGTTGGGCAATGTGCGGGTGCGGGTGCTGGACCGTCTGCTGCGGCCGGTGCCGGTCGGGGTGCCTGGTGAGTTGTTCATCGGTGGCGTCGGGTTGGCGCGTGGGTACGCCGGTCGGGCGGAGCTGACCGCGGAGCGGTTTGTCGCGGATCCGTTTGCGGGTGATGGTGGCCGGTTGTATCGGTCGGGGGATGTGGTGCGGTGGCGGGCCGATGGCCGGTTGGAGTTTGTGGGTCGGGCGGATGCGCAGGTGAAGGTGCGTGGGTTCCGGGTGGAGTTGGGTGAGGTTGAGGCGGTGTTGCGGGAGCATCCGGCGGTCGATGATGCGGTGGTGGTGGCGGATGGTGA
>NZ_BAABAT010000122.1:0-7889 GCF_039537565.1 Dactylosporangium darangshiense
CGGCACAGCTCGTCCTGCTCTACGACGGCGCGACAGTGGCCGCACGGATGGACCGAGACCCAGCAGCCGCCGCAGTCGCACGCGGCATCGCGGCGGCCTTGGTGGACGCGGCGATCGCCGCCTGAGGGCGTCACGCGTGGCTGCTGCGGCCTGACCCGCCGACGCCGACACCGGCGGTGGAGCCACCGACCCCCACCCAGGCCGTGGCACGCCCTGGCCGTGGACCGCACGACGGTGCGAGGCTCCGGCCGGGCCGGCGGGCAGGTCCACCCGCTGCGGTGACGAACCATCGCAACTGGGCGGTATTCATCCAGACCGAGGACGACCTTGACCAAGGGGAGGGGCCTTGCTGACACTCGTGCTCGCAGCGCTGCGGGCCCGGCGCGCACAAGCGCTGACATTGCTGCTGCTCAGCACCCTGGCTGCCGCTGGCGCAGCAGCCTCGCCCTGGTACGTGCTCGCCTCCACAGAGCGGATGGCCACCCGGCACGTGGAGAGCGCATCGATCCAGGAACGTTCGCTGGAGACGATCGGCAAGGGGCCCGTCGACGGCGGCTCCGTCAAGGGCGGCTCCGTCGAGGCTCAGCTGGCGGCCGAGGCGAAGCAGACGCAGCGGATCGTCGGGCTCTCCGGGTTCACCACGTACACCGAGGCGTACCTGGCCGGCCAGGTCGGCGCCGGCGGCGTGCAGCCGACCGACCCCGGCGCCGCCCGCACGTCGGACTCGCCGCTGGCGCTGCGCACCGATGCCTGCTCGCACGCCACGATCGAGGGCCGCTGCCCGGGCGCCGCCGACGAGGTGATGGTCAGCTACCGCACTGCCCGCTGGCTGCGGGTCAAGCCGGGCGACGCGCTGACGTTCGCCAACTCCGGGCTGCCCCGGCCGATCCAGCTCAGGGTCGTCGGCGTCTACCGCCCCGACGACCCCAACGACCCGTTCTGGAGCAGCACCGACCAGCTGGTCGCCAAGTCCCTGCCGAGCAGCGCCGCGCCGGAGATCACCGAGCCCGTCGACGACGCGCTGCTCGCCGCGCCCGCCCTGTTCGACAAGGGCCTGCCGGTGCCGATCCGCACGATCGTCGACATGGTGGCCGAACCCTCGCTGCTGGTCGACCACGCGCCGGAGGAGGTGCGGTCCCGGCTCTCCGCGGCCACCGTCGAGGCCGGCAACAACCGCCTCACGCTCAACACGCAGCTGGGCGCCACGCTCGACAAGGTCGAGCGGGACCGGCGGCTGGTCTCCCTGGGCGTGCCGGTCGGCGCCTTCCAGCTCCTGGTGCTGTGCTGGTTCGCGCTGTACCTCGCGGTGAAGTACACCGGCGAGGAACGCCGCCCCGACATCGGCCTGGTGAAGCTGCGCGGCGCGACCCGGGCGCGCTCGTGGACGCTGGTGAGTGGGCAGAGCGCCCTGCCGATGCTGGCCGGCGCCCTGCTGGGCCTGCCGATCGGATACGCCGCCGCGACCGCCGTCACCGGCGCGATCCGCAACGCGTCGGTCAACGAACAGGCCGCCGCGCTGTCCGGCGGCGCGGTCGCCGTCGCCGTCCTCGGCGCGCTGCTCGCCGCGCTGCTGGCCGAGCGCCGGTCGCTGTCCTCCAGCGTCTCCGAGCTGCTGCGCCAGGGCTCGGCCCGCTCCCGGCTCTGGCGCGACCTGTTCGACCTGGTCCTCGTGGCGCTCGCGGCGGCGGCCGTCTACCAGGTCAAACACCGCGCCTCGGGCGACGCCGCCGGCCTGGCCCTGCTCGCCCCCGGCCTCGCCGCCCTCGCCTTCGCGCTGGTCGCGGCGCGGCTCATCACGTTCACCGCGGGGCGGATGGTCGAGGGGGCGCTGCGCCACGGCCGGCCTGCCCGGGCGCTGTCCGCGATCTACCTGGCCCGCCGCCCCGGCGTACATCGGCTCGCGGCGCTGATGATCGTGACCGTGGCGCTGCTGTGCACCTCGGCGCTGACCTGGAACCACGGGCGCAACGAGGGCCGGGCCCGGGCCGAACTGGAGGTCGGCACCGACCGGGTGCTGTCCGTCCGCGCGGAGAACCGGCTCGCGCTGCTCAACGCGGTGCGCGCCGTCGATCCGCGCGGCGAGCACGCGATGGCGGCGGTCGAGTCGCTTCGCTCGGGCTCCGACCGGGTCCTGCTGGTCGACAGCCCGCGGCTGGCGAAGGTCGCGACCTGGCGCCCGGAGTACGGCCCGGGCGCCGCCGAGACCGCGGCCCTCCTGCACCCCGACGCCCCGGCGCCGATCTATTTCACCGCCGGTGAGCTCGCGCTGGACTTCACCAACCACTACTCGGTCAACGATCCGAGCCGGGTGGTGTACCTCGACGTCGTGTTCGCCGACCCCAAGGGCACCCGGGTCGGCGCCCGCCTCGGACCGCTCGCCGAGGGGCGCCAGACACTGCGCGCCGCCGTCCCGGGCTGCGCGAACGCGCCCGGATGCCGGCTCAGCTCGCTGCAGATCATGCAGAGCACGCTCGAGCAGAAGGTCTTCTTCGCCGCCCGCCCGGGCGTCGAGGTGACCGTCCACGCCATGACCGGGGACGACGGCCGGCCGGTGCTGAGCAAGGAGATGCTCGCCGACCGCACCCGGTGGCGGCTCGGCGTCAACGGCAACCCGCCCAACCTCATCGTCACGCCAGTCGCCGACGGGATGCGGCTCATGGTCGCCCCGATCCACTCCGGTGGCGCCGTCGACCCCGGTGTGTACCCCCTGGACTCCCCGGCGCCGCTGACCAGCGTGCGGGCGTCGAAGCTGCAGCCGCGGCTCGTTGGCGACCAGCGGCTGCGCTACGGCTCGATCTCGATCTCCGAGAACGTCGTCGGCCGCGCCCAGTGGCTGCCCCGCCTCGGCGACCACGGCGTGCTCGCCGACCTCGAGTACGCCGACCGCCTCGGCGCCGACTTCGGCGCTGGCGAGTCGCTGCAGGTCTGGCTCAACGCGAGCGCACCGGCCGACATCACCAAGCTGCTGCAGGACCACGGCCTGCTCGTGCTCGGCGAGGAGTCGATTGACGGTGTCGCCGAGCGGTACGCGTCGTTCGGCCCGCCGCTCACCGTGCAGTTCATGCTGCTGTCCGCGGTCGTCGGGCTGGCCCTGGCGATCGGCTCCGCGATGGTGGTCGCCGCCGTCGAGCGGCGGCCGCGGGCCCGGGAGCTCGGCGCGCTGCGCGCCCAGGGCGCCCCGGCCCGGCTGGTCAAGCGGGTCAGCGTGGAGGGCTACCTGGTGCTGGCGGTCGCCTCGCTGCTGTTCGGGCTGCTGCTGGCTGCCCTGATCCGCGCCTATATCGGCGATGTCCTGCCCTACTTCGGCGACGGATGGAGCGCACCGTGATCGGGCTGATCCTGTCCATGGTGAGGGCCCGCCCGGGGCAGGCCCTCACCGCCTTCCTGCTCGCCGTGTTCGCGATGGCCGCGGCGGTCAGCGCGCCGGTGTACTCGGCCGCGGCCGACCGTGCCGTGGTGCGCAGCGAGGTCTCCGCCGCGCCGGTCACCGAGCGGGTCGTGCAGGCCCGCCGCACCTCGCCGACCCTCCAGGACGTCGACTTCGAGGACCTCGTACCGCAGTTGTTCAATGACAGCGGCTTCTCGAGTGTCTTCAGCACCGAGTACGACACCATAATCACCCCGAACGACGCGAAGATCACGACGATCGCGCCGCGGTTCGTCTACCGCGA
The DNA here is from genome assembly GCF_039537565.1 of Dactylosporangium darangshiense. Classification (NCBI taxonomy): domain Bacteria; kingdom Bacillati; phylum Actinomycetota; class Actinomycetes; order Micromonosporales; family Micromonosporaceae; genus Dactylosporangium; species Dactylosporangium darangshiense. The sequence continues at coordinate 3,672 of NZ_BAABAT010000122.1, forward strand.
CGACGTCTGCGCCCACCTGCGCTTCACCGCCGGGCGCTGCTTCGTCAGCGAGACCGAAGTCGTGCTGAGCACCGCGGCGATCGAGCGCCTCGGGCTGCACGTCGGCGACACCTTCCAGGCCTGCTACGCCACGATCGACGCGGAGAGCGGTGACTTCATCCCGGCCGGCCCGAACTCCACGCTCACCCTGGTCGGCGCGTTCGAACCCAGGAACAAGGCCGAGCAGTACTGGTCCGACGCCGACTACTTCAACCCGCGCTACACCGCCCGGCAGACCACCGAGCCGGCCTTCGCCAGCCGCCTCACCCTGGAGGCCCTCGAGCACGGTCTGACCCTGGAGGCCCTCGAGCACGGTACCGAGCGGCAGGCCCTCGACGTGGTCATCGACGACTCGGCGATCACCCGCGACTCGCTAGACGCTATCAACGCCTCGGTCCAGGCCGGCAAGGACAAGCTGGCGGCGCTGCCCGGCCACGCGACCGTGCACACCGAGCTGCCCGCCCTGCTCACCCGCATCAACGGCGACCGGGACCTGGTCGCCGAGGTGGTTCCCGTCGCGGCGGTACCCCTGGTGCTGCTCTGCTGGTTCGTGCTGTTCATCGCGGTGGCCGCCGCCACCCAGGAGCGCCGGCTCGAGCTCGGCCTGTTCGCGCTACGCGGCGTGTCGGCGCCACGGCGCTGGTGGCTGGCGGCGGGGGAGAGCGTGCTGCCCATCCTGGCCGGCGCCGCGGCCGGCTTCGTGCTCGGCCACTTCATGGTCCGCGTCGCCGCCCGAGTGTTGCTGAGCTCGTCCTCCGATGTACCGCTGTCGGCCGGCCTGAACTGGTGGGCGCTGGCCTCGCTCGGCGGCGCGCTGCTCGCCACGCTGCTGGCGCAGCGCGCGGAGCTGGCCAAGCGCACCGCCGACCTGCTGCGCAACGTGCCCAGCCGGGTCTCGCGCTGGGGCGCGCCAGTATTCGAGGTCGTCGTCGTGGTGCTCACCGTCGTCGCGGTGGTGCAGCTGCGCTGGGGCAGCGGCGGGCTGACCGGCTTCGCACTGATCGCCCCGTCGGCGGTGGTGATCGCGACGGCGCTGCTGACCGCACGCGCCGTGCTGCCCATCGCCGAGCGCGTCGGCCGGCGCGCGATGCGCCGCGGCCGGATCGGGCCGACGCTGGCCGCGTACACGCTGTCGCGCCGGCCCGGCACGCAGCGCGTGCTCGCCCTGTTCGTCGTCGCCATCGGCCTGCTCATCTTCGCCGCGACCGCGGCCAGCGCCTCCAGCGACGCCCGGGACCGGCGCACCCGGGTCGAGCTCGGCGCGCCGCGGGTGCTGTCGATCGAGCCGGTCAGCCGGGCCGCGCTGCTGTCCAAGGTCCGCGCGATCGACCCGCAGGGCCGCTTCGCGATGGCCGCGGCCATGCTGCCGGTCTCCGAGGACAGCGCGGTACCGCCGATGCTGGCCGTGGACAGCAACGCCCTTGCCGCCACCGCGCTGTGGGACGACCCGGCCCTGCCCGCCGCCGAGGCGGCGCGGCGGCTGAAGCCGGACCCGGGCCGCCCGACGATCATGGTGGACAACAAGGACCTGTCCCTGGACGTCACCATCGACGCCCTCGTCGACGCGTACGGGGTGCACTGGGTCGCCGTCGTGGTGCCCAGCGACGGCTCCGACGTCGGGCGCGTCGACCTCGGCCAGGTGCGGACCGGCCGGCGCACCTACACCCGCAACCTGCCGATGTGCGTGAACAAGTGCCGGCTCGCGGCCCTCGAGCTGGAGCAGCCGGATGGGCGCGGCTTCGACGTGACGATGACGCTGCACAGCCTCAGCCAGCGCGGCGCCGCCCTGGTCGACGAGGCGGCCTTCGCCGACACCGACGGCTGGCGCGCGCCGGAGTCGCCGGGGCCAAAGCTGCTCGTGCCGGAGCTGACCGCGGCGAAGGACGGGCTGCGCGCCGAGATCTCCGGGTACAAGGGTGCCGACGTCGCGGTGCGCATCATGCCGACCGACGTCCCGTCGCCGATGCCCATCGTCATGGCCCGCACCGCCGGCATCGGTGATCACATGACTGGCTTCGACGAGTCGCGCCAGACGATCACAATCGTGGGTGAGGTCGAAACGGTGCCGAAGCTTGGGTACCGCGGCGGGATCGTCGACCTGGACTACGCCGAGCGGGAGGCCACCGACGGCGGCGACGCGGAGTACCCGCAGATCTTCCTCGGCCCGGACGCCCCGCCCGACATCCTGGACCGGGTCCGGGCGCAGGGCCTGACCGTCACCGGCGACCGCGCCGTCGGCCCGCTACGCGCCGCGCTCGACGAGCAGGGCCCCGCCGTCGCGCTGCGCTTCCACGAGCTCGCCGGCGGCCTCGCCGTGCTGCTCGCGACCGGCGCGCTGTGGCTCGTCGCGAGCCTCGACCGGCTGCGCCGCGCCGGCGAGCTGCGCGCCCTGCGGGCCCAGGGCGTGGCCCGGCGCGACGCGGGCGCGAGCGGCTATCTGGCCCTGGTCGGCACCGCGGCGCTGATCGCGCCGTTCGCGGCCCTGGCCAGCTGGCTGCTGGTGCGGGAATATCTTCCGGTATTCAGCGACGACCCCCAGGGCTTCCAGGCGTCGTACTGGCCGTCGCCTGTCCCGGTCGTGGTCGCCTGGGCGGCCGCCTCGGCCCTGCTCGCCGCGGCGGCGATCGTCGCCGGTGCCCGGCTTCGTGCGGCTACGACACAGCGAAAGCGATGATGATGGGGACGCGATGAACGGATTGGCAGTCGCCTGCCGACGGGCCGTGCACATCTACCAGGCGGAGGCCGGCGACGTCGTCGCGCTGGCCGGCGTCGACCTCTCGATCGGCCCGGGCGAGACGCTCGCGCTCGTCGGGCCGTCGGGCTCCGGCAAGTCGACGCTCATCGCCCTGCTCGCGGGGCTGATGCGCCCCTCGGCCGGGCGGGTCAACATCGGCACCTACGACATGGGCAAGCTCTCCGACGGCGAGATCGCCCGGCTGCGCGGCACCGAGATCGGCGTGGTGCTGCAGGGCGCGGCGCGCAACCTGCTGCCGTACGCCTCGCTGCACCGCAACATCTGGCTGGCCCAGCGGCGGGCGGCCCGCACCGAGGGGATCAAGCTCGACGACCCCGACCGCATCCTCGACCTGGTCGGACTGCCCGGCCTGGGCCGCTCCCGCATCGACGAGCTGGCCCCCGGCGCCCGCCAGCGGGCCGCGCTCGCCGTCGGCATCGCCGCCGGCCCCGGGCTGCTGCTCGTCGACGAGCCGACCAGCCAGCTCGACACCCACGGCCGCGACGAGGTCCTCGAGGCGCTCGAGACCGTCAACCGCGAGCGCAACACCACCATCGTCGTGGTCACCCACGACGGCGAGGTCGGCACCCGGCTCGGCCGCGCGGTGACGATCCGCGACGGGCGGGTCGGCGCCGAGGGGCGCGACGGCCAGGACTTCGCGGTGGTAGCGGGCGACGGCACGGTACAGCTGCCGCCGGAGGTCCTCGGCAACTTTCCACCGGGCACCCTGTTCACCGTCGAGCACATCGACGGGGCCGTCACGCTGGTGGCGGGTGGGTCCGACCGATCACTTGCGGCAGACAACCTGGGGCACGCGCAAAACTAGGGCCATGACCCCGCCGCAGGCGCTCGGGGCACGGGCCGTACTCGCCGGTGGGCAGGTACGGCCCGATGAACTCCCACTCCTCGTCCGTCAGTTGCACTCGCGTCACGCAAACGATCTACCGGATCACAACCCGCGGCGCAGACGAATCCCGCAGATTGATCACGACACGCCCAGCGGGCACGGCATCGTCGCATCAGCTGCTCCCGGCCGCCGGCCCTTGTCAGGTGGTGGCCGGCGGCTGGGAGAGCTGCTGTTTGGCCTACCGCGTGATGTCGTCGGCCAGGATCTCCAGGGATCCGGCGGCGACCTCGTCGAGTGTGTAAGCGGCGACCTTGGCCGGATCGGCCTTCAGCTCCGATGCGACGTACGCGGTCATCTCGGTGCCCAGGAAGCTGCCGTGCACTCCGGCGACCTGGATGCCCTTGGGGCCGAGATCTTGGCGTACCGCCTCGGTCATCGCCCACGACGCCGTCGGGACTGTACATAGCTCCTCTGTCAAGAGCTCGATGCGGCGTTGGCTCGTAGGGCTTGGTAGATGACGTCGGAGAGGCGTCGTTTCAGTACGCGCAGGGCTTCGAGGCCGCCGTCACCGCCGGCCTTTCGGCGGGTGATGAGGTCC
>NZ_BAABAT010000123.1:0-7695 GCF_039537565.1 Dactylosporangium darangshiense
GGTCCAGGTCGCCGTAGGTGAGGACGACTCCGTCGGCCTCGACCGCCGGCTGGTCGGCAGGCCCGGCCACCAGTTCCTCGACCCCGCCGACCGTCGGCACCGCGAGCGCGGCCCCGGTGTCCCACTCCGCAAGCCGCTGCCGGTCCTGCGGCGACAGCACCGCCAGGTCCGACACGCGCCGGTCCGGATCTGCCGCCACCGCGGCCAACAGCAATCCCAGCCGCGCACCCAGATCACGTACCGTCGCCGCGTCGAACAGTGCGGTGCTGTACTCGAAGACGCCGATCAGCTCATCGCCGTGGTTGGCCATGGACAGGACCAGGTCCAGCTGTACGTCGCGGTCCGCGGCGAGGTCGTCGGGCACCCCGGCGTCGCCGGCCGTGTAGTTGAACAGGGTCTGGATCAGCGGGGTCCGGGACCGGTCCCGGTCCCGGACCAGTTCGTCGACGAGCCGCTCGAACGGCAGATCCTGGTGCCGGAAGGCGTTCAGCGCGGCGGTACGGGTCCCAGCGAGCACCTCGGCGAAGGTCGGGTCGTCGTGGAAGCGGGTGCGCAGCGCGAGGGTGTTGACGAAGAAGCCGATGAGGTGTTCGGTCTCGGCCCGGCCGCGGTTGGCGACCGGGGTGCCGACGAGCAGGTCGCTCTGGCCGGTGTGCCGGTGCAGGAGGGTGGCGTAGGCGGCCTCGAGGAGCATGAACATGCTGACGCCGTAGCGCCGCGTGAGCTCCCTGAGGGCGCCGGTGGTGCCGGCGGCGACGGTGAAGTGCACGGCGGCGCCGGCCGTCGAGCGGACCGCCGGGCGCGGCCGGTCGGTCGGCAGCGCGAGGACCGGCGGATCGGCGAGCTCGGTGCGCCAGTAGTCCAGCTGGGCGTCCAGGACCTCCCCGGTGAGCCACGCACGTTGCCAGGCGGCGTAGTCGGCGTACTGGATCGGCAGCGGCGCCAGCGATTCGCCCTTGTACAACCGGAAGAGCTCGTCGCGGAAGACTCTCGCGGACCACTCGTCGCAGACGACGTGGTGCAGGCACAGGGCGAGGAGATGGCGGTCCTCGGCCACCCGGATCAGGCGGCCGCGCAGCATCGGGCCCTCGGCGAGGTCGAACGGGGCGCGCCGCTCGGCGTCGAGGGCGGCCCGGGCGGCCGCGCCGGGAGCGGGTTCGCCGGAGGCGTCCAACAGCGGCAGGACGAACGGTACGGCCGGGTCGATCACCTGGTGCGCGGTGCCGTCGGGGCCGGCGACGAGGCGCGTGCGCAGGACCTCGTGGCGTTGCGTGATCGCGGTCAGCGCGTCCGTCAGCGCGGCGTGGTCGACCGGACCCGTGAGGGGGATGCCGACCGGGATGTTGTACTCGGTGGAGCCGGGCTCGAGCTGGGCGAGGAACCACAGGCGCTGCTGCCCGAACGACGCCGGCAGGGGCGCTTCACGGTCCGCGGCCGTGATCGCCGGCACGGGACGGCCGGTGACGGCGAGGTCGGCCGCGGCGGCGAGAGCGGCCACCGTGGGGTTGTCGAACAGCGCCGCGAGCGGCAGGTCCGCGCCCAGGACGGAACGGATCCGGGTGACGACCCGGGTGGCGAGCAGGGAGTGGCCGCCGAGGTCGAAGAAGTTGTCGCCGGTGCCGACCCGGTCCAGGCCGAGGACGTCGGCCCAGATGTCGGCGAGGATGTCCTCGGTCGCCGTGGCGGGCGCTCGGAAGCCGCCGGCCAGTTCGGGCCGGGCGGTATCCGGTGCGGGCAGGGCGGCGATGTCGAGCTTGCCGTTGGCGTTGTAAGGCAGTTCGGCGAGTTCGACGTACACCGCGGGGATCATGTGCTCGGGGAGCGTGCCGTGCAGGTGCCGGCGCAGCTCGTCGGTGCGCGGGATGCCCCCGGCGTCGCCGGTCGGGACGAGGTAGGCGACGAGACGGCCGTCGCCGCCGGTGACGGCGGCCGCCGCGACGAGCGGATGGCTCGCGAGCGCGAACTCGATCTCGCCGGGTTCGATGCGATGGCCGCGGATCTTGAGCTGCCGGTCGGCGCGGCCGAGGAACATCAGCTGGCCGTCCGGCTGCCAGCGGACCAGGTCGCCGGTGCGGTACAGGCGCCCGCCGTCGCCGCCGAAGGGGTCCGGGACGAACCGCTCCGCGGTCGTGGCCGGCCGGCCGGCGTACCCGCGGCCGACCCCCTCGCCGCCGATGAACAGCTCGCCCGGAACGCTGATCGGTACCGCCTCGAGGCGCCCGTCCAGGACGTAGGCCCGGGTGTTGGCGGTCGGGCGGCCGATCGGCGCTGGCAGCGGAGAGTCGGCCGTGATCGTGGCGACGGTGGCGCAGATGGTCGCCTCGGTGGGCCCGTAGGCGTTGATGAACCGGCGCCCGGTGGCCCACCGGCCGGCAACGTCGGGCGGGCATGGCTCCCCGCCGACGACGACGGTCCGCAAGCCGGGCAGTGGTTCCGCGCCGAGCATCGCCAGCGCCGACGGGGTGAACTCGGCAACGGTGACCGCGTGCGTCGCCATCAGCCGACGGAGCTCGGCTGAGGACCGGCGGGCGGTTGCGTCGGCGATGACGAGGCGGGCGCCGGCGGTCAGCGCGACGAAGATCTCGGAGGCGGCGACGTCGAAACTGCACGACGCTAGCTGCAGGACGGTGTCGTCCGCGCTGACGTCGAGGTCGGCGCGCTGGGCCTGGATGACCGCGGCGAGGTTGCGGTGTGAGACCACGACGCCCTTGGGCCGCCCGGTGGAGCCGGAGGTGTAGACGACATAGGCCGCCTGTCCGGGGTGCGTGGTCACGTCCGGCGCGGTCGACGGCCGGTCGGCGTCGGCCGGGTCGTCGGGGTCGAGCCGGTGTGTCACCTCGCCGAGGTCGGACCGGCCGCCGATGACGACATCGGCGCCGCTGTCGGCGAGCATGAACCGCAGCCGGTCCGCCGGGTACTCGACGTCCAGCGGCAGGTAGGCGCCGCCGGCCTTGAGGACGGCGAGCATGGCCACGATCATCGCGGGCCCGCGGTCCAGGCACAGTGCCACGACCGTCTCCGGGCCGACGCCCGCGGCCCGCAACCGATGGGCCAGCCGGTTGGCGCGGGCATCCAGTTCGCCGTAGGACAACGACGTCGGCCCGGACACGACCGCGACGGCCGTCGGGCGCGCCGCCGCCATCGTCGCGACCGCCCGGTGAATGCCGTCCGTGGCCGCGACGGGCGTGGCGGTGTCGTTCCACCGGGCCATGAGGCTGCGTTCGGCGCGAGTCTGCACGGACAGGGAGCCGACGGGCTGCTGGGGGTTCTCGGCCACGGCGTCCAGCAGGCCGGTCAGCTGGTTGAGGATGCGGCGTACCGCGTCGGCGCGGAACGTCGCGCTGTCGTAGACGAGGTCGATCGCGAGGCTGGCACCGGTTCCGACGACGACGGCGAGCGGGTAGCTGGCCTGCTCCCGGGCGAAGACCCGCCGCACCCGCAGCTCGTCGTCCGCGCGGTCGGACCCGACGGCCTCCGAGGCGCGTGGAGCGGTCGGATAGTTCTCGAAGATGAGCACGGTGTCGAAGAGCTGCCGGCCGGGCGGCAGCTCGCTCCACGCCCCGATCTGCACCAGCGGGGTGTGCTCGAACGTGCGGGCCTCCGCCTGCTCGCGCTGCAGCCGGCGCAGCCACACCGCCACCGGCTCGTCGCGCTCGATGCTGATCCGGGCCGGGATGGTGTTGATGAGGAGCCCGACGACCGACTCGACCCCGGCGAACTGGCTGCCGCGCCCGGACGTGGTGACGCCGAACAGCACCTCGTCCGTGCCGGTGTAGGCGGACATCAGCGCCGCCCACGCCCCCTGGACCACGGTGTTGAGGGTCAACTGGTGGCGCCGCGCGGTCTCCGTCAGCCTGGCGGTCGTCGCGGTGGACAGCGCGGCGTGTTCGATCCGTTGCCCGTCGCCCTCGCCGGCGCGTTCGAGCCGCAGCGGTGTGGGCTCTGCGATGCCGGCGAGGCGACCGCGCCAGTAACGCTCCGCCGCCGCCGGGTCCTGCGCCAGGAGCCAGGCGACGTGGTCGCGGAACGGTCGGCGCGTGGCCAGCTGCGGACGGCCGCCGGCCCGGAATGCGCGGTACGCCTCGAACAGGTCGGCCATGACGATCGGGACGCTCCAGCCGTCCAGCAGCAGGTGGTGCAGGCCCAGCACCATCTGGTGGCGCCGTGCGCCGAGCCGGATCAGCAGGATCCGCACCAGCGTGGGCGCGTCGAAGTCCGCGCCCCGCCGCCGGTCCGCGGCCAGCCGCTGCGCGATCGCCTCCTGCTGCCCGGCCTCGTCGAGCGACGCGAGGTCGAGCTGCTCGATCGGCAGCGGTACCGCTGCGGACAGCACCGACAGCGGCTCCGGCAGGCCGTCCCACACCACGGCGCTGCGCAGCACGGCGTGGGCGGCGAACACGGCGTCCCACGCCCGGTGCAGGGCCGACAGGTCGAGGTCGCCGTCCAGCAGCAGTCCGGTCTGCACCCAGTACACCCCGGAGTCCGGCTCCAGCTGCGTGTGGAACAGCATGCCCTGCTGCATCGCGGTCAGCGGATAGATGTCCTCGAGCGCGGACCCCGACCGTTCGCGGATGCGGTCCAGCTGGTGTTGGGTGAGTCCGGCGAGGGGAAAGTCGGAGGGGGTGGGCTCGTCGGCGGTCAGGCCGCAGCAGTGGTCGATGAGGTCGCCCAGCACCTGCAGGTAGCGGTCCGCCAGGCGGCGCACGGTCGGCTCGTGGTGGACCTCGCGGGAGTAGGTCCACATCAGACGGAGCTGCCCGTCCTGCACCGTGCCGCTGATCTCGAGGAGGTGGGTCCGCCCCCCGGCCGCCGATCGGGGGGCACCGACGGGGCCGCCGACGGCCTGGAAGCGGGACGCGCCGCCCGCACCACCGGACTGGCCGAGATAGTTGAAGGAGACCTCGGCGCGTCCGGTCGGCGGCATGTGCGGCGTCAGGTACCGCAGCAGCCCGTGGCCGAGTCCCCGTCGCGGGACGGCGCGCAGGAGGTCCTTGGTGCGCCGCAGGGCGTCGCCGGTGTCCGACGTCGCCCCGGTGAGGGTCACAGGATAGACGGCGGTGAACCAGCCGACGGTGCGGGAGACGTCGATGTCCGGACCGACGTCCTCGCGGCCGTGGCCCTCGACGTCCACGAGGATCGCCGGGTCGCCGGTCCAGTCGGTCAGCGTGATGCCCAGCGCGGTCAGCAGTACCTCGTTGATCTGGGTGTGGTAGGCGGCCGGAACCTCGCGCAGCAGCCGCTGCGTCTGCCGGGCGTCGAGCACGGCCGGCACCGAGCCGACCGACGTGAGCGCGTTGTCGCCGTCGAGGTCGCGGGGCAGCGGGCCGGCCGCGCGCTCGGTCGCCTGCCAGTACGCGATCTCGTCCATCAGCTGCGGTGCGGCGGCCAGTTCGGAGAGCCGCTGCGACCAGCGCTGGAACGAGGTCGTCTTCCGCGGCAGCCGGATGGCTTCGCCGCGTGTGGCCTGCTCGTAGGCGACGGCGAGGTCCTCCAGCAGGATGTGCCACGACACCCGGTCGACGGCGAGGTGGTGCACGGTGACGAGCAGCGTCTGGCGGCGGTCGGCCCGGTCGAAGAGCACGAACCGGGCGAGCGGACCGCGCTGCAGGTCGAGGCTGGTGTGCGCGGCGGTCGAGCGCACGTGCAGCGCGTCGTCGTCGAGTCCGTCGGCGGCGACGATCCACAGTGGAGTCTCCGGCTCCTCGGCGGCGACGTAGGCGGTCAGGCCGAGGCTGTCGCGGTAGAAGCGCGACCGCAGGGCGTCGTGGTGGCGCAGGAGCGCGTCGACCGCCCGGCGCAGGACGTTCGGATCGATCCGGTCGGGGGCCTGCAGGAGTACGCACTGGTTGAAGTGCGCCGGTTCCGGGAGATCCTGGCCGAAGAACCAGCGCTGGATCGGCGAGAACGGGAACCCGCCGACCACGGTTCCCTGCTCGGCGTCGGCCGCCGACTCCCGCCGTACCACCGCCGCGATGCCGGCGACGGTCTGGTTGTCGAACAGCTGGGCCGGCGTGAAGAAGAGCCCGGCGGCCTGCGCCTTGGCGACGATCTGGATGCTCAGGATCGAGTCGCCGCCGAGCTCGAAGAAGTTGTCGTCGACGCCGACCCGGTCGATCGTCAGCACGTCGGCCCAGATCCCGGCCAAGCTCCGTTCGGCGTCGTCGGCCGGCGCGCGGTACGCCGCCTTGACGTCCGGTCGGTCGCTCGCCGGTTCGGGGAGAGCGGCCAGGTCGATCTTCCCGCTGCGGTTGAGCGGGAACGCGTCGAGCGTGACGAACGCGGCGGGAATCATGTGCTCCGGAAGCGTCGTGCGCAGGTGCGCGCGCAGCGCGTCGGCCGTCGGAACTCCCTCGGCAGCAACGGCCGGGACGAGGTACGCGACGAGGCGCTGGCGGTGCGCGGCGACGACGGCGGCGGCGACCGCCGGGTGCGCGGCGAGGGCGTGCTGGATCTCGGCGGGTTCGATCCGGTGGCCGCGGACCTTGATCTGACGGTCGGTGCGGCCGAGATAGTCGAGCTGCCCGTCGGGGCGGCGCGCGGCGAGGTCGCCGGTCCGGTACAGCCGGGTCCCGTCGGCGGCGAAGGGATCGGGCACGAACGATGCCGCGGTGAGCGCCGGGCGGTTGAGATAGCCGCGGCCGAGGCCGGTACCGGCGACCCAGACCTCGCCGGTGACGCCCACGGGGACGGGGTTGAGGTGCTGGTCGAGCACGTGGACGCGGGTGTTGAGGAGGGGGCTGCCGATCGGTGGGGCGGCGTCGATGCCGGCCGGGATGTCGGCGGCGGTCGCGCAGACAGTGACCTCGGTCGGGCCGTAGGCGTTGACGAGCCGGCGGCCGGCGCTCCAGGCCCGAACGGTCGGGGTGTCGAGGCGGTCGCCGCCGGCGATGAGGGTGCTGAGCGGGCTGAGCAGGTCCGGCGTCACGGAGCCGAGCAGCGACGGGGGCAGCAGCGCCAGGTTCACCGCGCGCGCCCGCAGCAGCGCCGCCAGGCGGTCCGGCTCAGCCTGTTCCTGCCTCGTCGCCACGGCCAGGGCGGCGCCGGCGGGCAGGGCCGTGACGATCTCCCAGACGGATGCGTCGAAGCTCAGCGAGGCGAACTGCAGCACGGTGTCGCCCGGCCCGGTCGGGGTGAGCGACTGCAGCGCGGCGGTGAAGTTGGCCAGCCCGCGGTGGCTGATGAGGACGCCCTTGGGCCGGCCGGTGGACCCGGAGGTGTAGATGACGTAGGCGGCCTGGTCGGGCTGCACCGTGACCTCCGGCGCGGTCGCCGGACAGGCGGCGACGGCCGGGTCGTTCGGGTCGACGCGGCGGACCGCCGGACCGGTCGCCGGCCCATCACCGATCAGGACGCTCGCACCGCTGTCGGTGAGCATGTAGGCGAGTCGTTCGGTGGGGTAGTCGGGGTCCAGCGGCAGGTAGGCGGCGCCGGTCTTCCACACCGCCAGGATCGCGATGATGGGGTCGATGCCGCGGGGCAGGCAGATCGCGACGATCGTTTCCGGACCCGCGCCCAAGTGGTGCAGGTGTTGGGCGAGTTGGTTGGCGGCTGTGTCGAGTTCGCGGTAGGTGTGGGTGTGTTCGCCGGAGTGCACGGCGGGTCGGTCGGGGTTGGTGTGGGCGTGTGCGGCGATGAGGGTGTGGACCGGTTGGGCGGGGACGGCGGCGTCGGTGGCGTTCCACGCCTCGAGTTGGG
>NZ_BAABAT010000124.1:0-7461 GCF_039537565.1 Dactylosporangium darangshiense
ACCCATCGAATCCTGACGGCGATCACGAGCACGCTGAACAACAGCGCGGCGCCGCCAAAACCCCAGATCCGGCGCATTCTAGGTTTGTCCGTGTTCACGTTTGCCAAGATGCCCAATCTGGGGACATGGGGAACATGAGCACCGTCAACAGGCCATGAGCCGCAGCCCAGCCCCAACGCCGAACCGCATTGCAGCCCGTGCGGCACCACGGACGGCAACGTTGAGACGCCTGAATCGGCTGTGCTACGTGACGAAGTTTGACTCACTGGGTCGCTGCGGTCCGGTGCGCGGACATCTGCGCGAACAGCTGCCGGTTGTAAAGTTGGCGGGCTTCGATGATGCCGGCGCTGACCGCGAAGTACCGTTCGACGAGGTCTCGTCGGGTGTTCAGGAACCGCAGCGTGGCCAGTCTGTACGGCGACACGTCCAGCGTCGCGGCGAGCAGGGCCATCCGGTAGAGCGGCTTGAAGCGAGCGATGCGGCGTTCAGCGAACCGTTGAAGCCCCTCACTCAGCCGGGTCTCGTCGTGCAGACCGTCACCCACGCAGTCGGCGAGGATCGCCGCCTGTTCGAACGCGTCGGTGATGCCCCGCGCGGTGATGGAGTCCTTGTGGTGGCCGGCGTCGCCGACGAGAACCCAGCCCGGTCCCCAGGCTTGGCGGAAGAAGTTTCGTTGTTGGTTGGTGCCGCGCAGTCGTTCGGTACGGGCACTGGCGGCGACTCGGTCGAACAGACCTGGGGCGGTGGCGCGGACGTTATCCAGGTAGGAGCCCAAGGCGTGCGTGCGGACCTTCGGGAACTCGGCGCTGGGGAAGTAGGCGAACACGAGTGTCTGGTTGTTGTGTGTGGGCAGCGCTCCCACGAGGCGGCCTGGCTGCTCGTACAGCTCGAAGCCTCCTTTGATGCCGGTCCAGTAGGTGTAGTAGATGCAGGTCAGCCGCTGGTCCTCGATCTCGATGGGTGAGCCCACCAGATCAGATATGGTCGACATCATTCCGTCCGCGCCAACGATGAGCCGTGCGCTGACGGTGTCGCGACCGCCGGCGCGGGTGCGGTAGGTGACGCCTGCCGGCCGTCCTCGTTCGAAGGGCACGCCGACTACCTCGCAGGCGTCGCGTAAGTGGGCGCCCGCAGAGATCGCGGCATCTGCCAGTAACGCGTCGAGGACCTGGCGGCGTGGTGCGCACGCGAAGTCGACCCCGTCCGCCGCCGGCACCCTCGCCGCCAGCCCCACATCGCCGACCTGGTGCGAGATCTGCTCGATCCGGGGACAGCCGGTGGCCATCAAACCGTCCAGTAGTCCCCACCGGGCGAGCAGCGCCAAGCCGCTCGAGTGGATGTAGTGCGTCGACAGCGTGTCGCTCGGCAGGTTCGCCCGATCGAGCAGGAGCACGCGATACCCACGACGAGCCAGCAGCAGCGCCGTCGCAGCTCCGGCACAGCGAGCCCCGACAACAACCACGTCGTACCGTTCTCTACCCACAACGCTCCGTTGCTTGAGATCTGGTGCCGGTCCTGCGCATCGCCGGGTACGAGTTCCTCCGCCTTCGCGACCCCAGCCACGTGCTCCATCGCTGTCGTCCCGGCGTTGTCGGTCGGCACACGTCGGCGCTCCGACCGATCCGGTGGCGCCGACTCGGTGGTGGCGGTGCCACCGAAGATCACGGCGGCGGTGCCTGGTGCCGACGGGCCGACGTCCGCGGTCCAGATCGGTGGTTCGCGGAGCGTGTGCGGCAGGCCCGACGGTGACCGGTTTGGGGGCGCCCGGCCTGTTGGTGCCGCCGGGAAGAAACGCCAGACCAAGCGTCAAGGTAAGCAACGCGACCACCACAGCAACGCCGCGCACGGCCACTGTTTAGCGCGGTTTCGGGCTTGATTGAGGAAGTATTGGAGATCGTCGCGAGCAGTACTTCGCCGGCGAGCATCCGTAGGCCTTCACGCAGCCGCGTCTCGGTGCTCATGATCTCGCCTCCGCTTTCGGGTCGACCAGCTCAGCGAGCTCGGGTGCGAGCCGGCGCAGGCGGTCGAGAGCGTGCCTGGTTTGACTCTTGACGGTGCCGATCGGGCAGCCGAGGCGTGCAGCGGTCTCGGCTTCGCTGTGGTCTTCGTAGAAGCGCAGCACGAGCACCGTCCGCTGCCGTGGGGTCAGCCGAGCCAGGGCCTGGCGCAACACCACGGCCAGCTCCGGATCCGGGCCGGCTGGCGCCTGTCGCTCGGGCACATCCCCGGTGAGCGTCTCGACCACCCGGACTCGCCGTCTGCGCCACCAGTTCACAAACTCGGTGTAGAGAACGCGGTAAACGTACGCACGGGGTTCGTCGATCTGGTGCCATCGAGTCACTGCCCGGGCGAGCGCGGTCTGCACGAGATCTTCGGCGTGATGCCGGTCGCCGGTGAGCAGGTTTGCCGACCTGATTAGCGCAGCGCTCTCGGTGCGGACGAAGTCGTCGAAACTCTGTCGCGCCGCATCATGCTGCAGGGCCACGGTGCCCTCCCCCGCTCTGAATGACGCCACAAGGAGGGATGGACGAGGGAAGGATCTGCCGTTCCGGGGCTCGTATCTTCACCGCGGACGGCCAGCTCAGGGATACGCAGACCGGGCGCCGCAAGGGCGGACCTGTCACCGCTGCCGTCCAGCGTCGCGGCGGTCCTGGACTGGGACAGTGCCCACGCTCCCGGCGGGCTCGAGTTGCAGCCCGGACCGAGCACCTGCGCGCGGCATGGCCCTCCCTCTGACAGCGGCAAATCTTGGAAGTCGCCACATCTGCGACATACGGAGGCGTCCCAGTTGCTGAAGATGTTCCATGAACTAGACGTCGGTTCCGTCGGCCCGCCAGGGGTGACCTGTGGCCGGGCCGACGCCACCCACTCTGCAGGACGGCCCTTACGATTTATTTACGGTCGCCTGCTCGTCAGCGTTCGTCGCCAGCGTGTTGGTCTGGCTTGCCGCTCTCGCCTGGCCGGATCCTGGGGTTGCCGGTGGCCAGGGCGACGCGAGCAGTGACCGCGGCTTCGGCGCAGTCGACCCGCATCGAGCCGGGGCACGTCATCCATCTATCAGCTGTTGCATCTCCTCATGACCAGCCGGCGCACGGTTGCCCAAGACCTCAACAGGGTCCGATCCAAGGAGCCATCCTCATCCTGCATCCGCCGGCTGACATGAACGTATGAGATCCGGGTGTCGAGCCGGTCAGCGCTGCCTACCCGATGTGTCTTTGGCAAGGCAAACGATTCCGTCAGGGTCGGCGAGTGGCACCGGCCGATAGCCTTCGCTCTGATAAAGGCCGATGTTCTGTCGGCTCTTGGAGCCGGTGAACAGCACGATGCGGCGGCACTCCGGTCCGGCAGCGGCTTCGGCGGTATGCAACAGCCACCGCCCCAGCCCTCGGTTGCGCAGGTCGGGCACGACGGCGAGCCGACCCACGTGCCAGTCGGTCTCGAGGCGACGGGCTCGCACCATGCCCAGCAGCCGGCCGTCCAGCCAGATGCCCGTGGTTTGCCAGGCCGCCAGCCACTCGCGTACCTCGTCCAGTGATTCGTGCAGGGCCGGTATGGCTGTGGTGTCGTTGACGACGGCCTCGTCCACCCAGCAGCACCGCTGCAGCACGGTGACCTCTTGCGCGTCGTCGGGCGTCAGCCGTCTCGCGTAGGACCCCGGCAACGGGCCGGTGAGTGTTCCGGCCCGTAGGCGTTCGCGCATCGGACGCAGGGCGTGGGCGATCCGGACCAATTCATCCAACAATCCGACGCCGGCTGCGTCGCGGGCCGAGTCGGACCGCAGCCGCCCGTTCTCCAGAGCGTCGCCGATACGGATGGCGACCGTGGCGCCAAGCGGGACCAGACGCAGCGTGGTTACCACCTGCTTGGCGTGCTGGACCGACCGGGTGCCCGCCGAGGTGTTGCCGTAACTGACGAAGCCGATCGGCTTCCACGCCCACTCGCGGCTGAGGTAGTCCAGCGCGTTCTTCAGTGCCGCCGGCATCCCGTAGTTGTACTCCGGTGTGACCGCGATGAACCCGTCCGCCGCGTCGACGATCGCGCTCCACCGGCCGGTGTGCTCGTGCCGGTAGACGCCCGATGACGGCTGCTCCTCCTCGTCCAGGAACGGCAGGTTCAGGTCGCCGAGGGACACCGTTACGAGCTCAACGCCGAGTTCCGCGGCCCGTGGGGTGACCGCGCCGATCAGCCACTGCCCCACGAGCGGGCCGAGGCCGCCTGGGCGGGTGCTGCAGGCCAGAGCAAGGACACGAAGCGGTCTCGTTGACATGGAAACGAAGTCTAGGTGCTAGATTAATTACATGTCAACGAAGCCGCCGACGAGGGCCGTGCGCTGGCTGAACCCACATGAGGAGCGGGCCTGGCGGGCCTTCCTGCGCGTCATGGTCGCTGTCCAGACCGGCACCGCGCGTGACCTGGCCACGATCGGCCTCTCCGAACCCGACTACGAGGTGCTGAGCACGCTGTCGGAGCGGCCCGCGCACACCAGCACACTGGGACAACAAGCTGACAAGATGGGCTGGTCGCGCAGCCGGCTGTCCCGGCACGCGACCCGGATGGAAGAACGCGGTCTCCTCCGCCGCGAACCGGACCCGACCGACGGCAGGGGCTGCCTTCTCGTGCTCACCACACAGGGCCTGGACGCTCTCGAGATCGCCGCACCGGCCCATGTCGAGTCGGTACGGCGCCACTTCATCGACCGGCTCGCTCGGGAAGACCTCGCCGCCCTCGAACAGATCGCCCGGAGGCTGGAGGAACCCCAAGGCGACGAGTAGAAAGTGGAGGTGGCTCGGCCTGGGACGCCCGGGCTGGCCCCCCCGGGGTGGGTGGCGGCCGCCCTTGGAGGAGAGGGGTTCGAGTCCGGCGACGGTCGCGCGGCCGGCCCAGGGTTGTTTTCCCTGGGCCGGCTCCGCGACGGCCGAGCGGTGAGGCTGGGTCAGGCTGCGAACCGCCAGACCTTGATGCCGGTGATGGTGGCGCAGACCAGGTGGGTGCGGCTCCAGCCGCAGCCGCGATTGTCATCGACCACGCCCAGCTGGACGGGGCCGCCGGTGAGGGGCGAGACACCCGACACGCTGGTGGGCGAGTCTCTGTCCCCGGGCCCGATGACCAGCAGCGCGTTGCCGTCGATCCAGCCCGCGGTGCCGGTCTGTGCCTGTTCGCTCAGAATCTGCCGGCCCGACGCGTCGACGACGGCGTTGCGCAGGTCGCCGGATTGGGTCATGAGGTTCAGCAGGACCTGGCCGTTGACGACCTGCAGCCTGAAGATGGAGCCGTCCTGCCGCCAGCGGACCTTCTGTGCGGCGGTGTCGAGCGCGGTGACGTGTTCGTCTCCCGGTTTCCCCAGTTCCTCGAAGCAGATCCGGTTCGGCCCGCACCACACCGGCTGGCCGATCTGCACGCCGTTCGTCGCGGTGTATACGTCGGTCGCGGCGGCCGGTCCGGAGATGTCCGCGGCCCTGATGGTGCCGTGCTTGTCGCGGTCGATCACGTAGAGGATGCCGTCGACGGCGAGCACCTGGTCGCGGCTGTCGCCGGTGGCGGCGCTGACGGCCCCGGCGCGACGTACCGATTCCGCGCCGGTGGCCAGGTCCCGCACGATCGCCGTGCCGTCGGCGGTGAGCTGCACGAACTGGCTCGTGGCGACCGGGGGACCACCGAACCCGCCCCGCTGGGACTCGAGGGGTGACCCGGCCGCCGACTGCATTACGAGGCTGTCGACGATGCGGCTGGCCGGATCGGGGACGGTCCACTGCACCCGGCCGGTGGCCATGTCGTAGCCGCGGGTCTTGCCGTCCCGCCGGGCGCCGGTCACCAGTGTCGACTCGCCGAGGACCACGTCGTCGGCCTCGAAGTTGTCGACGTCGAGGTGCATGAGCATCGTCCCGGTGGCCGGGTCGAGCGCGAAGATCGTCCCGTCGGGCCTGGACCCGTTGTCGTGGCGTCCCATGATCAGTACGTATCGCGGGTGCCAGTAGACGGCCGCCGTGTCGCTGAAGTCGGCGAGGTGGACCGGACCCCAGGCGGCCCGTCCCGTCGCGAGGTCGACCGCGACGACACTGGTCTGCCCGGACTCGCTCTGCAGGCACACGAACGCCCGGTCACCCATGGTCACCACGGTCGCGAGCCGCGGCGGCTGCAGTTGGCCGAGGCCGATCCCGGCGCCGACCGGTGCCAGCCGCTGGAATGTCGTCGGTTTCTGGGCGGCGGTCGGCGTGACCGGCGATGGCCCGGCCGGCGGCTGCTGCCCTCTTGGCAGGCCGGCGCCGATCGCGACCACGATGGTGCCGACCACAGCGAACACGGCCACCACGGCGACGACGGCCGCTTGGCGCCGACGTCGGCGACCGAGCCGACGGGCCGCGTCCGGCGGCGCCGCGGGCACCTCGTCGGCGTCGCGGCGCAACGCCGCGAAGAAGGCATCAAGCTCCGTTGACATGGGCACCCCCGGCGTTTGTGGCCGTGCTCGTCCCGAGCACCGCGGCGAGTGAGGCCCGGCCTCGGGTCAGCCGGGCCTTGACCGTGTTGACGTTGGTTCTGGTCTCCGCCGCGATGTCGGCGAGCGAGCGGTCCAGAAGATGGAACAGCACCAGCGCCTGTCGCTGGTCGAACGGCAGCTGCCGCATCGCGGCGACCAGCAGCACGGTCTCCTCCGACGGTCCGGCCACCGACGGCATCGGCGGGGCGCTGACGGCGGCCGTGCGGCGGACGAGGAGGCGACGCCAACGGTCCTTGGCGAGCCGGCTCACCACCAGTCGTAGCCATGCCTCGGCGTCGTCATACGCGCTCACCCGCCGCCAGTGCTGCCACGCCCGCGCGTACGCCTCCTGCACCAGGTCCTGGGATTCGCTCTGGTCGCCAGTGAGGCCGAACGCATACCGTGTCAGCCGCCGTACGGTGCCGCGGTAGAACATGTCGAACATCTCCGCCGTCATCTGCCCTGCCGTCGTGTGATGGAAGTGGACGCACACCAAGGACACGCACCGCCCACTGGGAAAGTTTCTCCGGCGGAGCCTGCGCAAACTCGCTGACTACCTGGCCCACAACACCGGCCTGCGTCCGGTACGGGTGGGCCGGGAGCGGCTACGGGAACTGCTGCACAAGCACGACATCACATTCCAGCGGACGAAGACGTGGAAGGAGACAACGACCCGAACGCAGAAGCCGAACTCGTCCGGATCGAGGAAGTGACCACCGCGTTCCCGGACCGCGTCTTCGCGTTCGACGAGTTCGGGCCGCTGACGATCAGGCCGCACGCCGGCGCGTCGTGGACCGCGGCCGGGCGTCCGGACCGGCTGCCAGGCTGAGGGCCTCGACCTCGACGGGCAGGTCGGCGTCGGCGACGTAGACGGACAGCTGGTCGAGGCCGATCGAGGAGGGCAGGGCGGCCGCGGCCCGGGCCTCGCCGACGAGGTCGGCGATGCGCGCGACCGCGGCCGGCAGGCCCAGCACGTGCGGCGACGT
>NZ_BAABAT010000125.1:0-7161 GCF_039537565.1 Dactylosporangium darangshiense
CACGCGGAGCCGCTTGGTGGAGGCGGATGTCGATGTTGCCCATGGCGACGTCCGCCGTGACTGCCGGCGCGGATGAGGCGCTGCGGCCGGTAGGAGCTGCATTGCAACGTCGCCACCACCTAGCAACTGGAGCGGTCGGTGTGCGGCGGGATGGAGGGAACCGTTCGATGCAGCGGTCGACGACTCGATGCGCGCAGCCTCGGGGCGGTCGGTGGCCCTTGGCATGGACCTGCTCAGTAGGACGGAACTGGACGTCGAACGGCCACGAACCGGACTGCGCCACGTCCGGGGATGCGGCGCGTCAGCACGGTCCACGCCACGAGCGAGTGTGGTGCGTTGCGGCTAGGACCCTTTCACCTCACCGCTGGGCACGGCACGCGGTCGCGCACCCGGGCGAAGAGCGGGACAACATGACACAGCCGTCATCGCACCGTCCGCAGGACTCGCCAGACGACCCAGGTGAATCCGAGCCGTACGGCAGGGAGTTGCCGACCCGGCGGCACGGCCAAGCCGGCCCGCCTTCCAGTGGGCACCGGCCGGCAGCCGCGCAGATCCGAGGAAAAATCGATGTACCCAAATTCTTCTGCCGTTCCGGCAGCGTTGCCAGGCTCGTTCTCGGTACCGCCGGCGGGACAGCCGGATGCGGCCGACCAGCTGGTTCGTGGCGACTTGGACGCAACACGGCTCGCGGACTCGCCCATGCGGGTGAACCCTGCGGTCGGCAGCGATGCGCGCTCTCTCGGTCCGGCCTACAACGCCAACCTGCCCGACGGCACGCTGTCGCACCGCCCGGCACGGCAGGCGTCGACGTTGTCGCCGTTGGGCCCGCCGGCTGAGTACGCCCAGGTCCAGCCGCCGTTGCCGCCCAGCGGGCATCGCGCCGGACCGGGCGCGGAGCACTGGTTCAGCCCGCCGCAGGAGTCCACCAGCGCGCCTGCGCGACACTCCGATGTGGCGCCGCGCGGACCGACGGCCGAACATGGGTACCTCGGCCGACAGGCCGCCTACGGCACTGCGCCAACGCCATCAGGCGACCGCGCGCAGCTGTCGGCGGGCGACACGGCGGGCTCGTACGATACCGATGGACCGGTGTGGGCGGGCTCCGGCGGGTCGGCCCGCCGGGACGGGCCGCTGTACGAGCCGGCCGGCATCAACTGGGGAGGAACCGACCCGGCGTTGTCGTCCCGGTGGCAGCCGTCGAAACCAGCCGGCAGGCACCATCACGTTGCACGCGAACGCGAGGCGCCGTTGGTGGCCGACGATTTTTTCTGCATCAGCCACCACGCCTACCGGGGACACCGGCTGGTCGCCGCAGAGGTCCTCGGGTTAGGGCTTGCCTCGATGCTGCTGGGCGAGCTGTGGTGGGACAACCGCATCGACCTGTGGCAGGGGATGGTCATCCCGAAGCCGAGAGCCGAAAGCCGGATGCCCATCTCCGCGCTGACGTTCCAGATCGAGGAGAGCATTCGCGGCGAGCAGTCCACTCGCACGATCGAGGACATGCTGCGGTACCTGGCCATCGACGCCGAAGTCAGGGTCGGCGAGCGCATGCTTGCCCGCAATCAGGTCGTGCGAGTCCGCGCCAGGGTCGGACTGTCGCTGTTCAAACAGGAACTCTTCGTTCCGGTCACGCCCAATGAGTGGGAGTGGGTCGGACTCAGCGTCGCCACGGCGCTCAACCAGCGCCGGCCACTGGATCCGCTCGACCTGCATCTGGCCGGGCTCGCCATCGTCACCAACCTGTTCGGCCAGCTGATGGGGGAGTACGACGGGGCTGAACGACTGCCGCCGCTGCTGCGCGGCCTGCCGGAGCCGGTACGCCATCTGATGGCGGTGACCCGCCGGGTCGTGCAGGACCGTGCCGAAACGGGCGTCTGAAGCGACCGGTTTCGCGCCCGGCACCACAAAACCCCGCAAGACCGCACCCTTCCGTACGGCCCTACCCGCGGGTTCGTGCGCACCACCCTTCCGCGAACGGAGCGTGCACGTGCAGCCATACGATCTCGGGGCGATCGGTTCAGTCACCCGCACCCCGAGCAAGATCACGTCCGATTTGGACCGCCGGAAACTGCGGCTGACATCGGTGGTGTCCCTCGCGACCACTGGCGCCGCGCCGTTGACCGTGATCGGCGCTGGCGCTACGACCGCGTGGGTCGTCTCCGGTGTGCTCGGCATCCCCATTGCCTACGGCGCCGTCGCGATCATGCTCGTGGTGTTCTCCGTCGGCTACACCCAGATGGCGCGATTCGTCCCGCGCGGAGCGTTCTACGCCTTTATCGCTCAGGGTCTGGGGCGTGTCCCCGGCCTCGGCGCCGCCTGGGTCGCGGTACTGGCCTACAACGCGATGCAGGTCGGCCTCTACGGGGGACTGGGCGTCGTCACCGCTGATTATCTCAAGACGTCCTGGCACGTCAATGTCCACTGGGGGCTGCTCGCCGGCGCCGGCTGGCTGGTCATCACGCTGCTCGGCCTCACCAGGATCAAGATTGTCGGACAGATCCTCAACGTGCTGCTCTACGGCGAGATCATCATCGCGTTGATCTTCGCGGTGGTCATGTCCATGCACCCGGCCGGCGGGAGGATCGAGTTCGGCACCCTCAACCCGGTCAACCTGTTCACCGCCGGCGCCGGCGCCGCCCTGGTCACCGCGGTCACCGGCTACGTCGGGTTCGAGGCCACCGCGGTCTACACCCCCGAGGCTCGGCAGGCCGACCGGACGATCCCGCGGGCCACGTTCATCACCCTCGGCGGTGTCGGGCTGCTTTACACGTTCTGCTCGTTCGCGATGGCGGTGGCGGCCGGCAGCAGGAACCTCATTCAGATGGCCACCGACAACAGCAGCGAGCTCATCTTCGTCCTCGCCGGCGGGCACCTGCCCGGGGTTTTCTCCCATGTCGGGCACATCCTGTTCTGCACGTCGCTATTCGCCGCGGCCCTTGCCTTCCACACCACCTCGGCGCGCTACCACTACACCCTGGGCCGGGAGCGCATCCTGCCGCGGTTCATGGCCCGCACCGGCCAGCACAGCAACGCCCCGATCTGGGGTTCCCTGACCCAGTCGGCGATCGGCATCACCGTGATCGTGCTGTTCGTGGTGACCGGCTGGGACCCGCTGATCAACCTGTTCTTCTGGATCACCGTGCTGGGCGGGCTCGGCGTGCTGGTCCTCATGGTCGCCGCGTCGTTGGCGGTCGTGTGCTACTTCGCCCGGCACAAGGCCGTCTCGGCGCAGGTCAACCTGTGGCAGCGGGTCATCGCCCCGACCCTGTCGTTCCTGCTGCTCGGCTGGGTGCTTTGGCAGACGATCGCGCAGTACAACGTGCTGCTCGGCGTCGACGCCCATGACAAGGTCCGCTGGATCCTGCCCGCCCTGTACGCCGTCGCCGCGATTGTCGGCGTGATCTGGGCGCTCATTCTGCGGTCCGCCCGGCCGGACGTCTACGACGGGATCGGTCACGCCGGCCGGCGCCCCGGCGACGAGATCGCCGAACCCGTCGGGACCCTCACACAGGCAGGCGGGGCCGCCTGATGCCCGCGCTCGCCCCGCCCCGCATCCGCGCCGCCGGGCCGGCCGACATGGACGCCGTCGCCAGGCTCACCGCGACCGCCCAGGTCGGTAACGAGATAGCCCACTGGCTCGTCGGATACGACACCGAACGCGTCCGCGTCTACGAACGGTACTTCGACTTCGTCACGCCATGGTTCTTCGAGCCGGACAACGCGCACGGCCGACGCGAGGTCCACATGACCGAGGACGGCACCGGCGCCGCGCTGTGGGTCCACTTGGACGGCAAGTTCGGCCCGGACATCGCCGACTACGACGCGCGGCTGCGCGCCGCGTGCGGCCTTGCCGTGCCGCGATTCATCACCCTCGACGAGGTCATGTACACCAACCACCCCGACGGCCAGCCGCACGCCTATCTCGCGTTCCTCAGCGTCGCACCGCACACGCAGGGCACCGGGGTGGGCTCGGCGCTGTTGAAGCACATGCACCAGCAGCTGGACGCGACCGGCACGCCGGCTTACCTGGAGGCGACCGGGCCGCGCTGCTCCCGCCTCTACCACCAGCACGGCTACGTCATCAAGCGACTGCTGCCGCTAGCACCTGGCGGACCGTACATGCGCGCGATGTGGCGGGACCCGCAACCACGATGACCTGATCCGATGTGCCTCACCACCCGCCGTCCGGTCCCCCTGCCGAGCGGCGAGTGGTGACACGCCCCCCGGGGCCGGCAGCCCAAGTGGATACCAGATAGCCGGCTGCGCAGGGCGTGGTGCGGTCAGCCTCCCCACCGCACGCGCACGGCCGGGGACGCGCCGGGCAACCGGCACGTCCCCGGCCCCGAAGTCACAACCGGAGCCAGTCCAGGCCTACCTCCGCGGCAGGACGCCAACCGTCGACAGGTAGCGGTGAACATAGGCGGCGCCTGAGCGCGCTGAGTCGCCAGACTGCGGTATCAGGGATTCCGCGGAAGCAGCCATCACCTCTCGATCGGGGCGCCCAAGGCCCCCGCGCCCTGGAACCGGCCCTTACAGCACCCGCAGCGGATCCCTCCCGAACACGCAGTGTCGGCGCGCAGCGAATCCACCGAAAGGCTCTGCCATGACCACCATCGACTCCAGGCTTGTCCGCCGCGCTGAGCGCGTCTTCCCCGGCGGCAGCATCAACGACTTCTCGCTGCCCGCAGACCGCGGAATCGTGGTCGACCGCGCCAGCGGCGTCGACCTGTGGGACTCGACCGGCAAGCATTATGTCGATTTCCTCCTCGGTTCGGGCCCGCTGGTTCTGGGCCACGGGCACCCGGCGGTCGTGCGGGCAATCACCGAGCAGGTGGGCCGCGGAACCACCTACTATCTGCCGAACCGACCAGCGGTCGACCTCGCCGAGCAGATCTGCCACTTTGTCCCTTGCGCCGAATCCGTTCGCTACTGCTCCGACGGGTCCGAGGCGGTCTTCTACGCACTGCGGGTGGCGCGAGCGCACACGGGACGCACCAAAATTCTCAAGTTCGAGGGCGGCTTCCACGGTCACACCGATTACGCGCTCCAGAGCTTCGTGCCGACCGGCGCCCCGCGCTACCCGACCGCTTTCAGTGACTCGCTCGGCATCCCGGACGTCGTCGGCGACACCGTTCTCGTTGTTCCTTACAACGACATCTCCGCTGTCGAAGCCGTCGTCGCCGAACACGGCGATGCAATCGCCGCCATCCTCACCGAACCCGTCCAGCGCGGCATCTGCGCAGCCCCGGGATTCCTTGCCTCACTGCGCGCCGTTGCGGACCGCATCGGCGCCCTGCTGATCTTCGACGAGGTCGTCACAGGGTTCCGCCTCGACATGGGCGGCGCGCAGAGCCTCTTCCGCGTCACCCCCGACCTGTGCGCGCTGGGCAAAGCAATGTCCGGCGGAACTGCGTTGGCCTGTGTTGCCGGCCGCCGCGACATCATGGACCAGTACGCCCCATCGAGGGCGCCGAGGGGCGTCTACATGAGCGGAACGCTCAACGGAAACCCACTCGGATGCGTAGCTGGCCTCGCCGCCGTGAACGTCATGCACGAGATCGACGGATGCGGGATCATCACCGACCTCGGAGAGCGGCTCCAAGCAGGCCTGTCCGGTGTGTTCACCGACGCTGGCATTGCCGCTGCGCCGATCGGTGTCCCCGCCTTTACGGATGTGGTGTTCGGCCGTTCCGAGGTACACAACTATCGCGACTACATCGACTCCGACCGGCAGGCCGCGATCGACTTCGGCAGCCGCATGCTCGCCATGGGCTTCCTCATCCGACCCGGATCCAAGATCTATCTTTCCGCCGTGCACACAAGCGCCCACATCGAGTCCTTTGTCAGCGCTGCCGCTGAAGTGACCGAACAGATGCGCGGCGAGGGCCTGCTCGCTGAAGCACCGACGAGGGTCCCCCCGAACGCCGGCCCGCCGCACGACGAGAGCCTCACCCGTGCCTGACGGCTCCGACCTCTCGAGGCGTCGTCCGGCCATGGGGCGCCGTATCCACCGCGCCATCGCCCCCGCTGGCCCTCGCTGCCTTGGTTTGCTTACCGATTGCCTATGGGAGGACACGTGACCTATCAAGTCGATCCCTACCGCGGGCTCAACGGCGCGGTCGCGCTGGTCGCCGGTGCCAGTCGTGGCATCGGCCGGGGAATCGCGCTCGAACTTGCCGAGCGA
The DNA here is from genome assembly GCF_039537565.1 of Dactylosporangium darangshiense. NCBI lineage: Bacteria > Bacillati > Actinomycetota > Actinomycetes > Micromonosporales > Micromonosporaceae > Dactylosporangium > Dactylosporangium darangshiense. Next base: position 6,185 of record NZ_BAABAT010000125.1, read on the forward strand.
GGAGCCCGCGTCGTCGGCACCAGCCGCGACGGCGATCAGGCACACGAACTGGCCAGACTCCTCGGCACGCCACTGTGTGTCCTCGACGTCACCGACCCGATGTCCGTCCAGCAGGCGATCGGCACGATCACCGAAACCCTCGGCCCGGTGCGCGCCCTGGTGAACAACGCTGGCGTGAACGTCCCCGCCCCGTTCCTCGACGTCGCCGTCAAGGACTGGGATCGGATTCTGACGACGAACGCCCGCGGGCCATTCCTGACGAGCCAAGCGGTGGCACGAACCCTCCACGCCCACCGATTGGGTGGCGCGATCGTCTTTGTCGGTTCACAAGCCGGCCTGGTGGGAATCGAGGAACGAGCCGCCTACTGCGCGAGCAAAGCCGCCTTGCTCGGCCTCACACGCGTCATGGCAATCGAACTCGCAGCGTTTGACATCACAGCCAACTGTGTAGCGCCGACGTTCGTCGAAACCGAACTGACACGGTCGACCTTGGCGCGTCCGGACATGCGGGACCGATTCCTCTCGCGCGTGCCCGCGCAGCGCTTTGCCCGGGTTGAGGATGTCGTCGGTGCCGTGTCGTTCCTGCTGAGCGAGCAATCACGAATGATCACGGGACAGGCCCTGGCCGTGGATGGCGGCTGGACAACCTGGTAAGACCACATGACCAGCCACGGGCAAGCAACCAAAGCAGCGCCGAATGACATCGAACCGCTGCGCATCGCGGTGCGGGTCGGTCGGATGACGTTGGTCCGGCTGATCCGCAGCACGTCCGTCCCTGGCGCCGGGGACACCGGCGGCGCTGGGCGTGGACGACTTCGCGCCGCGCCGCGGACGCGTCTACGGCACCGTGCCTCCGCCGTGGGTTCAGGCGAACTGAGGGTTCTTCATCGGGAACCCTGGGGTCTGTCGCGGTGGTGTGCGTGGTGGGCGTTGGGTTCAGGGTGAACTGGGGTGGTGGCGTTCGGCGTCTGTTTCGA
>NZ_BAABAT010000126.1:0-6873 GCF_039537565.1 Dactylosporangium darangshiense
TGGCGGGGATCTGGGCGGAGTTGCTCGGCGTCGAGCGGGTCGGGGCGGCCGATGACTTCTTTGATCTTGGTGGGCATTCGTTGTTGGCGACGCAGGTGGTGTCGCGGGTGCGGGTGGTGTTCGGGGTTGAGGTGCCGGTGGCGGCGTTGTTTGATGCTCCTACCGTCGCGGGGCTGGCGGCGGTGGTTGATGGCGCCGCGCCTGGGGAAGTTGCGCCGGCGATCGTGCCGGTGGGCCGGGGCGGGCTGCTGCCGTTGTCGTTCGCGCAGCAGCGGCTGTGGTTCCTGACGCAGCTGGAGCCGAACTCGGTCGAGTACAACACTCCTGCGGTGATCCGGTTCGACGGCGAGGTGGACGTGCCGGCGCTGGCCACGGCGCTGGGCGGGCTGGTCGCCCGGCACGAGGTGCTGCGGACGCGGCTGGTGGTGGATGCCGACGGGGTGCCGTACCAGGTGATCGACCCGGCGCCCGAGCGGTTCGGGCTGCCGGTCGTGGATCTGGCGGGGGAGCCGGACCCGGTCGCGGCGGCGCGAGCGTGGCTGGCCGCGGACGCGGTGGTGCCGTTCGACCTGGCCGCCGGGCCGCTGTTCCGGGCGACCCTGCTGCGGCTCGGCGCCGGGGACCGCGCGCTGGCGCTGGCGATGCACCACGTCGTGGGCGACGAGTGGTCGGCCGGCATCCTGCAGCGCGAGTTGGAGGCGTTGTACGCGGGGGTGGAGCTGCCGGCGTTGCCGGTGCAGTACGCGGACTTCGCGGTGTGGCAGCGACGTTGGCTGACCGGCGAGGTCCTCGAGGGCCAGCTGGGGTATTGGCGGCGGACGCTCGCGGGGGCGCCGACGCTGGAGCTGCCGACCGACCGGCCGCGGCCGCCGGTGCGCTCGACCGAGGGCGGGATGTTCGAGTTCACCGTCGCTGCGGAGATCACCGACGGGCTGCGCGCCGTGGCCCGGGAGTGCGGCGCGTCCATGTTCATGACGCTGTTCGGGGCGTTCACCGTCCTGCTGTCCCGGCACACCGGACAGGACGACATCGTGGTGGGCACGCCGATCGCGAACCGCAACCGCGCGGAGATCGAGGGCCTGATCGGGTTCTTCGTCAACACGCTGGTGCTGCGCGCCGACCTGTCCGGCGACCCCACGTTCGCGGAGCTGCTCGGCCGCGTCCGGGCTCGCACCCTCGACGCGTACGCCCACCAGGATCTGCCGTTCGAGCAGCTGGTGGACGCGCTGGTGGTGGACCGCGACCGCTCCCGCACGCCGCTGTTCCAGGCGCTGTTCAACTACTTCACCGACAACGGCGGCGATGTGCAGCGCCCGCCGCTGGGGCCCGGCGCAGACGCTGTGACGGCGAAGTTCGACCTGCGGCTGATCCTCACCGAGCGGCGCGGCGGGCTGGCCGGGGCGCTGGAGTACAGCACGGCGCTGTTCGACGCCGACCGCGTCGCCCGGATGGCGGGGCACTTCCTGGAGCTGGTGGCCGGCGTGGTGGCCGACCGCGGCCGGCGCCTGTCGGGGCTCGCGCTGCTGACCCCGGTCGAACGGCGCGACTTGGCCGCCTGGGCCGGGCACGGTGCGGTCGAGCCGGCGCCGGGTGCGGTGCCGGACCTGTTTGCGCACTGGGCCGCCCGCTCGCCCGCGGCCGAGGCGGTGCGCTGCGGCGACGCCGCGCTGACCTACGCGGAGCTCGACGAGCGGGCTGCCCGGCTGGCCGGGTTCCTGCGGCTGGCCGGCGTCGGGCCGGAGACCGTGGTCGGGGTCTGCCTGGAGCGCGGGGTCGAGTTCGCGGTGGCGATGCTCGCGGTCTGGAAGGCGGGCGGCGCCTATCTGCCGCTGGTGCACGGGCACCCGGTCGAGCGCCTGGCGCTCATGCTGGCCGACGGCGGCGTGACGGTGCTCGTCGGCACCGACACCACGGTCGGCGACCTGCCGGTGGGCCGGGCCCGGCTGGTGCTCCTGGACGACCCGGCGGTGTGGGCCGTCGGCCGGCTCGACCCGGCGCCGCTGCCCGAGGCCCGGCTGGACCAGGTCGCGTACGTGATGTTCACGTCGGGCTCGACCGGCCGCCCCAAGGGCGTCCAGGTCACGCACCGGGGGCTGGCGAACCTGGTCGCCGGCCAGGCCGAGGCGTTCGGCGTCGGCGCCGGGACCGGGGCGCTGCAGTTCGCGTCGTACGGGTTCGACGCCTCCGTGTCGGAGATCTGCGTCGCGCTGGCCCGCGGCGCCCGCGTCGTGATGGTGCCGGAGCCGATCCGGGCCGTGCCCGAGCAGGTGGCGGCCCTCGTGCGCGAGAGCGCGGTGGAGGTTGCCACGCTGCCGCCGTCGGTGCTGGCGGTGCTGGAGCCGAGCGACCTCGACGGCCTGCGGACCCTGGTAAGCGCCGGCGAGCGGCTGCCGGCGGGGCTGGCCGGGGCGTGGTCGGCCCGCCATCGGCTGCTGAACGCGTACGGGCCGACCGAGTCGACGGTGTGCGCGTCGCTGACCGTGCTGGACGCCGAGGACCTCGCCGGCGGGGCGCCCTCGATCGGCCGGGCGCTTCCCGGGGTACGACTGCTGGTGCTGGATCGTTGCCTGCGGCCCGTTCCGGCCGGGGTGCCGGGCGAGTTGTACATCGGCGGCGCCGGCCTCGCGCGCGGATACGCGGACGCGGCAGCCCTGACCGCGCAGCGGTTCGTCGCGGACCCGTTCGACGGGCGCGGGGGCCGCTTGTACCGCTCCGGCGACGTGGTCCGGTGGCGGCCCGACGGCCGGCTCGACTTCGTGGGCCGGGCCGACGAGCAGGTGAAGGTGCGCGGGTTCCGGGTCGAGCTCGGCGAGATCGAGACCGTGCTGCGCCGCAACCCGGCGGTCGCCGACGCGGCCGTGATCGCCGACGGGCTGGAGGCCGACCGGCGGCTCGTGGCCTACCTCGTCCCGGCCGACCGGGCCGCCGGCGCGGCGGCCGTCGAGGACCTGCGCGAGTTCCTGTCGGCGCGGCTGCCCGGCTACATGATTCCCGCGGTGTTCGTGGAGCTGGCGTCGCTGCCGCTGAACGCCAGCGGCAAGGTCGACCGGGCCGCCCTGCCGGCGCCGGACGGCGCCCGGGTCGAGCTCGGCGCCGCGTACGTGCCCCCGTCCTCGGCCGCCGAGGAGGCCCTGGCCGCCATCTGGGCCGAGATCCTGGGCGTGGACCGGGTCGGCGTGCACGACAGCTTCTTCGCGCTCGGCGGGCACTCGCTGCTGGCGACCCGCGTGGTGTCGCGGATGCGGGCGGTGTTCGACGTCGAGGTACCGGTGGCGGCGCTGTTCAACGCGCCGACCGTGGCCGGCCTCGCGGCGGTCGTCGAGGAGCTGACCCCCGGGCTGCTGGCCCCGCCGATCGTGCCGGTGGACCGCGCCGCCCCGCTGCCGCTGTCCTTCGCGCAGCAGCGGCTGTGGTTCCTGGCGCAGCTGGAGCCGGACTCGGTCGAGTACAACATGCCGACGGTGCTCCGCCTCGACGGCGCGGTGGACGTGCCGGCGCTGGCGGCGGCGCTGGGCGGGCTGGTGGCGCGCCACGAGGTGCTGCGGACCCGGCTCGTCGCGGACGCGGACGGCGTGCCGTACCAGGTGATCGACCCGGCGCCGGCGCGCTTCGACCTGCCGGTCGTGGACGTGTCGGAGCGGCCGGACCCGGCCGCGGCGGCCGAGGCGTGGGTGCTTGCCGACGGTCGGGTGCCGTTCGATCTGGCGGCGGGGCCGTTGTTCCGGGCGACGCTGGTGCGGGTGGCGGCGGACGAGCACGTGCTGGCGTTGGCGATGCATCACGTGGTGGGCGACGAGTGGTCGGCGGGCATTCTCCGCAACGAGCTGGGCGCGTTGTATGCCGGTTCGGAGCTTCCGGCGTTGCCGGTGCAGTATGCGGACTTTGCGGTGTGGCAGCGGGGTTGGCTGTCCGGTGAGGTGCTCGAGGGTCAGCTCGGGTTCTGGCGCGATGCGTTGGCGGGTGCGCCGGTGCTGGAGCTGCCGACGGATCGGCCGCGGCCGCCGGTGCGCACCTCCGACGGCGCGGCGATCGAGTTCACCGTCCCGCCGGCCGTGGCGGAAGGGCTGCGGGCGGTCGCCGCGGACGCCGGCGCCTCGATGTTCATGACCCTGTTCGGGGCGTTCGCCGCCCTGCTGGGCCGCTACTCCGGCCAGGAGGACGTTGTCGTCGGCACGCCGATCGCGAACCGGAACCGGGCCGAGATCGAGGGCCTGATCGGGTTCTTCGTCAACACCCTTGTGCTGCGCACGGACCTGTCCGGTGATCCGACGTTCGCGGAGCTGCTGGGCCGGGTGCGGGAGCGGACCCTGGCCGCGTACGCGCACCAGGACCTGCCGTTCGAGCAGCTGGTCGACGAGCTGGGCGTGGCCCGGGACCGCTCGCGCACGCCGCTGTTCCAGGTGCTGTTCAACTACGTGACCGGCGATGACCGGGACCCGGGCGAAGGGGCGCCGGCGGAGCCGCAGGCGATGCCGGTCAAGTTCGACCTCGTGGTCGCGCTGGCCCCCGCCGGGCCGGGATTCGTGGGGTCGGTGCAGTACAGCACGGTCCTGTTCGACGCCGAGCGGATGGCGCGGCTCGTCGGGCACTTCGTGGAGCTGCTGTCGGCGGTGGCGTCGGCCCCCGACCGCCGGCTGTCGTCGGTGGCGGTGCTGACGCACGACGAGCGGCGACAGCTGCGCGGCTGGAACGACACGGCGGCGCAACTGCCGGCGGTGGGCGGCGTGCCGGACCTGATCGCGGCGCGGGCCGCGGCGGATCCGTCGGCGGTGGCGGTGCGGTGCGGCGACGCCGTGCTCACCTACGGCGAGCTGTGGCGGCGCGCGGAGCGGCTGGCCGGGTTCCTGGTCCGCTCGGGGGTCGGCCCGGAGTCGGTGGTCGGGCTGTGCCTGGACCGTGGGGTGGAGTTCGTGGTCGCCGTCCTGGCCGTGTGGCGGGCGGGCGGCGCATACCTGCCGCTGGATCCTGGTTATCCGGTGGAGCGGTTGGCGTTCATGGTCGCCGATGGTGGTGCGTCGGTCGTCCTGGGTCAGCGGGCGGTGGCGGCGGATCTGGCCGCGGCGGGCGTGGCGGTGACCTGGTTGGAGGACGTGCCGTTGGACGGCGCGGACGCGGTGGCGCTGCCGGCGATCGTCGGGGATCAGGCGGCGTACGTGATCTACACGTCGGGGTCGACGGGCGTGCCGAAGGGTGTGGTGGTCACGCATCGCGGGCTGCTGAATCTGGCGGTACAGCTGGGTCCGGTGTTCGGGGTGGTCCCCGGCCGCGTGGTGCTGCAGTTCGCGGCGTTCGGGTTCGACGCGGCGGTGATGGATGTGGCGGTCGTGCTGTCCGGCGGCGGGTCGCTGGTGGTCGCTTCGGGGGTGCAGCGCTCGGAGCCGGCGCGGCTGGCGGCGTTGATCCGGGCGGAGCGGGTGGAGGTGGCCAGTGTGGTGCCGTCGCTGCTGTCCCAGCTCGACCCGGACGAGATTTCCGGGGTCGGCACGTGGGTGGTGGGTTCGGAGCGGGTCGGCGCGGACCTGGTGGGGACGTGGGCGGGCCGGTCGCGGATGTTCAACGCCTACGGCCCGACCGAGGTGTCGGTGTTGGCCACGACGATGCGGTGCGTGGCCGACGGGTCGGTGGTCGCGCCGGCGATCGGTGGTCCGTTGGGCAACGTACGGGTGTTCGTGGTCGACGGGCTGCTGCGGCCTGTGCCGGTCGGGGTTCCCGGCGAGCTGCTGATCGGTGGGGCGGGTCTGGCCCGCGGGTATGCGGGGCGGGCGGAGCTGACCGCGGAGCGGTTCATCGCCGACCCGTTCACGGGCGACGGCGGCCGGTTGTACCGGTCCGGCGACGTGGTGCGGTGGCGGGCCGACGGCCGGCTGGAGTTCGTCGGCCGCGCGGACACGCAGGTGAAGGTGCGCGGCTTCCGGGTCGAGCCGGGCGAGATCGAGGCGGCGCTGCGCGCGCATCCGGCGATCGACGACGCGGTCGTGATCGCCGACGGTGACGAGGCGGACCGGCGGCTGGTCGCCTACCTGGTGCCGGCCGATGCGGCGGCGGGCGTGCCCGGGGTGGAGCCGCTGCGCGGATTCCTGCGCGACCGGCTGCCCGAGTTCATGGTGCCGGCGGTGTACGTCGAACTGGCGTCGCTGCCGCTGAACGTCAACGGCAAGGTGGACCGGGCCGCGCTGCCCGCGCCGGACGCCGCCCGGCTGCCGCTGGACGGGGAGTACCTGGCGGCGCGGACCCCGACGGAGCAGGTGCTGGCCGGGATCTGGGCCGAGCTGCTGGGCGTGGCGCGGGTCGGGGCCGCCGACAACTTCTTCGCCCTCGGCGGGCACTCGCTGCTGGCCACCCAGGTGGTGACGCGGGTGCGGGCCGTGTTCGACGTCGAGGTACCGGTCGCGGCGCTGTTCGACACCCCGACCATCGCCGGCCTTGCCGCGCGGATCGACGCCGCCGCGCCGGGCGTGACGGCGCCGCCGATCGTGCCGGCCGGGCGCGACGGGTTGCTGCCGTTGTCGTTCGCGCAGCAGCGGCTGTGGTTCCTGGCGCAGCTGGAGCCCGACTCGGTGGAGTACGTCGTGCCGATGGCGGTGCGGCTCGACGGTGTGGTGGACGTGCCGGGGCTGGCGGCCGCGTTGGCGGCGCTGGTGGCGCGGCACGAGGTGCTGCGGACGCGGCTCGTCGCGGACGCCGACGGCGTGCCCCATCAGGTGATCGATCGGCCGGTGGTCTTCCACCTGCCGGTGGTGGATCTGTCCGGGGAGCCGGATCCGGCGGCGGCGATGCAGGCGTGGCTGGCCGCGGACGCCGCGGTGCCGTTCGATCTGGCGACGGGGCCGCTGTTGCGGGCGACGTTGCTGCGGGTGGCGGCGGATGGGCATG
>NZ_BAABAT010000127.1:0-6831 GCF_039537565.1 Dactylosporangium darangshiense
ACGGCAGCCGCCTCTACCGCACCGGCGACCTCGCCCGCTGGCAACCCAACCACCACCTCGACTACCTCGGCCGCGCCGACCACCAAATCAAGATCCGCGGGCACCGCATCGAACCCGCCGAAATCCAAACCGCCCTCACCACCCACCCCGCCATCACCACCGCCGTCGTCACCGAACACGACCAGCAGCTCACCGCCTACCTCGTCAGCCCCGAAGGTCTTCCTCCGACCGACGAACTCCGCGCGTACCTGCACCGCACCTTGCCCGAGCACATGATCCCCACCCACTACATCGAACTGGCACAGCTGCCGCTCACCGCCAACGGCAAGCTCGACCGTGCCGCTCTGCCCGCACCCGACAGCACCCGGCCCGACCTCACCACCACCTACCAACCGCCCAGCACCCCGACCGAAGCACTCCTCGGCCGCATCTGGGCCGAACTGCTGCACCTCGACCAGGTCGGCGTCACCGATAACTTCTTCGACCTGGGCGGGCATTCACTACTGGCCACGCAAGCCCTCACGTGGACCCGCACCCGCCTCGGCATCGACCTGCCCCTGGCCACCCTCTTCGACCACCCCACCATCCAAGACCTCGCCGCCACCATCGACGCCACTACCGAAGTCAGCGTCGTCGCGCCGATCACCCCCGCCGACCGCAGCCAACCGCTGCCCCTGTCCTACGCCCAGCAACGCCTGTGGTTCCTGGCCCAACTCGACCCGGACTCGACCGAGTACCACGTCCCCACCGTCATCCCCCTCCCCGACACCACCGACCCCACCGCCATCGCCGACGCCCTGAGCACCATCGTCGAACGCCACGAAATCCTGCGCACCCGCATCATCACCGACCCTGACGGCATCCCATACCAGGTCATCGACCCACCAACCCCGTTCCCGCTGCACACCACCATCGCCACCAGCGACACCCACACCCGCGCCATCATCACCACCCACACCCCCTTCGACCTCACCACCGGCCCCCTCATCCGAGCCATCCTCATCCACCAACCCAACCGCCAAACGCTCCTCACCATCACCACCCACCACATCATCACCGACGAATGGTCCGACCGGATCCTCCGCCACGAACTCGCCACCCTCCTCAACCACCAACCCCTCCCACCCCTCTCAACCCAGTACGCCGACTACGCCACCTGGCAACGCCAACATCTCACCAACGACACCCTCCAAACCCAGCTCGGCTACTGGCGGACCCAGCTCGCGGACCCACCGGTCCTCGACCTGCCGACCGACCGGCCCCGACCGGCCGTGCGCTCCACCACCGGCGCCGTCGTCGGCTTCGCCGTCCCCAACGAGGTGGCCGCAGGATTGCGGGAACTGTCGCGGCGCCACGGCGTCACCATGTTCATGACCCTGGCCGCCGCCTACGCAGTGGTACTCGGCCGCAACACCGGCCAGACCGACCTGCTCATCGGCACACCGATCGCCAACCGCGGCCAAGCCGAAACCGAAGCGCTGATCGGGTTCTTCGTCAACACCCTCGTCCTGCGCACCCGCCTGAACGACGACCCCACCTTCACCGAACTGCTCGCCCAGGTCCGCACCACCGCCCTCGACGCCTACGCCCACCAGGACGTCCCCTTCGAACAACTCGTCGACGCCCTGGTCCAGGACCGCGACCGCTCCCGGAATCCGTTGGTGCAGACGGTGCTCAACTACGTCACGGCGGACGGATCGCAGGACGACCGCAGTACCGCGAGCGATCCATTCGACCTGGAAGACGTGGTGGCGAAGTTTGACCTGCGGTTGATAGTGGTGGAGTCGACGGCCGGGTTGGCCGGCGGATTCGAGTACGCGACGGCATTGTTCGACCGATCACGGATCGAGCGGCTGATCGAGCACCTGCTGCAGGTGCTCGATGCGGCGGTAGCCAATCCGGATCAGCCGCTGTCACGGTTGCCGATCCTGTCGACGGGCGAGCAGGGCCTGCTGGCCGGCTGGAACGCCACCAACGCGGTGCTACCGGCGCTCAACGGAGTCCACGCACTGTTCGAGGCCCAAGCCACCCGATCCCCCGACACCGCCGCCGTGGTGACCGACGACGGGCTGGTCGTGACGTATGCGCAATTGAACGCGCGGGCGGATCAGCTGGCATCGCAGCTGACCGGGCTGGGGGTGGGCGCCGAGACCGTGGTCGGACTATGCCTGGACCAGGGTGTCGACACGATCACCGCCATCCTGGCGGTATGGAAGGCCGGCGGCGCCTACCTACCGCTCGACCCGACCCATCCGATCGAGCGACTGGCCTACATGCTCGCCGACAGCGGCACCGCCGTACTCGTCACCACCAACGCCCTACTCGACGACCTGCCGGCCGGACGGCTCCCAACCGTCATCCTCGACAACCCGACAACCACCACCATCCCCAACGGACAACCACGGGTCCACCCCGGCCAGGCCGCCTACATCATCTACACCTCCGGCTCCACCGGGCGACCCAAAGGCGTCATCGCCACCCATGACAGTCTGATCAACTACACCCTGGCCATCCCGAGCCGGACCGGAACCGGCCGCGCCGGCGGCCGGTACGCGCTGCTGCAGCCCGCCACCACCGACTTCGGCAACACCATCATCCTGGCCGCGCTCAGCACCGGCGGCAGCCTCTACCTGCCCGACCCGGACCGGACCACCGACCCCGGCTACCTCGCCACCTTCCTACACACCCACCACATCGACTACCTCAAGATCGTCCCGTCCCACCTCGCCGCCCTCACCACCGACCACCCCCTCCCGGAACTCCTGCCCGGCGACACGCTCATCCTCGGCGGGGAACGCACCCCCACCACCCTGGCCGCAGACCTCGAGGACCTCCCGGTCCAGCTGATCAACCACTACGGCCCCACCGAAACGACCATCGGGGTCACTACCCACACCGGCTCCCACACCGGCGCCACCATCGGCCGGCCCATCGCCAACACCCGCGCCCATATCCTCGACCGGCACCTCAACCCCGTCCCGATCGGCACCACCGGCGAACTCCACATCGCCGGGGCCGGGATCACCCGCGGCTACACCGGCCAACCCGCCCAGACCGCCGAACGGTTCATCGCCAACCCGTTCGCCGACGACGGCAGCCGCCTCTACCGCACCGGCGACCTCGCCCGCTGGCAACCCAACGGCCACCTCGAATACCTCGGCCGCGCCGACCACCAGGTCAAGATCCGCGGCCACCGCGTAGAACCGGCCGAAATCCAGCACGCCCTCACCGCCCATCCGCACATCACCACCGCCGTCGTCACCGTCCACGACCAGCAGCTCACCGCCTACCTGATCGCCGACGGCGTGCCGCCCGCCGACGAACTCCGCGCGCACCTGCTCCGCACCTTGCCCGAGCACATGATCCCCACCCACTACATCGAGCTGACACAGCTGCCCCTCACCGCCAACGGCAAGCTCGACCGCACCGCCCTGCCCGCCCCCGACAGCACCCGGCCCAACCTCACCACCACCTACCAACCGCCCACCACCCCCACCGAAGAGCTCCTCGCCGGCATCTGGGCCGAACTGCTGCACCTGGACCAGATCGGCGTCACCGACAACTTCTTCGACCTCGGTGGGCACTCACTGTTGGCCACCCAAGCCATCACCCGCATCCGCACCACCTTCGACATCGACCTCCGCGTCGACGAGTTCTTCGACGCGGCGACCGTCAAGAGCGTCGCCGAACTGGTCGAGACCAAGATCATGTACGAGATCGAGCAGTTGTCGGACGACGAGGTGCTCCGCGGACTCGGATCGCAGCCCCAGAACACCGGCGCCGACAAGGAAGAGGACCTTCCGTGACCATCTCCTCGAAATCGCCGCTGGACTACTGGCGCACCCAGCTCGCGGACCCGCCGATCCTGAACCTCCCGACGGATCGACCGTACACAGTGGACTGTGCTCCGAGCGTCGCCGTTGTCGACTTCACGGTCCCGGACGACGTGGCGGCCGGTCTCCTGGAGCTGGCCCGGCGACATGACGCGGCCGTGTCCACGATCCTGGTCGCCGCTTACGCCGTCGTGCTGGGTTGGCACACCGGCCAGGACGATCTGCTCATCGGCATCCCCGGAACGGCACATGCCGCTGCGCCGGTACTGGTGTTGCGCACCCGGCTGGGCGATGATCCGACGTTCGCGGAGCTGGTCGACCGGACCCGGGTGTCGATGTCGGAGGCGTACGCGCACCAGGACGTGAGGTTCGAGGAGCTCGTCGACGCGCTGGTCCATGACCACGACCGTTCCCGCAGCCCGCTCGTGCAGACGCTGTTCGACCATGTCGTGGCCGGCCAGGCACGGCCGCCGGTACAGGCCGTCGACCTGCGGTTGATGGTGGTGGGGTCGGCCGGCAGGTTTGAGTACGCGACGGCGTTGTTCGACCGATCGCGGATTGAGCGGATGGTCGAGCATCTGCTGCAGGTGCTGGCCAGAGTGGTATCGGACCCCGAGCGGCCGGTGTCGCAGTTGCCGGTGCTGTCGGCGGCTGAGCGGGAGTTGCTGGCCGGGTGGAACGCCACCGACGCTGTGCTGCCGGCGGTCAACGGCGTGCACGCGCTGTTCGAGGCGCAGGCCGCCCGATCCCCCGACATCGCCGCCGTGGTGACCGACGACGGGCTGGTCGTGACGTATGCGCAGTTGAACGCGCGGGCGGATCAGCTGGCATCGCAGCTGACCGGGCTGGGGGTGGGCGCCGAAACCGTGGTCGGGTTGTGCCTGAACCGGGGTATCGACACGATCACCGCGATCCTGGCGGTATGGAAGGCCGGCGGTGCGTACCTACCGTTGGACCCTGCACATCCGGCCGAACGGCTGGCCTACATGCTGGGCGACAGCGGCGCCGCGGTGCTGATCACCACCGGCGCTCTACGCGACAGGACCGAGTCGTCCCTGCCCGCCGTGGTTCTTGACGACCCGACGACCGCCACAGTCCCCAATGGACAACCGCGACAGCGGGTGCATCCCGAGCAGGCGGCCTACGTCATCTACACCTCCGGGTCGACCGGCCGGCCGAAAGGTGTCATCGCCACCCACCACGGTCTGATCAACTACACCCTGGCCATCCCGACCCGGACCGGGACCGGGCGGCCCGGCGGCCGGTACGCGCTGCTACAGCCGGCCACCACCGACTTCGGCAACACCATCATCCTGGCCGCGCTCAGCACCGGCGGCAGCCTGTACCTGCCCGACCCGGACCGGACCATCGACCCCGGTTACCTCGCCACGTTCCTGCACACCCACCACATCGACTACCTCAAGATCGTCCCGTCCCACCTCGCCGCCCTCACCACCGACCACCCCCTCCCCGAACTGCTCCCCGCACACACGCTCATCCTCGGCGGGGAACGCACCCCCACCACCCTGGCCGCAGACCTCGAGGACCTCCCGGTCCAGCTGATCAACCACTACGGCCCCACCGAAACGACCATCGGGGTCAGCACCCACACCGGCTCCCACACCGGCGCCACCATCGGCCGGCCCATCGCCAACACCCGCGCCCATATCCTCGACCGGCACCTCAACCCCGTCCCGATCGGCACCACCGGCGAACTCCACATCGCCGGGGCCGGGATCACCCGCGGCTACACCGGCCAACCCGCCCAGACCGCCGAACGGTTCATCGCCAACCCGTTCGCCGACGACGGCAGCCGCCTCTACCGCACCGGCGACCTCGCCCGCTGGCAACCCAACGGCCACCTCGAATACCTCGGCCGCGCCGACCACCAGATCAAAATCCGCGGCCACCGCGTAGAACCCGCCGAAATCCAGACCGCCCTCACCACCCACCCCGCCATCACCACCGCAGTCGTCACCGCCCACGACATGCGCCTCATCGCCTATCTCGTCCCCGCCGACAAGGGCCTACCGCCCACCAGCGAACTCCGCGCCCACCTCGGTCAAACCCTGCCCGACCATATGATCCCGGCCCAGTTCATCGAACTGGCACAGCTGCCGCTCACCGCCAACGGCAAGCTCGACCGCGCCGCTCTGCCCGCCCCCGACAGCATCCGGCCCGACCTCATTAACACCTACCAACCGCCCACCACCCCCACCGAAGAGCTCCTCACCACCATCTGGACCAGACTCCTCGGCCTCGACCGGGTCGGTGTGACCGACAACTTCATTGACCTCGGCGGCCACTCGCTGCTCGCGATCGAGGCCATCGCCGCCATCCGCACCACCTTCGACATCGACCTGCGCGTCGAGGAGTTCTTCGACGCCGCGACCGTCAGGAACGTCGCCGAACTGGTCGAGATCAAGATCATGCAAGAGATCGAGCAGATGTCGGACGACGAGGTACTCCGCGGGCTCGGATCGCAGCCGCAGAACGCGGGCACTGACGAAGGCGAGGCCCTCCGATGACGATCTCCCCCTCCGACCTCATCAGCAGCCTCGAGGACCAGGGTGTGCGGCTGCACCTGGCCGAGGAGCGCCTGCAGGTGCTCGCCCCCAAGAACGTGCTGACCGGGGAGCTGAGCCGGCAGATCAAGCTGCATCGGGAGGAGATCGTCGAGATTCTCCGGCAGCGGCAGGACCCGGCGACGAGCCAGTCGTCGATCACCCGGGCCGACCGGAGTAAGCCGCTGCCGCTGTCGTTCGCCCAGCAGCGCCTGTGGTTCCTTCAGCAGCTTGACCCGGAGTCGGCCGAGTACACCTCGACGCTGCAGATCTCGTTGGGCGGAACGGTCGACGAGGACGTGCTGGAGGCTGCGTTTTCGGCGGTGGTGGCCCGGCACGAGGTGCTACGAACCCGGCTGGTCGCCGACGCCGACGGCATCCCCCACCAAATCATCGACCCACCCACACCCCAACACCTCAACCGCATCGACCTC
>NZ_BAABAT010000128.1:0-6560 GCF_039537565.1 Dactylosporangium darangshiense
CGGGCCGTTCGCGCCTGGTGAATACGTATGGTCCGACCGAGGCGACGGTGATGAGCACGGCCGGCCTGACCGTGTCGGACGGGTCGGCACCGCCGATCGGGTCGGTGCTGGGCAATGTGCGGGTGTTTGTGGTGGATGCCGAGCTGCGGCCGGTGCCGGTTGGGGTGTCGGGTGAGCTGCTGATCGGTGGGATCGGTGTGGCTCGCGGGTATGCGGGCCGGTCCGAGTTGACCGCGGAGCGGTTCATCGCCGACCCGTTCTCCGGCGATGGCGGTCGGTTGTACCGCTCTGGAGATGTGGTGCGGTGGCGGGGCGACGGTCGGTTGGAGTTTGTGGGTCGGGCGGATGCGCAGGTGAAGGTCCGTGGGTTCCGGATCGAGCCGGGCGAGATCGAGGCCGTGCTGCGGGAGCATCCGGCGATCGACGGCGCGGTTGTGGTCGCCGATGGTGATGAGGCGGATCGGCGGCTGGTGGCGTACCTGGTGCCGGTGGATGCGGCGGTGGGCGTGCCGGGGGTGGAGCCGTTGCGCGGATTCCTGCGTGACCGGCTGCCGGAGTTTATGGTGCCGGCGGTGTTCGTGGAGCTCGCGTCGCTTCCGCTCAATGTCAACGGGAAGGTGGATCGGGCGGCGTTGCCAGCCCCGGATGCGGCTCGGTTGGATCTGGTGGAGGCGTTCGTCGCCCCCACGGGACCGGTGCAGGAGGTGTTGGCCGGGATCTGGGCCGAGTTGCTCGAGGTGGAGCGGGTCGGGGCCGTCGACAACTTCTTCGCGCTGGGTGGGCATTCGTTGCTGGCGACGCGGGTGGTGTCGCGGGTGCGGTCGGTGTTTGGCGTTGAGGTGCCGGTGGCGGCGTTGTTCGACGCGCCGACCGTCGCGGCGCTGGCGGCGGTGATCGAGGCCGCCGTGCCGGGCGCGGTTGCGCCGCCGATCGTGCCGGTCGGCCGCGATGGGTTGCTGCCGTTGTCGTTTGCGCAGCAGCGGTTGTGGTTCCTGGCGCAGCTGGAGCCGGACTCCGTCGAGTACAACATGCCGGCCGCGATCCATCTCGATGGCGAGGTGGATGTGCCGGCGTTGGCGGCCGCGCTGGGTGGGCTGGTCGCGCGGCACGAGGTGCTGCGGACCCGGCTGGTCGCGGGCGAGGACGGCGTGCCGTACCAGATCATCGATCCCGCCCCGGAGCGGCTCGAACTGCCGGTCGTCGACGTGTCCGCGGAGCCGGACCCGGTCGCGGCGGCGGAGGCGTGGCTGGCGGCCGATGGTCGGGTGCCGTTCGATCTGGCGGCGGGGCCGTTGTTCCGGGCGACGCTGGTGCGGGTGGCGGCGGACGAGCATGTGCTGGCGTTGGCGATGCATCACGTGGTGGGCGACGAGTGGTCGGCGGGCATTCTCCGCAACGAGCTGGGCGCGTTGTACGCCGGTTCGGAGCTTCCGGCGTTGCCGGTGCAGTATGCGGACTTTGCGGTGTGGCAGCGGGGTTGGCTGTCCGGTGAGGTGCTCGAGGGCCAGCTCGGGTTCTGGCGGGAGGCCTTGGCGGGTGCGCCGGTGCTGGAGTTGCCGACGGATCGTCCGCGGCCGCCGGTGCGTTCGAGCGAGGGTTCGGTGATCGAGTTCGCGATCCCGCGTGCGGTGAGTGACGGTCTGCGGGCGGTCGCGCGGGATGCGGGTGTGTCGATGTTCATGACGATGTTCGGGTTGTACACGGTGTTGTTGAGCCGGTACTCGGGCCAGGACGACATCGTGGTCGGCACCCCGATCGCAAACCGCAACCGCGCGGAGATCGAGGGTCTGATCGGGTTCTTCGTGAACACGCTGGTGTTGCGCACGGATGTGTCTGGTGATCCGACGTTCGCGGAGTTGCTGGGTCGTGTCCGGGCCCGCACCCTCGACGCGTACGCGCATCAGGATCTGCCGTTCGAGCAGTTGGTGGATGCGTTGGATGTGGATCGGGATCGGTCGCGGTCGCCGTTGTTCCAGGTGTTGTTCAACTACTTCGCTGATGCCGAGCGCAGTGCGGAGGTGGAGGACTTCACGCAGGACGAGAGTGTCGTGCGTCCGATGATGGCGAAGTTCGATCTGCGGTTGATTGTGGCTGAGCGGGCCGGTGGCCTGGTCGGTGCGGTGCATTTCGCGTCGGCGTTGTTCGATGAGTCGTCGATGCGCCGTCTGATCGGGCATTTCCTGGCGTTGGCCGGTGCGGTCGCGGCGGGCGCGGACGGCCGGCTGTCCGGCCTGAACCTGTTGACCGGCCCCGAGCAAGGTGTGTTGGCGGGTTGGCAGTCGGGCCCGTCGGTGGCGGTGCCGCCGGTGGCGGGCGTCCATGACCTGGTCGCAGGCTGGGTGCAGCGCAACCCGGACTGGCCGGCGGTGGTGGATGCTTCCGGTTCCTGGACCTACGGGCAGATCTGGCAGCGGGCGTCGGGCCTGGCGGGATATCTGCGGTCGGTGGGTGTGGGTCCGGAGACCGTGGTGGGTGTCGCGGCTGATGCGGGTGTCGATGTGGTGGTGTCAGTCCTGGGGGTGTGGCTGGCCGGTGGGGCGTATCTGCCGTTGGATGTGCGGGCGCCTGTGTCCCGGCTGGCGTTCATGCTTGCTGAGGGCGGCGTCTCGGTCATTCTCGGTCGTGAGGAGTTGTTGGAGCAGGTTCCGGCCGGCCGGATCCGCACGATCGATCTCGACGACCCGGCGTTGACTGCGGCGGCGGTGGTGCCGGTGGTGCGGGGGGCGGTCAGTCAAGCGGCGTATGTGATGTTCACGTCGGGTTCGACGGGTCGTCCGAAGGGTGTGGTGGTCACCCACGCTGGTCTGCTCAGCTACGTGTCGGGGGTGTTGGAGCGGGTCGGGTTCGGTGCGCCGGGTGGCCGGTACGGGGTGCTGCAGCCGGCGGGTACCGATTTTGTGAACACGGTGTTGTTCGGTGGGTTGGCCAGCGGCGGCTGCTTGTACTTCGCCGATCCGGCCACGGTGACCGACCCGCAGGCGGTGGCCGCGTTCCTGGTCGAGCATGCGATCGACTTTGTGAAGATCGTGCCGTCGCATCTGGCCGGCCTCGCCGACGGGGCCGGGTTGGCGGAACTGCTGCCGGGGCGGGCGTTGGTGCTGGGTGGCGAGGCAGCCTCGCCGGAATGGCTGCGCCGACTGCTGGCCGTGGCCGGCGAGCATGGGGTTCGGGTGGCGAACCACTACGGGCCGACCGAAACCACCGTCGGTGTGGCCGGGATGGAGCTCACGCCCGTTGTGGTGGGTGGGGATCGGGTGCCGATCGGTGGGCCGTTGCCGGGTGCCCGGTTGTATGTGCTGGACCAGTGGCTGCAACCCGTGCCGGCCGGTGTGGTCGGTGAGCTGTTCATCGGCGGTTTCGGTGTGGCCCGCGGCTATCGGGGGCGTCCGGAGTTGACGGGTGAGCGGTTTGTCGCGGACCTGTTCGCTGGTGATGGGAGCCGGATGTACCGGTCGGGGGATCGGGCGCGGTGGCGGGCCGACGGGACGGTGGAGTTCTTGGGCCGGGCTGACAGCCAGTTGAAGGTTCGTGGCTACCGGATCGAGCCCGGTGAGGTGGAGGGGGCGTTGCTGGCGCATCCGGGGGTCGGTGCGGCGGTGGTGACCGGGCATGGGGTGGATGCGGGCCGTCGGCTCGTCGCCTATGTGGTGCCGGTCGACGGGATGCCGTCCGTTGCGGAGTTGCGTCGGTTCCTGGGGGCGCGGTTGCCGGAGCATCTGGTGCCGGGGTTGTTTGTGGAGTTGGCGGCGTTGCCGTTGACCGCGAACGGGAAGCTTGATCGGCGGGCGTTGCCGGATCCGGAGTTGGTGCATGTGGGGCCGGCTGACAGTTATGTGGCGCCGCGGACGCCGACCGAAGAGACCCTGGCCGCGATTTGGGCGCAGGTGCTCGGGCTCGGGCAGGTCGGCATCCACGACAACTTCTTCGAGCTCGGCGGGCACTCGCTGCTCGCCACCCAGGCCGTCGCGCGCATTCGTGGCGCCGGGTACGAGATCAGCGTCGGCGAGTTCTTCGACCAGCCGACGATCGCCGCGACGGCCGCCGCCGTCGAGGAGCGCTCCGAGGCGCTGCGGCTGCGGGCGGCCATCGAGGTTCGCCGGGGTACCGCCGATCCGGCCCTGTTCTTCGTGCACTCCTCGAACGGAACCGTGACGGACTTCGCCGAGCTGGCCGGTCACCTCGCGGACGGGCAGCGCTTCATCGGGCTGCAGTCGCGCGGGCTGACCGACGAGGAGGAGCCGCGCGAGGCCGTGGAGGACATGGCCGCCGCCTACCTCGAAGAGGTGCTGCGGATCCAGCGCGACGGGCCGCATGTCTTCGCCGGCTGGTCGATGGGCGCCTACGTGGCGCTCGAGATGGCGCACCAGCTGCGGGCGGCCGGCGGCGACGTCGCCGCCGTCCTGCTGGTCGGGCCGCCGCATCACGCGCTGCGCCGCCGGCGGGTCCTGCGGGAGGAGCGCAAGCAGCAACTGCGCCTGCTGCGCAGCATCGACGAGGCGATCGCCGGCGGCCCGGGGTTCGAGGCCGCGATCGAGGAGATCCTGAAGGCCTGGGACTTCGACGAGGACGGCACCGCGGCCGCACGCGCCGGCGACCAGCAGTGGCTGCGGGCGCGCAAGGTCCGTCACCTGAACTCGATGGCGAGCATGCGGTACCGGACCCGCATGGCCCGGACGCAACTGCGGTACGACGGCCGGGTCGTGCTGTTCATGCCGCAGTACGACCCGCCGGAGCTGCAGCGCCGGACGCTCGAACAATGGCGCATGATCGTCCCGGAATTCGAGGTCGTCGACGTCCCGGGCAAGCACCTGACCGTGGTCAATGGCGAGAGCGCCGAGAGCGTCGGCCGTTGGCTGAGTGCCGAACTTGCCGGATGGCAGCGTTCGCAGGACGACACGCCCAACTCGCCGCGCTGACTGATGGAGTCTTGATGCTTTCGGAGTCGAGGAGAGAACTGCTGGCCCGGCGGCTGCGCGGCGAGCGGCGCGCGCACGAGATTCAGCCGCGCCGCGCGGGTGAACCGTTGCCGCTGTCGTTCGCGCAGCAGCGGATGTGGTTCCTGGCGCAGCTGGATCCGGGTTCGGTCGAGTACAACATGGCGATCACGGTGCCGTTCCCCGGCGCCGTCGACGTGCCGGCGCTGGCCTCGGCACTCGGGGCGCTGGTGCGGCGGCACGAGGTGCTGCGGACCCGGCTGGTTCCCGACGGGGACGGCGTGCCGTACCAGATCATCGACCCGGCGCCGGAGCGGTTCGACCTGACGGTCGTGGACCTCTCAGGGCGGCCGGATCCCGCCGCGGCGACGAAGGCGTGGCTGGCCGCCGACATGGCCGTGCCGTTCGATCTGGCGGCCGGCCCGCTGCTGAGGGCGACGCTGCTGCGCGCCGCGGCCGGCGAACACGTGCTGAGCCTGGCCATGCACCACGTGGTGGGCGACGAGTGGTCGATGGCGATCCTCCAGCGCGAGCTGGGCGGGCTCTACGCCGCGTTCCGGGACGGGACCGAGCCGCGGCTGCCGGCACTGCCGGTGCAGTACGCGGACTTCGCCCTGTGGCAGCGGCGGTGGCTGTCGGGGCCGGTGCTGGAAGAGCAGCTCGGATTCTGGCGGGACGCCCTCGCCGGGGCGCCGGTGCTGGAGCTGCCGACGGATCGGCCGCGGCCGCCGGTCCGGTCGACCGAGGGTTCCATGATCGAGTTTGTCGTACCGCGGGAGGTGGCCGACGGACTGCGGGCGGTGGCCCGGGACGCGGGCGCATCGATGTTCATGACGCTGCTGGGTGCCTTTACGGTGCTGCTGGGCCGGTACTCGGGCCAGGAGGACGTCGTGGTCGGCACGCCGATCGCGAACCGGAACCGGGCCGAGATCGAGGGCCTGATCGGCTTCTTCCTCAACACGCTGGTGCTGCGCACGGACCTGTCCGGGGATCCGACGTTCGCGGAGCTGCTCGGCCGGGTGCGGGAGGGCACCCTGGCCGCGTACGCGCACCAGGACCTGCCGTTCGAGCAGCTGGTCGACGCCCTTGACGTGGACCGCGACCGGTCGCGCACGCCGCTGTTCCAGGTCCAGTTCAACTACGTCACCGACGACGGCGACGAGCCGGGCGACACCATGCGGCCGGTGCGGATGTCCATGCCGGTGAAGTACGACCTGTCGCTGTCGCTGGGCGAGGTCGGTGGCGGCCTGGCGGGCGCGGTGCAGTACAGCACGGCGCTGTTCGACGACGCGCGGATGATGCGGCTGGTCGGACATCTGCAGCGGGTGC
This sequence comes from Dactylosporangium darangshiense, assembly GCF_039537565.1. NCBI lineage: Bacteria > Bacillati > Actinomycetota > Actinomycetes > Micromonosporales > Micromonosporaceae > Dactylosporangium > Dactylosporangium darangshiense. The sequence continues at coordinate 6,264 of NZ_BAABAT010000128.1, forward strand.
TGGCGGGCGTCGCCGCCCACGGCGGCGCGCGGCTGTCGGAGATTTCGGTGTTGACGTCGGTGGAGTCGGCGGATCTGGCGGTGTGGTGCGCGGGCGATCCGGTGGTGCCGTGGTCGGGTGGTGTCGGTGCGCAGATTGCCGGTTGGGCGGTGGCGGATCCGGATCGGGTGGCGGTGCGGTGCGGTGATGTGGTGCTGACGTATGGGGTGTTGCGGCGGCGGGTGTTGGGTTTGGCTGGGCGGTTGCGTGGGTTGGGTGTGGGTGCGGAGTCGTTGGTTGGTCTGTGTGTGGAGCGTG
>NZ_BAABAT010000129.1:0-6462 GCF_039537565.1 Dactylosporangium darangshiense
GACGGGGTCGAGCAGGAGGTCTACGGGTTCCTGCTGGTGCACTACGCCATCCGCGAGCTGATGTGGCAGGCCGCCCAGCACGCCGGCGAGGACCCCGACCGGATCTCCTTCACCCGCACCCTGAACGCGATCACTTAAGTCAGCGGTATTGCGCCTAGTCGAGGCGTCCCGGATCTCCGGCCGGTCGGCCACCGCCACGTGTCGCTCGTCGCCGACGGTGGCCACATCGAGCACGTGCCGGAAGAGGTCGGCCTTGCCGGGGAAGGCGGCGTAGACGGTGCGCTCGCCGACCCCCGCGGCGTGGGCGATGTCGCGGATGGTGGTAACGACGTAGCCAGAGGGGTCGCAACATCCAGTTGACCGCCACGAGCGGGAGGCCGCGCCTGGGTCCTCATCGCCCTCAGAGGGGTCGCAACGCCGCGGCGAGCGCACCGCCGGCGTGGCGGTTCAATTGTCGGGCTCCACTTGATCCGTTACGGATCAGGGTCAGATGATGCGTGATAGCTCCTGCTAGAAGATCTTTCCGGCATCCAAGTTAGGCGCCGTTGCCTTACGCCACAAGCGAAGGGCCCGGTGTCGCACGGGTTGGGGTTGTCGGGTGGAGTCCTTCAGCGCTTGGAGCGCGTCGAGGAGTCCGGTCGATGGGTATCCGGCTTCGAGCCATTCGAGTGCGAGCCCGGCCCAGTGGTAGCTCCAGCAGCCCAGCGCGCACCGCAGCACTGCTGGCAGCAGTCCGCTGTCGGCCTCGGCGCCGCAGATGGCGTCCATGACGTCCTCCGGTGGCTTTTGCAGTAGGGGCATGAGCCACATCAGATGGTCGTGGGCGAGCCACACGGTGTGCAGTGGCCAGACGGTGTCGTCCTCGTTCCACATGATCCAGGTGCCCTCGGCGTCGAGGCCGAGCATCAGCCCACGATCGTTGACGGCGATGACCGGGCGATCGTCTCTATTGACAGGGTTGGGCTCGGACGTCACCTGGTCATCGTGCCGCACCACGGGGGGTGCTCCGTGAGTGTCCGTATCGGGATCGTCGCGGGGGCCGGAGCGGGTCAGGCCCAGGATCCTGGCGACTCGGCTGGTACCCAACGGGGCAGGGAAGGCTGGGTGCGGCTGTTCCCCAGCCCTCCCCGTCCCGCGCTCGTCAGGTGGTGAGCTGGCCCGACTCGGTGGGCAGGCCCGCGGTCGTCCAGTCCTCGATGCCCTCGCGGTACTTGCGCACGTTGGTGTAGCCGAGGGCGGTGAGCTTGTCGGCCACGCGCTGGCTGTTCGGGCAGGCCGGATTCGAGCAGTACGTCACGATCGGGGTTGCCCTGTTCGGCAGGAGCGCGCTGGCCTGGTCGGCCACGTCGTCCTCTACAAGCGGGATCGCGCCGGGCAGGTGCTGCTTAGCGTAGTACTCGCCGCCGAGCGCGTCGACGACGGTCACGGCACCGGCTTCGATCGCGATACGCAACTGTTCGCGGGTGATGAGGGCGGTCAAGGCATCCTCCATGCAGGGAATTGGACTACAGTCCGGTTATGTCTCGCGACGTTACTGGACCGCAGTCCGTTTATGCTAGGTCGGCGGAGGAGTTGCCGATGTCGCGTACCTCACCGCCCAAGGAACGGGCTGACGCCGCACGCAACCGGGCCGTGGTACTGGACGCAGCCGCCACCCTCTTCGGTCAGCACGGTGTCGACGCGGTGTCGATGGACGCGGTTGCCGCAGCCGCGGGCGTCGGCAAGGGCACGCTGTTTCGTCGGTTCGGGGACAAGGCAGGGCTCGCCATCGCACTGCTTGACGAACAGGAACGCAAGCTGCAGGACGCGATCATGTTCGGGCCCGCCCCACTCGGGCCGGGCAAGCCCGACGACGACCCGACCCCACGGGAGCGGCTACGAGCATTCGTCGACGCGTACCTCGACTACCTGCTGGCCCACCTGGACCTGGTCCGGATGTCGGAGACGGGATCGCCCGGTGCGCGCTACCGGATCGGCGCGTACCGCCTCTGGCATCACCACATTCGACTGATGCTTGCCGGTCGCGACGACCCGGAGGCCGACGCGCACACCCTGCTCGCCGTGCTCGCCGCCGAACACGTACGCGCTATCGCGACCGAACTAGGCCACACGCGAATACGCCGCGCCGCCCTGGCACTCGTCGATGCCCTCGCCTGCTAATGAGGAAGAAGCTCACACCTATCGGTAATCAGGTGTTTGCAAGCCTGTGGTGCAGAGCGTTGATGTCCGGCCGGCAGCAGCTGGGCCGCAACACCCCTCCACCTGCGTCGCGGCTCAGCCGGCGTTGAGCGCGGCGAGCCCGTTTGAGCATCCAGGCGGTCGCCATCTCGTCGTGTCGGGGGTCCAAGCTGAAACCCACCTACATGCTTGTCCTGCGTCAGGAGCTGCAATTTGACCTGACGCGAGAGCTCTGGCTGTCGTTGCGGACCTGCCTCAGGTGTCAATTCTGGATCGGGCCGTGGTTCTTGTTGAAGCGCCCGTTTCCGCGCGGGCTTGGGATCTCGCCGAGCGGGCCCACCTGCTCGTTGATCGCCTCCGGCGTTGGGTCTGCGCCCGCGGCGGCGATGGCGCGGTCGAGCACGGCGGCGGCGTCGTAGGAGGCCATGGCGAACGTCGCCGGGGCCGGCGACTCGGGGTGGGCACGCTGCCACGCCGCCCAGAAACTGGAGGCAGGTAATCACCGCTCCATCAAAGCGGGGAAAGCTGGCGCCGTTGCATTGTCTGATCGAGTGGCGCGGCGAACCGGTGTTCCCTCCTGATTCAGAACTGCCCGACGCCCGCACGTTCTGCCACACGTTCTTCAACCACTACAACCACGCCCACTGGCACAAAGCACTCGGCCTGCACACCCCGGCCTCCGTCCACTTCGGCACCGCCACCGACATCCGCACCCACCGCGCCGCCGTCCTGCACGCAGCCCACGCCCGCAGCCCCGAACGATTCAGCCGACCACCAACACCACCACCCCTGCCCACCACAGCGTGGATCAACCCGCCAACTCCAGCACCACAGATACAGACCGCCTAACCAGCCCGTGTCTCATACGCCTTGACACCTTCCGAACGCTGTCGCGACATGGAGTCCGCGTGGTGCGTCGAGCCCGAGTTCGTAGTGGCCGCGGCGGAGGTTCTGCACGAAGGCGTGTCCGGCGATAATCGTCTGTGCGGTTCGGTCGTATGCAGTCCGCGCATCGGTCTGAGCCGCTGCTTGAGTTGGCTGTGATCGGCCTCGATCGGGTTGTTGGCGTGGCGCTCGACGTGGTGCTAGGCCGACGGGATCAGCGCGTCGAGCACGGCCGGGTACGCATGCGCCGCGTCGGTGACCACCTCGGTGGGCGTCACCTTCAACGTGGCCAACGCCCGCCCGAGGAACCGGCGGGCCGCGGCGGCGTCCCGGCGGGTTGAGATGAGTACGTCGACGACCTGGCCGTGCTGGTCGACGGCTCGGTAGACGTACCGCCAGACACATTTACCCTGATGTAAGTTTCGTCGACGAACCACCTGTCGCCCGGTGCGTGCCGGCAGAACCGGGCTGCGTCGGCCAACAGCGGTGTGAATCGTTGCACCCACCGGTAGACGGTGACGTGGTCGACCTCGACACCGCGCTCGATGAGGAGTTCTTCGACGTCGCGGTAGGACAGGTTGTAGCCCAGGTACCAGCGAACCGCGACCACGATCACCTCCGGCGGGAACCGGAACCCGAAGAACGCAGACCGTGAGGGTAGGGCCGGACGAGGGCGGTTCGAGAGCTTCACCGATCAAGCCTGCCGGGCCAGGCAACGCTCAATGCAACAGCACTCGACGTGGTCACGCTGGCAGTGCAGCGCGTCGGCTGTCACCACGACGCCGTCCAGGTCACCGAGGTGGTCCACCAGCAGCGCAGCGAAGCGGGTGATCTCGCTGGTCTTGGTGTCCACGTCGGTACTGGCGAGCAAGACGCCGGTGAACTGGTCCGCGGCGGCCAGGACTTGTCGTGCCGGGCTGTCGCAGGTTCGCGAGCCCCGCAGGGTCTTGCCGTCCACGGCCATCGTTCGTCTGGATCCGGGTTTCGGCGCGGGAATCCTTGTGGCGAGCCATGTTCCGATTGCTGCGGCGAGCAGATCGGCGTCAAGAGCCTGCAGCAGTCTGCGGATCATCGCCTCGGACGGCCGCCGGTGTGCGTCGATGCTCAGCAGTACCGCGGTATCGGCGGGCAGGTCCGCGACCCATTCGGCGATCGCGGTGTAGGAACGGTAGCCGGCGACCACCGCGCAGACCGCCGCCGTGACCACCACCGCCAGGCGATGGCGAATGCCACGACGAGCGCGTGGATCGGGTACCACGACCAGGGCCACGGCCAGGCCGACGGTCAACTCCGCCGTGCAGCGTCCGGCCGGCGCGGCGGTCAACGAGGGGTGATCAGCGATGATGGCGATGCGGGCATGACTCACTTCAGAAACGATCAACAAGGCGTAGGAACCTCGATGATCTTCTGAATCGGTCATGCCCGCCCTGCTACCTCCAGCACAGGCGCGTCTCCACCAATCAGCTCAAGCCGGACACCCATCACGACTTTGCCGGGGCCCTGTATGCGGTCCTGGGCGGCCGCTGGGCCCACCGGGTCGGCGACGACATCGCCGACCCGGTGGCGTGCAACATTAAGACATAGTCATCGAGCAGTACTACGCCCTAGTTAACCCAGAGAACGACCTGACCATTTCCGTTCGGCACGCAATCAAAGCTGTGATAGCCGGGATGCTGGAGAATGTAGGCGGCGCCGTTAACCTGACAAGCCATTGTACTGGAGTACGTGCCACCATAAGTGGCCGCAAAAGCGGGAGCGCCAAGCAATGCGACTCCAGTCACGGCCGCCACAGCCACGATGGCACCACGGAGTACGTTCCGTCTTGTCTTGCGCAACACAATCCCTCCTCAACTGACAGTGAGGACGATGTTACAACAGGTAAGACGCCTCATTGAAAAGTGTGAGTGTGATGTGCGTCATATCGACATCAATTCCAACAATCTGAAATCCAAGGTTTACGGTATTGACCTTCGCACTCCCCTTCAGGGCCCCGGCAAAGTCGTTAGGTGATGCCGAGTAGGGCCAGTGGTCGGTTGGCGTCGCGGGCGTGGTGGCGGCTGCGATGTTGGTGGCGCCGGCGAGGCGTAGTGCGCCGATGGTGGCGTTGCGGAGGGTGGCCATGACCCGGGGTCCGGTGCCGGTGCGGATCTGGGAGCGGTCTTCGTCGTAGGTGACGTCGTGGACCCAGTGGGTTTTGTTCTCGATGGACCAGTGGCCGCGGACCCAGTCGGTCAGCTGCCACGGCTTGGTTTGGTGGGCCAGGAGATCGGTGATCGCGTAGACGGTCTCGGTAGTGAAGCCAGGGCCCCGGCAAAAGTCCGCCAACGGCTGATGCATTGCCGCCAATAGGACCGCAACAACGAGAACACCGCTGGTCGCGCTCGGCAACAGGTCTGGTCACGTCGCGTGACGAGTGTCCAACACTGGCCAGTGCGCTGAACTGCCGAGTTGGGTGCATGGGATTGCCCGAACAATTGCGTTGCGTCCTCTTGGAGACGCCGATATTTTGCAGGCGTGGAGATTGTGGCTCGCGCCGATCGGCCCGAGCTGCACGACGCGGCGGCCGTCGTGTTCCGCGAACGGTGGCCAGAGTTCGTATTCCACGATGACGTGCCGAAGAGATACATGGGCCGGGCCGAGGAGTACTTCGCGCGGTACGACATCATGGTGCTCGATGGGGGTTCTGTCGTCGCCGGTGGTTGGGGAGTGCCGATGGCGTGGGATGGCAGCGCCGCCGACCTGCCGTCGGGCTACGACGACGCGTTGATCCGTGCGGTCGACGGCCGGGAAGCCGGCATCGAGCCCACGAGCCTGAGCTTTATGGCGGTCGCTGTGGGCTCGTCGCATGACCGGCGTGGTATGGCAGGTCTCGTGCTTGAGGAGTTGGCGCGACGAGCGTGCAGCGACGGCCTCAGGCATGTGGTCGCGCCGCTTCGACCGACGTGGAAGCACCGCTACCCGATGGTGTCGATGGCCGAATACGCCGGATGGAGTCGTCCGGACGGACTCTCGATCGATCCGTGGATCCGCACCCATCAACGCATGGGGGCCCGCGTGCTCTGTCCAGCTCTGCGGTCGATGGTGGTCGAAGGAACCGTCGCGGAATGGGAGAGCTGGACAGGCATGGTGTTTCCCGTCACCCGGGAATATGTCGTCCCCGGAGCGCTCAACCTCGTGCTGATCGATCGCGAACGGGACCGTGGCGTGTATGTCGAGGAAAACCTGTGGGTTCAGCACAGATGAACTCGGCGTCAAGCCCTGTGCCGTGCCATAACTCGTCGCACGGTTTGTGAGCTGGGGTTTCGTCGGTCGGCTGCACGCTCCAGTGATGGTGTTCCGGCTGTTGTATCTGATCATGGTTCAGCTGTTCGGCTGGCTTGTGTGGCTGTCGCGCAGCGA
>NZ_BAABAT010000130.1:0-5943 GCF_039537565.1 Dactylosporangium darangshiense
GTTCGAGCTGCCGGTGGTGGACGTGTCCGGGGAGCCGGACCCCGTCGCGGCGGCGCGGGCGTGGTTGGCGGCGGATGGGGTGGTGCCGTTCGATCTGGCGGTGGGGCCGTTGTTCCGGGCGACGTTGGTGCGGGTGTCGGCGGACGAGTCGGTGCTGAGCTTGGCGATGCATCATGTGGTGGGTGATGCGTGGTCGGGCGGGATTCTGTGTCGTGAGCTGGACGTGTTGTGTGCCGGTGGCGAGTTGGCGGCGTTGCCGGTGCAGTACGCGGATTTCGCGGTGTGGCAGCGGGGTTGGCTGTCCGGTGCGGTGCTGGAGGCCGAGCTCGGGTTCTGGCGCGAGGCGCTGACCGGGGCGCCGGTGCTGGAGCTTCCGACGGATCGGCCGCGCCCCCCGGTGCGGTCCGCCGACGGCGCCGTGCTCGAGTTCACCGTCCCGCCGCAGGTGGCGGAGGGTTTGCGCTCGGTGGCCCGTGACGCGGGCGTGTCGATGTTCATGACGTTGCTGGGTGCGTTCTCGGTCCTGCTGCATCGGTACTCGGGCCAGGAGGACGTCGTGGTGGGTACGCCGATCGCGAACCGGAACCGGGCCGAGATCGAGGGCCTGATCGGGTTCTTCGTCAACACGTTGGTGCTGCGCACCGATCTGTCCGGGGATCCGACGTTCGGCGAACTGCTGGGCCGGGTGCGGGAGCGGACGCTGGCCGCCTATGCGCATCAGGACGTGCCGTTCGAGCACCTTGTCGACGCGCTGGACGTGGACCGGGATCGGTCGCGTACGCCGCTGTTCCAGGTGCTGTTCGACTACGTGACCGGCGAGGAAGGGCAGCCCGGTCCGGGCGAGGGCCGCGCGGTGGCCGCCCTCTACGACCTGACGCTCGTGATGAGCGAGACGTCCGACGGCCTGCTTGGCTCGGTCGAGTTCGCGACGGCGTTGTTCGACGAGGCGACGATCCGCCGTCTGATCGGCCATCTGCAGCTGGTCCTGGCTGCGGTGGCGGCGTCGCCGGATGCGGCGTTGTCGGGTCTGGCGCTGGTGTCGCCGCCGGAGTTCGCGACCCCTGCTCCGGTGACCTGGGACGGCATTAGCGGCGTGCACGAGCTGATCGCCGGCTGGGCGGAGTCGGACCCGTCCGCGGTCGCGGTGCAGGCCGGCGACGTCTCGTTGACCTACGGCGAGTTGTGGGATCGCGCCGGCCGTCTAGCGGGGTGGTTGCGTTCCGCGGGTGTGGGTGCCGAGTCGGTGGTCGGTGTGGCGGTCGAGCGTGGTGTCGATCTGGTCGTGGCGGTGCTGGCGGTGTGGCGGGCCGGCGGGGCGTATCTGGCGTTGGATCCGGGTTATCCGGCGGATCGGTTGGCGTTCATGGTCGCCGACGCCGGGGTGGGTGTGCTGGTCGGGCATCGTTCGGTGGCGGCGGAGTTGGCCGGTTTGGTGCCGGCGGTGTGCTGGCTCGACGAGCCGATTCAGGCTGCACCGGTTGAGGTGCTGCCGGTGGTGGCGGGTCAGGCGGCGTGCGTCATCTACACCTCAGGTTCGACGGGTGTGGCGAAGGCCGTGGTCGTGCCGCACGCGGTGTTGCTGGGTGTGCTCGGCGGTTGGATGCGGTCCCACTTCGGTGCGGGTGAGCGGTTGCGGTGGTTGTCGGTGGCGAGCGCGAGTTTCGACGTGTTCACCGGTGACGTGGTTCGTGCCCTGGGCTCGGGTGGGACGTTGGTGCTGGGTGCGGTCGGGTTGCAGCTGTCGGTGGGCGAGTGGTGTGCGGTCCTGGTGGGTCAGCGGGTGGAGGCGATGGAGGTTGCTCCGCGCTATGCCGATGCGCTGGTCGCGTATCTGGAGGACACCGGGGTGGTGCTGGATGGGTTGCGGCTGCTGGTCGTGACCACCGATGTGTGGCGTCTCGAAGCGGCGGCCCGGGCTCGGCAGGTCCTGGATGCGCGGGTGTTGACCGCATACGGGGTGACTGAGGCTGGTATCGACTCGACGTTTGCCGAGCCGGGGGGTGGGGTTGGTCCGGCGCCGGTGGGTGGGGCGTTGCCGGGGACCCGGCTGTATGTGCTGGACGCGTTCCTGCGGCGGGTGCCGATCGGGGTGCCGGGCGAGTTGTTCATCGGTGGTTCCGGGGTGGCGCGTGGCTATTTGGGTCGGGCTGATTTGACGGCGTCGCGGTTTGTGGCGGATCCGTTTGGTGGTGGTCGGTTGTATCGGTCGGGGGATGTGGTGCGGTGGCGGGTGGATGGGGCGTTGGAGTTTCTGGGTCGGAATGACGCGCAGGTGAAGGTGCGTGGGTATCGGATCGAGCCGGGTGAGGTCGAGCACGTCCTGCGCGGACATCCCGGGATCCGCGACGCGGTGGTGGTGGCTGACGCGGGTGGGGAGCGGCTGGTCGCGTATGTGGTGCCGGGGGTTGTGGAGGGGTTGCGTGGGTGGTTGCGGGAGCGGTTGCCGGAGTTCATGGTGCCGTCGGTGTTTGTGGAGCTCGCCGGGTTGCCGTTGACGCCGAACGGGAAGGTGGATCGGGCCGGGTTGGGTGGTGTCCGGGTGGCGTTGACTGGGGGGTTTGTGGCGCCGGTGGGGCCGGTGCAGGAGGTGCTGGCGGGGATCTGGGCGGAGTTGCTCGGCGTCGAGCGGGTCGGGGCGGCCGATGATTTCTTTGATCTTGGTGGGCATTCGTTGTTGGCGACGCAGGTGGTGTCGCGGGTGCGAGTGGTGTTCGGGGTTGAGGTACCGGTGGCGGCGTTGTTCGAAAATCCGACCGTTGCACGGCTGGCCGCGGTGGTTGACGGTGCCGCGCCTGGGGAAGTGGCGCCGGCGATCGTGCCGGTGGACCGCGACGGGCTGCTGCCGTTGTCGTTCGCGCAGCAGCGGCTGTGGTTCTTGAACCAGCTCGAGCCGGAGTCGGCCGAATACAACATGCCGATGGCGATCCGGCTGCCCAAGCCGGTGGATGTGCCGGCGTTGCGCGCGGCGCTCGGCGGGCTCGTCGCCCGGCACGAGGTGCTGCGCACGCGGCTGGTCGCGGGCGAGGACGGGGTGGCGTACCAGATGATCGACGCCGCCCCGGAGCGGCTCGAACTGCCGATCGTCGACCTCGCCGGGGAGCCGGAACCGGCCTCGGCGGCCGAGGCGTGGCTGGCCGCGGACGCGGTGGTGCCGTTCGACCTGGCGGCCGGGCCGCTGTTCCGGGCGACGCTGCTGCGGCTGGGCGGCGACGAGCACGTGCTGGCGCTGGCGATGCACCATGTCGTGGGCGACGAGTGGTCGGCCGGCATTCTGCAGGCCGAGCTCGCCGCGCTGTACGCCGGCTCCGAGCTTCCGGCGTTGCCGGTGCAGTACGCGGACTTCGCGGTGTGGCAGCGGCAGTGGCTGTCGGGCGAGGTGCTCGAGGACCAGCTGGAATTCTGGCGGCGGACGCTGGCGGGGGCGCCGACGCTGGAGCTGCCGACCGACCGGCCGCGGCCGCCGATCCGCTCCGCCGAGGGCGAGGTCGTCGAGTTCGCGATCCCGGGCGATGTCGCCGATGGGCTCCGCGCGGCGGGCCGGAGCGTCGGCGCGTCCATGTTCATGACGCTGTTCGGGGCGTTCAACGTCCTGCTGAGCCGGTACTGCGGCCAGGACGACATCGTCGTGGGCACGCCGATCGCGAACCGCAACCGCGCGGAGATCGAGGGCCTGATCGGGTTCTTCGTCAACACCCTGGTGTTGCGCACCGACCTGTCCGGCGACCCCACGTTCGCCGAGCTGCTCGGCCGCGTCCGGGCCCGCACCCTCGACGCGTACGCCCACCAGGACCTGCCGTTCGAGCAGCTGGTCGACGCCCTGGACGTGGACCGGGACCGCTCCCGCACGCCGCTGTTCCAGGTGCTGTTCAACTACGAGACGGCGGCCGAGGCGGACGAGGCCGGCGCCGGCGGCGGGACCACCGCGGCGAAGTTCGACCTGTCGGTGACGCTCGTCGATGCGGGTGCCGGGCTGTCGGGGTCGATGGAGTACAGCACGGCGCTGTGGGACCGGCCGTCGATCGAGCGACTCGTGGCGGCCTGGCTGGACCTGGCGCGGTCGCTGGCCGCGGACGCGGGCCGCCGCCTGTCCCAGCTGCTGGCGGCGACGGCCGACGAGCTCCGGTGGCTGGACGAGCGGGCCGGGCGGGGCGCGGCCGAGATCCCGGTGGCGGGCGTCCACGTCTGGATCGCGCGGCACGCGCAGGCCGATCCGGATGCCGTGGCGGTGGTGAGTGGGGCGGACCGGCTGACGTACGGGCAGCTGGAGGCGCGGGCCAACCGCCTGGCCCGGTACCTGCGGGGCCTGGGCGTCGGCCGCGAGTCGGTCGTGGGCCTGTGCCTGGAGCGCGGCCCGGACATGGTGGTCGCGCCGCTGGCGGTGTGGAAGGCCGGGGCGGCGTACCTGCCGCTGGACCCCGGCTACCCGGACGACCGGCTGCGCTTCATGCTGACGGACAGCCGCGCGTCGGTGCTGATCGGCTCCCGCGACGCGCACGCCGGGCTGGTGCAGGGCCTGAACACGGTCCGGCTGGACGATCCGGCGGTGGCCGAGGCGGTGGCCGGCTGCTCGGACGCGCCGGTGGACCGGGTGGACTCGGCGGGCCGGTTGGCCTACGTGATCTACACGTCGGGGTCGACGGGCCGGCCCAAGGGCGTGGCGGTACAGCACGCCAATGTGGTCCGCCTGCTGACGACCACGCAACCGCACTTCTCGTTCGGACCCGCCGACGTGTGGACGCTGTTCCACTCGTTCGCATTCGACTTCTCGGTGTGGGAGCTGTGGGGCGCGCTGGCGTACGGCGGCCGGCTGGTGGTGGTGCCGTGGTCGGTGACCCGATCGCCCGCCGAGTTCCTACAGCTGCTGTCCGAGCAGCGCGTCACGGTCCTGAACCAGACGCCGTCGGCCTTCGCGGCGCTGTCCGCGGCCGACCGGGAGGCGCCCGGCCGGCCGCTCGAGCTGCGGTACGTGATCTTCGGTGGGGAGGCGCTCGAGCCGGGGCGGCTGTTCGACTGGTACGCCCGGCACCGTGACGACGCGCCGCGCCTGGTGAACATGTACGGGATCACCGAGACCACCGTGCACGTGTCCCACATGCCGCTGGACGTCGCGACCGTGACCGGGGCGCACGGCAGCGTGATCGGCGCCGGCCTGCCCGACCTGCGCGTGCACGTGGTGGATCGCTCGCTGCGCCCGGTCCCGCTCGGCGTGCCCGGCGAGCTGCTGGTCGGCGGCGCCGGGCTGGCCCGCGGGTACATCGGGGCGCCGGCCCTGACCGCCGAGCGGTTCGTGGCCGACCCGTTCGGCGCGGACGGCGGCCGGCTCTACCGCTCCGGCGACGTCGCGCGGTGGCGGCCCGACGGGAGGCTGGAGTTCATCGGCCGGGCCGACACGCAGGTCAAGGTGCGCGGCTTCCGGGTCGAGCCGAGCGAGATCGAGGCCGCGCTGCGCGGACACCACGGCGTCGCGGACGCGGTCGTGATCGCCGACGGCACCGACGCGGATCGGCGCCTTGTGGCCTACCTGGTCCCGGCGGACGCGGCGGCCGGCGCGCCGGGGGTGGAGGAGCTGCGCGGATTCCTGCGCGGACGGTTGCCCGAGTTCATGCTGCCCGGGGTGTACGTCGAACTGGCGTCGCTGCCCCTCACCGCGAACGGCAAGCTCGACCGCAAGGCGTTGCCGGCGCCGGACGGCGCGCGGATGGGGCTGGACGCCGGGTTCGTGCCGCCGCGGTCGGCGGTCGAGGAGGTGTTGGCCGGGCTCTGGGAGCAGCTGCTGGGCGTGGCGCGAGTGGGCGTCCTCGACAACTTCTTCGCGCTGGGTGGGCATTCGTTGTTGGCGACGCAGGTGGTGTCGCGGGTGCGGGCGGTGTTCGGGGTTGAGGTGCCGGTGGCGGCGTTGTTCGATGCGCCGACGGTGGCGGGTCTGGCTGGGGTGGTTGCGGC
>NZ_BAABAT010000131.1:0-5925 GCF_039537565.1 Dactylosporangium darangshiense
CGGCGACGAGGCGACCGGCGCGAACATCGTCAAGGTCGCGCTCGACGCCCCGCTGCGGCAGATCGCCGTGAACGCCGGCCTCGAGGGCGGCGTCGTGGTCGAGCGCGTCCGCAACCTGGAGGCCGGCCACGGTCTCAACGCCGCGACGGGCGAGTACGTCAACCTCCTGGCCGAGGGCATCATCGACCCGGCCAAGGTGACGCGTTCGGCGCTGCAGAACGCCGCCTCCATCGCGGCGCTGTTCCTCACCACCGAGGTGCTTGTCGCCGACCAGGCGTAGCCATCGTCCTTGGCGCGGAGGCCACCACGAGTGGGAACGGCTCGTTGCCGTGCCGCAGCCCGCTCGAGACCGGCCTGCAGCCGATTCCTCCACCGTTGCCCCGACCGCGCTCATCGCGGCAATGAGCTCGGCAGGTAGGCGACGACGACGAACAGGATCACCCACCAGGCCCATGCGCCGGCGATCCGCACACCCCGCGGGATGGCGTCGTCGATCGTCGGCGCCGCCTCTCCGGGTGGTACAGCGGCTCCCTCCGCCCGGAAACGGCAGCGCATTACGTTGCCGGGCGAGCGTCAGGCGCTCCCGGGCCCGCTGTCGCGTCTGGGCCATCCAGCTCATGACGGCACTCTCGATTGTGGTCGTGGCCGGGAGGTTCCGCCGGTGGCGTCGTCAGCGTGCGGATTTCGCCTCCGGCGTCCCCGGGATCTGTTCGGTGCCGTTGACGACGGCCAGTGCGAGTTCGGAGAGGCGACGATTGCGGTTGCGGGCGGTATGACGGAGCAGCGCGAATGCCTGGTCGAGGTCCACGTGCAGGCGTTCGGCGAGGACGCCCTTGGCCTGCTCGATCAGGATCCGGCTGTTCAGCGCGGTCTGCAGCTGCTCGGTGAGGGTGTCGCGGTGGCGGATGGCGCGTTGTTGCAATAGTCCGATGGTGGCGACGTCGGCGAGGGCTTTGCCGGCGCGCAACTTGTCATCGTCCAGTGCGCCTGGTTCGACGCCGAAGAGGTTCAACGCCCCGATGACCTCCGCGCGCAGGCGCATCGGCAGGGCATGGACCGAGACGAAACCGACCTCCGCAGCCGCGGCCGTGAACCGGGGCCAGCGGCCGGCGGAACGGATGTCGGGCACCGAGACCGGCCGTCCGGTGTTGAAGCAGTCGACGCAGGGTCCCTGGTCGGTCTGCAGCTGGAACAGTTCCAGCAGCCGCGTCCGCTCCGAGGAGGCCGCCACAAGTTGCAAGGTCTCCCGCTGATCGGTAAGCAGGATCCCGGCAGCCGAGACGTCCAGCAGCTGCACGCACCGTTCGGTCAACGCGTGCAGGAAATCGATCACGTCGAAGTCGTCGACGAGCGTGTCCGCCATCTCGACGAGCACATCGGCTAGCGCGGTCTCGGCCATCTCAAACACCCTCGACAAGCATAATGCCGCCGGCCCGCCGGCCACCTGCGACGTTGAACCGACCGGAAACAGGGTCGGCTGAACTCTCAGTCGCCATCGGATCGATGGCCATCCGGCTGGCTGCCGTGTGCAATGTCGCCGTGGCCGAACCGCAGCCGGCGGGCGACCACATCCCGGGCGACGTCCCGGAGCCGTCGTTCATGGGCGTATGCGTAGGCCCGGAGCCGGATCAGGGCAAGGGCCGCCGACAGCCCCAGCTGCACACTGACCATGCCGGTGGCCTGATGCACTTCTGGATGCTGCAGGCCGGCTGGTTCAGGGACACGTCCCGGAACCTGCGGCACGTCTTGCTCGGTGGCGTCGAGCAGCAGCGCGCATGCCGTATCCGCCAGCATCAGCGCGTCGCGCAACTGCCCCCGGTCCAGGTCGCCCGGCTCACCGCGGTAGAGGTCCAGGACGCCGAGCCGGATCGCGCCGATCTGCAGCGGCAACGCGAAGATCGCCCGGACACCGGCTTGCACGGCGGCCGGGGCGAAGACGGGCCACCGAGCCAGGCATCGGCCGGCACATAGATCGGGGACCCGCTCAAGACCGCCGTCGAGTGCGTCCACGCATGGCCCCTCGCCGAGGGTCAGGCTCAATTCCTCCACCTCCGAGACGATCCGGTTACTGCTGTAGATCGTCTCGCGCGGGGCGGCCTCGAGCGCCACAGCAACGGCCGCTCCGTCGGTCGCGGTCGCGGCGATCGCCGCGGCGCACAGGTGCTCGACCGCTGCCGGTCCATCTCCCGCATGCGCTGGGGCGAGGCTCCACAGCCACATCCTGCGGCCCGGGCGCACCACACTGCCTGATCCGCACGCCTGAGCGCCAACGATGAGACCATGAGAGCCGCCTCCGATACCCCAAGGTTGGTGCGGCCGCGACGCGTGGCAGCGCAAGACAGAGTCCGGATCGAACGCGACTGACTCCTCGACGGCTGGTCGCCGTGAACCCTACGCCACGTCACTACGGCCCCGCGTCATCCGCGTCACGCGGCCGCCCGTGTGCAGGTGCAGCAGGGCCTGGCGGTACGAGCCGAACAGGCTGGCCTCCGCGTACGGCAGGTCGTCGCTGTCGCAGTAGGCACGGACCATCGGCTGAGCGCGACGCCGCGGACCAGCTTCATCAGCTCCGCATAATCGCTGCCCCGCCGCCGCACCCCGGTCGCCGGCGTCGTCGATGGTCAGGTCAACGATGCTCACAACACCCTCCCGGCAGCTGGCGATCACGCCGCCGGGGTCTGGAGCGACCGATGACGACACGATACCCGGCCAGGGTCACAACCGCGCCTGGACGGTCGCGCCGACGATCTGCGCCTGGGCGATCGCCCAGCGCAGGGCGGCCTTGGAGTGTGGTGAGCCATCGACGCCGGCGGCGATGCGCCGGGCATGTGCTTGGGTCTGCTCCGTCATGGTGGCCGCCTGGAGGTGGTGTGTCCGCACCGGTCAGATCCTGCCGCTGAGGCGGCAGGATCTGACGAGGTCGGCTCCTCTATTCAGATGCACGGCGCGCATGCACCTGGGTGTGGCTACTGCAGCCAGGTGGCGCGGCGCACCAGCGGGAGGGTTGACCAGATGGGGCCCAGTCCCAGGGTGTTACCGGCGCCCAGGAGTGGCAGGACGATCAGGATGGCGGCGTAGATGAGGTGGTCGTCCATGAACGGGTTGCCGGCCGGGGGCAGCACCGCGGTCCACATCATGACGGTGAGCAGCGCGCCGGCGCCGGCTGCGAGGCGCATCCCGATGCCGAGGATCAGCGCGACGCCGACGCCGAGCAGCGCGGCCATGAACAGCACGTCGGTGAGGCCGGCACCGGCGATCGAGTGGTAGAACCCGGCGAACGGGCCTCTCGCTGCCGAGCCGAGGAATCCTTTGGTGGGGCTGCCGCCGTTGAGCCATGACTTGGCCGTGGTGGTTTCGTGGCCGAGGCCGAACATCTTGTCCAGGAACGCCCACAGGAAGATCCAGCCGAGCGCGAGGCGGGCTCCGGCCAGCAGATACCGGACGGCGGTCGCTGGCCCCGAGCCGACCGTCACGCGTCCTCGATCGTCAGCCGGGACATTGAAGGTCGCTGGCGTTGTCCTTGCGGCGGGCTGGCGCCGGGCCGTCTGGGGCGCCTGCAGCAGCGGACGGGTGGTGGCGGCGTGGACAGTGTTGCTGACAGCACCGTTGTGCTCGTTGGCGATGTCGACCATCGCACTCACGTTCCTTCTCGTTGCTCATGAAGCAGTTCCGCGGTGCGAACGCCCGCGGAGTATGTTGTGGCACCCGGTCGACGGCCGATGTCTCCACCGACCTGGCGGCACCCGGATCGTTGGTCACGGTCTGCGACGGGATCGGCAGTCGCCGTCGCCAGATCAAGGCCCGGCCGATTCGCCCGGCGACCGCGGCGAAGGCGGCCTGTCGCGGCGGGGCCAGCCGTCGAGCGGCGTGACGACGTCGGGACACCGCGGCGTGCAGGCACGTCACCGGGCCCGCCGCGTGCTACGTGACCGCCGCCGCCAAGGAACGCTGGAGACGATGGAAAACCCGGATCATGAGGCCCTCAGCTTAGGGACGGATCGAAGACGGCGGCGGGGCTGGCAGCCACCGGGGTCCCGAGCGACAACCTCACCCTACGCGCTCTCGGCCCGAGGAGCGTCACGGCAAGACAACAGAAGACAACAGCTGGTGCCCCGCGCGTGTGGCGGTTGTGACGTGCTTGAGGACGACGTAAATCGGCGTAGTGTGGGAGACCGCATCCGCGCGCCCGTCAGCCGTCCGGTTGACTCACCTTTTTCTGCCGCCTGGACCTCGCGGTCACGACCAGTGACGTCCGGCGCTTCAACAGAGGTGCCGCCACTGCCGGCATCTTCGGCATGTCCCCCTGATGGGGCGTGGAACCATGACCATGCTCGCCGCACCAACCTCGAACCTCGCGCCACAGGCGGCGACCCAATCAACACCGCGGCCGTATGCCGGTCGCCCGGCGCGCCGGACAACCGCCGTCGCTACGGCGGCCCGCAGAGCCGACAGCCTCCCCGCCTACCCGCCGGACACGACGGAGCACCTGCTGCGTGTACGTGTCCGGCTGCCCGCCGCTCACCCTGACCGCGATGTCCTGCGGACCCGAGCCATCGAGGACAACCTGCCGCTCGCCAACCGGCTCGCGTGGCGCTACGCCGGCCGCGGGGAACGCTACGACAACCTCGTCCAGGTCGCCGCGCTGGCGCTGGTCAAGGCCGTCGACGGCTACAACCCGGACCGGACCACCCCGGTCGTCGGCTACGCCGTCCCGACGTCACCGGCTCCGGACACGGCGGGCCCGGCCTGGTCGCCAACGCCTGGCTGGAGGGCGCTGTTCTCCTCCTACGGGACGTTCGTGCACATCGTCGACTCCGCCATGCGGGTCATGCTCGCCAGCACCGGCCACCCGCACCTGATCCTGCGCCTCGGTACCATCGACCCGGCCGATTCCGGGCGGCCGCACGCACCCCGCCTGCCCGCCGACCAGATCATCGAAAGAGCCTGAGGGGCGGCGGATGATGATGGCCGCACCGCTCACCTGGCCCGCGGACCGGCCCGACACCGGCCGGCGCCGGTTCCGGCACCCGGCCAACCGGTACCGCCACGACCATCGCACGCCCGGACAACGCCTCGCCGACTCCGTCACCGGCGTGTTCGGCTCGTGGCGGTACATCGTGATCCAGACCGTCGTCGTGCTCCTCTGGATCGCCGCCAACATCCTCGCCGTCGCCCTGCGCTGGGACCCCTACCCCTTCATCCTGCTCAACCTGCTCTTCTCCACCCAGGCCGCCTACGCCGCCCCGCTGATCCTGCTCAGCCAGAACCGCCAGGCCGACACCGACCGGGTCAAAGCCGAACACGACTACCAAGTCAACCAACTTGCCCTGCAGTACCTCATCGCCTGGCACCGCAGCACCCACGGCGACGACTGCCACTGCGTCCAGGACACCGAACCGATCGTCGAAGGCATGCTGATCACGCTCGCCCGCAAGCTGTGACCCTCTGGTCGCACAGTCCGTACGGCCCGGAACTGCAGCCTCAACCGGGGCGCTCGGGAATGCGAAGGACACCGCACTCTCCACAACAGGAGAGTCGACATGACCGTCGCCGTCCGAACCGCAGCAACGAGACGGGTCCCGATGGACTCGCTCAGGAAGACCGCGCTCGTCGCGAGCGTGCTCTGCCTGATGAGCCTTTGCCTCGACGCCGTCCCCTGGCCCTGAACGGCCCGGTGCGGCGGTCCGAACTGCGTCGTCGGCCCGTGTCATCGGGTTGTTCACCGCCTCATGCGCAGTTCGGATCCTCCGACCGTACGAACGCGGCGTGGTGTTCCGTTTGGGCCGGTTGCACGGAGATAGCCGCGGCCCCGGGCCGACCCTCATCGTTCCCGGTATGGACCGGCTGACCAGGGTCGACCTGAAGGCCACCGTGGTGAGCGCGGCCGCCCGGAACGTCGTCACCCGCGACAGGGTGCCCGTCGGC
>NZ_BAABAT010000132.1:0-5417 GCF_039537565.1 Dactylosporangium darangshiense
TTTCGGTGATCCCGAACATGTTGACGAACTCGACCGCCGGTTGCGGGTCGGGTTGGTAGGTCAACGCCTCGCCGCCGAAGATGACCAGCCGGACGGTGGGTGGGAGCGGGCCGAGGTGCCGGAACGCGGACGGGGTCTGGTTGAGCACGGTGACGTGTTGTTCGGTGAGTAGCGTGGTGAATGTGGCGGGGTCGCGGGCTTGGTCGTGTCCGACGATGACGACCCGGCCGCCGGTCAGTAGCGCCCCCCACAGTTCCCAGACGGCGAAGTCGAATGCCGGGGAGTGGAACAGGGTCCACACGTCGTCGGGTCCGAACCCGTACCGGCCGGTGGTCGCGGCGATCAGCGCGGTCACTGAGCGGTGGCCGACGATGACGCCCTTCGGGGTGCCGGTCGACCCGGATGTGTAGATGACATAGGCCGGTAGCCCCGGGTCGATCGACCGGTCGGGGTTGTGGTCAGGGACCTCGGCTGGGATGTCGACGCTGGTGAGGACGATGTGTGGGGCGGCGTCGTGCAGCAGGGTGTCGATGCGTCCGTCTGGGTGGTGCACGTCGATGGGTAGGTAGGCGGCGCCGGTCTTGAGCACACCGAGCATGGCGATGACCAGGTCGGCGCTGCGGGGGATGCGGACCGCGACCACTGTCCCAGGGCCGGCTCCGATCAGTGACCGGGCGACTCGGTTCGCGGCTGCGTTCAGCTGGGCGTAGGTGAGGTTGTGTGGGCCGTCGACGACGGCGACCGCGTCCGGGCGGGTGGCCGCCTGGGTCTCGAACACCTCCACGATCGACACAGCACGCGTCGGCGCATCGGTGTCGTTGCACTCGGCCAGCCACGCCTGCTGCGCGGCGTCCAACACGGGCAGCTGCGACACCGGCGCATCCACGTCGGCGGCCGCCCCGGCCAGCAACACGGAGAACCGGGCGGCCCAATCCGCCACCGTCGCCTCGTCGAACAGGGCGGTGCTGTATTGCAGGGCCGCGGTCAGCCTCTGCCCGCCATCGAGGACGGTCAGGGTCAGGTCCCATTTCGCGGACAACCCCTCTGGCGCCCACACCCCACCGTCACCACCACCGTCGGCGGCGTAGGTGAACACGGTGTCGATGAGGGGGGTGCGGGATCGGTCGCGGTGGTGGACGAGTTCGTCGACGAGTTGTTCGAAGGGCAGGTCTTGGTGGGCGTAGGCGTTCAGGGCGGTGGTCCGGGTGCGGGCCAGCAGTTCTGCGAAGGTGGGGTCGTCGTCGAGTTGGGTGCGTAGGACGAGGGTGTTGACGAAGAATCCGATCAGTGCTTCGGTTTCGGCGCGGCTGCGGCCGGCGATGGGGGTGCCGATCAGGATGTCGGTTTGGCCGGTGTGTCGGGCCAGGAAGAGGGCGTAGGCGGCGGTCAAGGTCATGAACATGGTGGTGCCGTTTTGCCGGGACAGTTCCCGTAGTCGGGTCGTCACGTCGGCCGGGATCGTGAACTCGACCAGGCCGCCGGCCGCTGACCGTACCGCCGGGCGGGGCCGGTCCGTCGGCAACTCCAGCACGGGCGGGTTCGCGAGCTGGGTGCGCCAGTAGTCGAGTTGGGTGTCCAGGATCTCGCCGGCGAGCCATTGACGCTGCCAGACAGCGTAATCCGCGTATTGCACCGGCAGTTCAGGCAGTGCCGTGTCGGCATCTGCGAGCAGGGCGGTCAGTTCTCGGTGCAGGATTGCGGCGGACCATTCGTCGCTGATCACGTGGTGCATGCACAAGGCGAGGAGGTTGCGGTCGTTGACGCGGATGAGGGTGGCGCGGAGTAGGGGGCCGGTGGCGAGGTTGAACGCGGCTTGGGCGTGTTGGTTGATCAGGGCGCGGGCGTCGTCGGTGGTGGCGGCCTCGAGGACCTCCAGCGGGACCGGGGCCGGGGGATCGATGACCTGGTAGGCGACGCCGTCCGGTCCACTCACGAGCCGGGTCCGCAGGGTCTCGTGCCGTGCCACCACGGCCGTCAACGCATCGGCCACGACGGCCGGATCGATCGGGCCGGCCAGCGGCATCACCGCCGGAACGTTGTACTCCGTGGACCCCGGCTCAAGCTGATCCAGGAACCACAACCGTTGCTGTGCAAACGACAGGGGTAGTGGCTGGGTCCGGTCGGCGGGTGTGATCGGCGGGCTGGCCGGGTTGACGGTGGTGTCGATGATGTGGGCGAGGTCGTGGATGGTGGGGTGGTCGAAGAGGGTGGCGAGGGGCAGGTCGATGTTGAGGTGGGTGCGGGTTCGTGTGATGGCTTGGGTGGCGAGGAGGGAGTGTCCGCCGAGGTCGAAGAAGTTGTCGCTGACCCCGACTTGGTCGAGGTGCAGCAGTTCGGCCCAGATGTGCGCGAGGAGTTCTTCGGTGGGAGTGGTGGGGAGCTGGTAGGTGGTGGTGAGGTAGGGCCGGGTGCTGCCAGGTGCGGGCAGGGCAGTGCGGTCGAGCTTGCCGTTGGCGGTGAGCGGCAGCTGTGCCAGTTCGATGTAGTGGGTGGGGATCATGTGCTGGGGCAGGGTGCGGCCGAGATGGGCGCGGAGTTCGTCGGTGGGGGGTAGGCCGTCGGGGCCGATGAGGTAGGCGGTGAGTTGCTGGTCGTGGGCGGTGACGACGGCGGTGGTGATGGCCGGGTGGGCAGTGAGGGCGTGCTGGATTTCGGCGGGTTCGATGCGGTGGCCACGGATGCTGACCTGGTCGTCGGTGCGGCCGAGGAAGTCGAGGTGGCCGTCGGTCCGCCAGCGGGCGAGGTCGCCAGTGCGGTAGAGGCGGCTGCCGTCGCTGGCGTAGGGGTTGGGGATGAACCGTTCGGCGGTGCGGGCGGGTTGGTGCAGATACCCGCGCGTGATCCCGGCCCCGCCGATGTGCAGTTCCCCGGTGACGCCCGGCGGGACGGGGTTGAGATGCCGGTCCAGGACGTGCGTGGTGGTGTTGGGTAGCGGCCGGCCGATCGGGGTCGGGGTGTGCACGGCCGGGGGCAGGGTCAGCGGGCTGTAGGTAGTGTCGATTGAGGTCTCGGTGATGCCGTAGGCGGTGAGCAGCCGGGTGTGCGGCAGCAGTGCCTGGGTTGCGGTTGCTGGCCGGGTGTGCCACGTATCGGTGGTAGCGATCAGCAGCCGCAATTCCTGCAACGTCGCCCCGTCGGCGGTCGCGGTCAGGTCGTCGAGGTAGCGGGGCGCCGACTCCAGGGCGGTGATGCGGTGCTCGGTCAGGTAGGCGGCGAACGCGGCGGGGTCGGTTTGCAGGCGTGCCGGGCCGATGATGAGGGTGTTGCCGGTGGTGAGGGCGCGGATGAGGTCGCCGGTGAAGACGTCGAAGCTGATGTTGGTCAGGCTGAGCCAGCGGTGGTGTTCGGTGGGGGTGGTGTGGGTGTGGGTCCAGGCGGTGTGCAGGGCGATGAGGTTGTCGTGCGTGACGAGGACACCCTTGGGTTGGCCGGTTGAGCCTGAGGTGTAGATGACAGCGGCGGCCCGGCCGGACACCCCACATGCCGGTGGGGCGGTGCGGGGTTGGGTGGCGATGGCGGGGTCGGTCAGGAAGGTGGGGTCGATGACGAGGGTGGTGTGGCTGTCGGTTTGCATGGCGGTCAGTCGGGCGGTGGGGTAGTCGGGGTCGAGGGGTAGGTAGGCGCCGCCGGCCTTCCACACCGCCAGCACCGCCACGACGACGTCGATGCCTCGGGGCAGTCGGATCCCGACGATGGTCTCGGTGCTGACGCCGAGTTCGCGCAGGTGCCAGGCCAGTTGGTTCGCCCGGCGGTCCAAGTCGCCGTAGGTGAGGACTACACCGTCGGCCTCGACTGCCGGCTGGTTCGCAGGCCCGGCAATCAGTTCCTCGACCCCGCCGACCGTCGGCACCACCAACTGAGCCCCGGCGTCCCACTCCGCAAGCCGCAGCCGGTCCTGCGGCGACAGCACCGCCAGGTCCGACACCCGCCGATCCGGATCTGCCGCCACCGCCGCCAACAGCAAACCCAGCCGCGCACCCAACTCACGCACTGTCGCCGCATCGAACAGCGCCGTGCTGTATTCGAATGTCGCGTGCAGGCCATCGCCGTGTTCGACGACGGTCAGCGTCAAATCGAACAGCACCGGTCTTTCGGTGACGACGCCCGCAGGCTGGCCCGCGATGGCGGTGTCGGTGGCGTAGTTGAAGAAGGTTTGGATGAGGGGGGTTTGGGATCGGTCGCGGGTGGGGGTGAGCTCGTCGACGAGTTGTTCGAAGGGGAGGTCTTGGTGGGTGTACGCGTCCAGGGCCGTGGTGCGCGTGCGGGCGAGCAGCTCGGTGAACAGCGGGTCGTCGTCGAACCGGCTGCGCAGCGCCAGGGTGTTGACGAAGAAGCCGATGAGGCTTTCGGTTTCGGGATGGTTGCGGTTGGCGATGGGTGTGCCGATGAGGATGTCGCTTTGGCCGGTGTGACGGTGCAGGAGGGTGGCGTAGGCGGCGATGAGGGTCATGAACATGGTGGTGCCGTGTTGGCGGGAGAGCTGCTGCAGGGCGGTGGCGGTGGGTTCGGGGATGGTGAAGGCGACTTCGGCGCCGGCGTTGCTCCGGATGGGTGGGCGTGGGTGGTCGGTGGGGAGGTGGAGGGTGGGTGGGTTGGCGAGTTGGGTGCGCCAGTACTGGAGTTGGGTGTCGAGGATGTGGCCGGTGAGCCATTGGCGTTGCCAGGTCGCGTAGTCGGCGTACTGGATGGGCAGGGGTGGGAGTGGGGTGCCGTGGTTGAGGGTGGCGAGTTCGGTGCGCAGGATGCGGCCGGACCATTCGTCGCTGACGATGTGGTGTAGGCATAGGGCGAGGACGTGTCGGTTGTCGGTGAGGTGGAGCAGGGTGGCGCGGATGAGTGGTCCGGTGGTGAGGTCGAATGGTTGGCGGGCGTCTTCGAGGAGTGCGGTTTTCGCGGCGGCGATCGGGTCGGGTTGGTCGGTGAGGTCTTTGACGGCCAGGGGTAGGGGTGTGGGTGGGTCGATGACCTGATGGGGGATGCCGTCGGGGTCGGTGATGATGCGGGTGCGCAGGATTTCGTGGCGTTCGATGATGGTGTGCAGGGCGCGGGCCACGACCGCGGGGTCGACGGGGTCGGGTAGCGGGATCAGGGTCGGCAGGTGGTATTCGGTGGAGTCGGGGTCGAGTTGGGCCAGGAACCACAGCCGTTGCTGGGCGTAGGACAGGGGTAGTGGTTGGCTGCGGTCGGCGGGCGTGATCGGCGCGACGACGTTGGTGTTGGTGGTGGTGTCGATGGTGTGGGCGAGGTCTTGGATGGTGGGGTGGTCGAAGAGGGCGGCGAGGGGCAGGTTGATGCCGAGGCGGGCGATGGCTTGGGTGGCGAGCAGTGAGTGGCCGCCGAGGTCGAAGAAGTTGTCGGTGACCCCGACCTGGTCCAGGTGCAGCAGTTCGGCCCAGATGCTGGCGAGGAGCTGTTCG
>NZ_BAABAT010000133.1:0-5295 GCF_039537565.1 Dactylosporangium darangshiense
TTTGTCCGGCGGCGTCCTACTCTCCCACACTCTCTCGGGTGCAGTACCATCGGCGCTGGAGGGCTTAGCTTCCGGGTTCGGAATGGGACCGGGCGTTTCCCCTCCGCTATGGCCGCCGTAACACTATGAACCTGTCAACCCCGCACACCCTTCTATAAGGGGTGCGTCCGGTGTTGGTTCAGAATCACACAGTGGATGCAAGAAATTCAAAGCTTAATTTGTAGGTCAAGTCCTCGGCCTATTAGTACCGGTCAGCTCAAACCTGTTACCAGGCTTCCACTTCCGGCCTATCAACCCAGTGGTCTCGCTGGGGGCCTTAACCCTCAAGGGGTGGGATACCTCATCTCGAAGCGAGCTTCCCGCTTAGATGCTTTCAGCGGTTATCCCTTCCGAACGTAGCCAACCAGCCGTGCTCTTGGCAGAACAACTGGCACACCAGAGGTTCGTCCGTCCCGGTCCTCTCGTACTAGGGACAGCCCTTCTCAAGTATCCTACGCGCGCGGCGGATAGGGACCGAACTGTCTCACGACGTTCTAAACCCAGCTCGCGTACCGCTTTAATGGGCGAACAGCCCAACCCTTGGGACCTACTCCAGCCCCAGGATGCGACGAGCCGACATCGAGGTGCCAAACCATCCCGTCGATATGGACTCTTGGGGAAGATCAGCCTGTTATCCCCGGGGTACCTTTTATCCGTTGAGCGACACCGCTTCCACCTGCCAGTGCCGGATCACTAGTCCCGACTTTCGTCCCTGCTCGACCTGTCAGTCTCACAGTCAAGCCCCCTTGTGCACTTGCACTCAACACCTGATTGCCAACCAGGCTGAGGGAACCTTTGGGCGCCTCCGTTACATTTTAGGAGGCAACCGCCCCAGTTAAACTACCCACCAGACACTGTCCCTGAACCGGCTCACGGCCCAAGGTTAGATACCCAAATCCAACAGAGTGGTATTTCAAGCTTGCCTCCACCCCCACTGGCGTGAGGACTTCACCGGCTCCCACCTATCCTACACAATCGAATTCGAGTACCAATGTCAAGCTATAGTGAAGGTCCCGGGGTCTTTCCGTCCTGCCGCGCGTAACGAGCATCTTTACTCGTAGTGCAATTTCGCCGGGCCTGTGGTTGAGACAGTGGGGAAGTCGTTACGCCATTCGTGCAGGTCGGAACTTACCCGACAAGGAATTTCGCTACCTTAGGATGGTTATAGTTACCACCGCCGTTTACTGGCGCTTAAGTTCTCCGCTTCGCCCTCACGGACTAACAGGTCCCCTTAACGTTCCAGCACCGGGCAGGCGTCAGTCCATATACGTCGTCTTACGACTTAGCATGGACCTGTGTTTTTAGTAAACAGTCGCTTCCCCCTGGTCTCTGCGGCCACCAACCGCTCCACCAGCACGTGGTCTCACCATCGGTGGCCCCCCTTCTCCCGAAGTTACGGGGGCAATTTGCCGAGTTCCTTAACCACAGTTCGCCCGATCGCCTCGGTATTCTCTACCTGACCACCTGTGTCGGTTTGGGGTACGGGCCGCTCGAAACTCGCTAGAGGCTTTTCTCGGCAGCATGGGATCACTGGCTTCACCTGAAACGGCTCCGCTTCACGCCTCACCCTTAGTGCAGCACGGATTTGCCTATGCTGCGGGCTACACGCTTGCCCCGGCACAACCACCGGCCGGGCCCAGCTACCCTCCTGCGTCACCCCATCGCTTGCCTACTACCACCCGAGGTCCCAACATCAACCCATCCACCCGAAGGCTTCAGGACATCCGGAGGTTAGTACAAGCAGGTTCAGCATGGACGCTTCTACGCGGGTACGGGAATATCAACCCGTTGTCCATCGACTACGCCTCTCGGCCTCGCCTTAGGCCCCGACTCACCCAGGGCGGATTAGCCTGGCCCTGGAACCCTTGGTCATCCGGCGGCAGGGTTTCTCACCCTGCTTTCGCTACTCATGCCTGCATTCTCACTCGCGTCACCTCCACGGCTGGATCACTCCGCCGCTTCACCGGTGACACGACGCTCCCCTACCCATCCACACACCTGAACCACAAAGGCTAGGTACACGTGTGAATGCCACAGCTTCGGCGGTGTGCTTGAGCCCCGCTACATTGTCGGCGCGGAACCACTTGACCAGTGAGCTATTACGCACTCTTTCAAGGGTGGCTGCTTCTAAGCCAACCTCCTGGTTGTCTATGCGACCCCACATCCTTTACCACTTAGCACACGCTTAGGGGCCTTAGCTGGTGATCTGGGCTGTTTCCCTCTCGACTACGAAGCTTATCCCCCGCAGTCTCACTGCCACGCTCTCACTTACCGGCATTCGGAGTTTAGTTGACTTCAGTAAGCTTGTAGGCCCCCTAGGCCATCCAGTGCTCTACCTCCGGCAAGAAACACGTGACGCTGCACCTAAATGCATTTCGGGGAGAACCAGCTATCACGGAGTTTGATTGGCCTTTCACCCCTAACCACAGATCATCCCCCAACTTTTCAACGTTGGTGGGTTCGGCCCTCCACGCGGTCTTACCCGCGCTTCAGCCTGCCCATGGCTAGATCACTCCGCTTCGGGTCTAGGACACGCGACTGAACGCCCTATTCAGACTCGCTTTCGCTACGGCTCCCCCACACGGGTTAACCTCGCCACGTATCACTAACTCGCAGGCTCATTCTTCAAAAGGCACGCCGTCACCCCCACCCCCAAAAGGGCAGGACGCTCCGACGGATTGTAGGCGCACGGTTTCAGGTACTATTTCACTCCCCTCCCGGGGTACTTTTCACCTTTCCCTCACGGTACTCGTCCGCTATCGGTCACCAGGGAGTATTTAGGCTTACCAGGTGGTCCTGGCAGATTCACGGCAGATTACAGGAGTCCGCCGCTACTCGGGAACACACACCAACAGATCAGCAGTTTTCGCCTACCGGACTATCACCGTCTACGGTGCCGCTTTCCAGCGGACTTTGACTAACCACTGATTTTCTGACTGTCACCCGGGCCGGCAGACCCGAAACGGCGTGTCCCACAACCCCAAACATGCAACCCCTGCCGGGTATCACACATGCCTGGTTTAGCCTCTTCCGCTTTCGCTCGCCACTACTCACGGAATCACTGTTGTTTTCTCTTCCTGCGGGTACTGAGATGTTTCACTTCCCCGCGTTCCCTCTACCTGCCCTATGTGTTCAGGCAGGAGTGACACCACATGACTGGTGCCGGGTTCCCCCATTCGGACACCCTGGGATCACAGCTCGGTTGACAGCTCCCCCAGGCCTATCGCGGCCTCCCACGTCCTTCATCGGCTCCTGGTGCCAAGGCATCCACCGTACGCCCTCAGCAACTTGACCACAAAGCTTTAAAGATGCTCGCATCCACTGTGCAATTCTCAACCAACACCAAACCCAAACCGTTTTGTCAGCGGCAACCTCGACAGCCACGCTGCCCGGTTTTGCCGCCGGCTTGGATCTCGTCTGAAAACAACCACTTGTGCTGGTTGTTTCAGGACCCAACAGGGTGCCTATACGCCCACCGAACCGCATCCAGAACCGTTCCACGCCGTCGCCGGCAGTACTAGGATTCTCGGACCGTTGTCCGGAAAGCTTCGCCAGTGTCTCCGCCATTGAGCACCCCACCAAGCACATTCGGCTGGTGCGGGCTCCTTACACGCTTTCGCGTGAAGGTGCTCCTTAGAAAGGAGGTGATCCAGCCGCACCTTCCGGTACGGCTACCTTGTTACGACTTCGTCCCAATCGCCAGCCCCACCTTCGACGGCTCCCTCCACAAGGGTTGGGCCACCGGCTTCGGGTGTTGCCGACTTTCGTGACGTGACGGGCGGTGTGTACAAGGCCCGGGAACGTATTCACCGCAGCATTGCTGATCTGCGATTACTAGCGACTCCGACTTCACGGGGTCGAGTTGCAGACCCCGATCCGAACTGAGACCGGCTTTTTGGGATTCGCTCCACCTCACGGTATCGCAGCCCTTTGTACCGGCCATTGTAGCATGCGTGAAGCCCTGGACATAAGGGGCATGATGACTTGACGTCATCCCCACCTTCCTCCGAGTTGACCCCGGCAGTCTTCGATGAGTCCCCGGCCGAACCGCTGGCAACATCGAACAAGGGTTGCGCTCGTTGCGGGACTTAACCCAACATCTCACGACACGAGCTGACGACAGCCATGCACCACCTGTGAACGCCCCCGAAGGACCCGACATCTCTGCCGGATTAGCGCACATGTCAAACCCAGGTAAGGTTCTTCGCGTTGCATCGAATTAATCCGCATGCTCCGCCGCTTGTGCGGGCCCCCGTCAATTCCTTTGAGTTTTAGCCTTGCGGCCGTACTCCCCAGGCGGGGCGCTTAATGCGTTAGCTGCGGCACAGAGAACCGGAGAGGCCCCCCACACCTAGCGCCCAACGTTTACAGCGTGGACTACCAGGGTATCTAATCCTGTTCGCTCCCCACGCTTTCGCTCCTCAGCGTCAGTATCGGCCCAGAGACCCGCCTTCGCCACCGGTGTTCCTCCTGATATCTGCGCATTTCACCGCTACACCAGGAATTCCAGTCTCCCCTACCGAACTCAAGCCTGCCCGTATCAGCTGCAAGCCCACAGTTGAGCTGCGGGTTTTCACAGCTGACGCAACAAGCCGCCTACGAGCTCTTTACGCCCAATAAATCCGGACAACGCTCGCGCCCTACGTCTTACCGCGGCTGCTGGCACGTAGTTGGCCGGCGCTTCTTCTCCAGGTACCGTCACTTGCGCTTCGTCCCTGTCGAAAGAGGTTTACAACCCGAAGGCCTTCATCCCTCACGCGGCGTCGCTGCATCAGGCTTCCGCCCATTGTGCAATATTCCCCACTGCTGCCTCCCGTAGGAGTCTGGGCCGTGTCTCAGTCCCAGTGTGGCCGGTCGCCCTCTCAGGCCGGCTACCCGTCGTCGCCTTGGTAGGCCATCACCCCACCAACAAGCTGATAGGCCGCGAGCCCATCCCAAGCCGAAAAACTTTCCACACCACGTGATGCCACGCAGCATGAATATTCGGTATTAGCCCCCGTTTCCGAGGGTTATCCCAAAGCCTAGGGCAGGTTACTCACGTGTTACTCACCCGTTCGCCGCTCGAGTACCCCGAAGGGCCTTTCCGCTCGACTTGCATGTGTTAAGCACGCCGCCAGCGTTCGTCCTGAGCCAGGATCAAACTCTCCAACAAAACCTAATTGGTGAGCAAATCACCCGGCAACAAACATGTTGTCACCAAAGGAATCCCAGACACGCAACCCCACAAACGGGGCCCGTGCCACGGGGTAATAATCA
>NZ_BAABAT010000134.1:0-5207 GCF_039537565.1 Dactylosporangium darangshiense
CGTCGTCTCACCAACCCGATTACACGCTGCCGGGACCAACCCCATTACCGCTATGCCGGGACAGACGACGGACGAGGCACCGACCAGGGGCTTGACTCGAAACGTCTTACGCTGATGAGCGCGCACCGTCAGAAGAGTGAGCATGGCGGTGGCGCCGAGCTGTCCGGCCTCAGGGATTTGGCGCTCGTAGTTCCTCGAGCAACGCCACCATTGCGGTGTCCGCCGGCGTTCGCGCGTCGTCGGGCCGGGTTACCTCGCCGCCTTGAGGATCGTAGATGGTAAGTCCATGCCGGCGCGCGAGTTCGTCGATCAGCCGCAGCGCGTCCGTCGCGCGTTGGCCGAAACGCATGTGCATGCTGACGTGGTCGATGCCGACGCTCAGTGGCGTGTCCGTCCAGGGTGAATCGTCACCGCGTGGTGGGTAGTCCGGGTAGCGAGCGCGGAGGCTTTCGTAGAACACGACGATGCGCCCGTCGAGCTCGCCCTGGGGGTGATGCCAGCCTTGGCAAACTTCGGCCATGGCTCGCACCTCAGCATCGGTGGCGTCGGGCTGGGCGGCGAGGACGACCAGGTCGAAACTCATGGCGAGCAGCGTGCCTCGCCGGTGCCGCCCTGTCGAGTACGTCGCTGCCACCGACACATGCGACTACTGACGAGGTCCTCGACCTCCGCGAGCCTGCGCACCGCAGCGCCCGGCGCGGCATGACCGTGCACCTGATCAAGTGATTCTGACGAGCGCCCGGCGGCTCCGTCATTCCCTCGGGTGGTGACCGAAGGCGGCCATCGGCGCGCCAGTCGCCTTCTCGTACAGCACCACGTCGCTGAGGCCCACCCGTCGCCCGTCGGCCAGGCTCCGACACGACGGCCACATGATCGATCGCAGTCCCGGATGCTCGACGGCGCGGAGCGATGCACTCGACTCCAGCTCCACCCCGCTCTCGTCGCACCAGGCGACAACAGTGCCCCAGAACCGGTCCACCGATTCCCAGCCGTCCACCGTCCGAGGCCCTCGCAACGGCAACAGCTCCTCGGTCGTGAGCAGGCCCTCCGACCCGTGCGACGCCGCGTTCTGAAGATCCTCGAGAAACTCCAGCGCGACCCGTGACGCGTCGCCCTCCTCAACGAGCAAGTCCTCAACCACGGCAAGGGTCGCCGCGACCCGCCCGCTCCTGCGGCGTACCACCTCCATGACAACGTCCCGCACGGGGATCTCACCGCCTGCGGTCGGCAGCCCGGCGGCGGCCATGAGCCGCTTGACGGGAGTCGGCGGTCGCCGCTTGAGGAGTCCCACTGCACCACCTCGATCATGGCGACGTCCGAACGGGCCGCCCTACGGTCGCATGATCATGCCAGCAAGGTCCGTCCGTGCCAATCAGCTTCCATCTCCCAGGCAATGCCGGTCGGCCGTGCGCGCCGAACGCCACCCGAGCGGATTGCGGCTATGAGAGTGTGGCCGAACAGGCAGCTCGATGAACGTCAGGGGAGGCAACCCAGATCGTCGATCCCGGAAGCGGGCTTCAGCGGCGGCGCATCTGCTCATCGAAGGAGTTCCGGCTGGCGGCGATGGCTGCCCGGCGGATGGCCGGGTTCGGCGACACGGTAAGCACGTCGCGGACCGGCTGCGGCGCGGAGGCGAATGCCTCGAATGCGCACACCGTGATGAATCGGCCGTGGGTTCGAGCCTCGACGAGCGCAATGCTCTTCAGAGCGATCGGAAGGTACCGGGGGTCTACTGCGAGCCGTGCCGGCAGGCCAGCCCGCGCGGCCTTCCGCACCTGGGCCACCCAGTCGGCGGTGCGCAGCATCAGGACGGGCACCAGGGCCGCCAGCGGACCGGTACGCGACTCGGGATCGGCGAAGTCCCAGGAACCGACCCAGTTCCGTATTGCTGGCGTGGAGGCGTCCTGCGATGACGCGGCTGCGTGGCCGGGCGGCCCGGGAATCAGTAGCGCGCCTGAGAGGATGGCGTTCACCGCCTGTTGCCGCACCCGGCCATCGCGATGCATCGCGCCCAGGACCCAGCTGACCGGTCCGGCGGTGCCGGCACGCAGGCGCTGGCAGACCAGGTCCATGGCGGCCGCGTTCAGGTCATGCCGTGCGCGTACGTGCCGATCCAGGTGCGGCAACGCGGCACGCCTGTCGCTCATGTCAAGCAGCTGGCTGATGAGCGGTACTTCACCGGACGGCTCAAGGTCCACCAGCCCGTCGACCAACCGGCGCAGACCCTCCGATTTTCCGATTGCCGCCTCGTCCTTGGACGCCCACAACATTTGCAACCAGGGTGGGAGAGGACCACCGGGAATCACTAGCGCCGGGCCGGACGACAGGGCCATTTCCGCATTATGCCTGCGCCCACCATGCGGCAAGCGACATCCGTCGCCCCGGACCGTCACCTGCGTGCTGGCCGCATGGGCGTGCAGCACCAAGATCGGACGCACTGTTCTCGGCAAAGTCGTGAGCCTGGCTACGTGCCCGAGGCCATGTACGCGGCGAGGATGTAGTTCGGGTGCCGGTCAAGGTTGTTGCGGGCTCGGTCGTACCGCATCGTCGTTCGGGGGTCGGCGTGGCGGGCGGCGATCTGCACGTCCCGGAGGCTGACGCCGGCGTCGAGCATGGTCGTGACGAAGGTGTGCCGCAGCATGTGCGGGTGCATCCTCGGCATCCGAACGCCGGCGGTGGCGGCCAGGTGCTTGAGCCGGCGGGTCGCGGCGTGGCGGTCCATCCGGGTGCCGAGAATATTGCGCAGGATCGGTCCGTCGGTGCGGTCCTCGACAGCTCGTTCAATGGCCCGGGCCACGGCCGGTGGCAGCGGGACGAGAACGACCTTGCCGCCCTTGCCTCGCACCCGGAGCACGTGGTGGCCGTGTTCTTCGCCGAGGTCGCTGATGCTGGCGCCGCAGGTTTCGAAGATCCGCAACCCGAGCAGGCCGAGGAGCGCGATCAGGGCGAAGTCGTTCGGGTTGGCCGACAACCGGGCGGTCGTGATCAGCGCTTCGAACTGCAGATGCCCCAACCCGAGGGTTGGGGACTCGGCCGGTACCGGGGGCCGGCGGACGTAGTCGGCGGGCGAGTGCGGCAGGATCTGGTCGATGACGCAGACGCGGTAGAAGCCGACCACGACCGACAGCCGGCGGGACACCGTGGAGGGCTGGTAGTGGCGCACGTCCTGCAGCCAACGTATGTAGCGCTCGATGTCCACCCGGACCGCTGAGAGCGGGTCGAGTTCCTGGTCGGTGCACCAGTGCAGGAAGACCCGCAGGTCCGACTCGCTGTGCAGCCGAGTCTGACCGCGGTACCGGCCGAGGTACGCGGCCGTCGCCGCGCGAAGTACGAGCTCGTTCGGAGACCCGCCGCTGACGGCTGGGACGATGATGGCAGCCATGCATCACCGTGCGTCACTACTAACGGCGAGCGCCAGTGCGCCCGCTGCGGCATGTGCGGATACGCGATCAAGTTTGATCAGCAGCCGATTCGCCTGCTGATCTCTGCCCGCGCGACCGAGTACTGGCACAACCCAACACGCCGACGGCACGTGACAGAGCCGAGCCGGACTCGCAGGCCGCCGCACAACGTGACTGCTGCGGTGCTCGTGACGGGGAGGCACGTAGTTGCGGGAAACGGTCCATACTGATGCCGCACCGCGACGGACGGGGCAGGCTGTTCACTGTGGAGGCAGCAGTGCTTGCGATGACCTGGGTGGCGCTCGTCCTCGGCGCCGTTTGCACAGTGCTCGGGCTCGTGACCGTCATTCGAGGTCGACACCTGACCCTGCGGCTTGCTGTTCGCGCCGATGCGCGTCGAACCGGCTGGTTCCAACTGCTCCTGGGGTCAAGCATTCTTCTCAACGCCGTGCCTCGCGTAGCCGCCGCTCCTAACTCTGTTGTCCTGGCGTTCACTGTTGTCGCCCTCGCGCCGATCGGTGTCGCGGTTGCAGGATTCTTCCGCGCGCAGGTGCGGCCCAGAGCGTGACCCGGACGCGTGGCGACAGACCCGGCGAGCCGTCCGGCGGTGCAGCCGATCGCGGCTCGGGCGTCCGGGCTGCCGGGAGTCCCTGGTATTCGGCGGAATGCCTCATGATGATGGCGTGATCCCACCGCCACCGGCCCCCGCCGCTGTGTTGTTCCGTAGCTCGGGGGGCCGGGCCGTTGCGTTGTACGTCGGCGCCGCCGCCGTCGTCTCGTTGTCCGGCACGGGGTTCTTCGTCGGGCTGACGGCGCTGGTCGGCGAGCCGGCCAGCCGGACCGTCAACTTCGTCCTTTTCCGCAGTTTTGGCTTACCCCGCTCACTTTCTTCGGCGTGTGGCTCGGAATGCTGATGCGCAACCCGCATTGGGTCCGGCTGTCCGCCGCCGGCGTGGAGATCGGCACGAGCTACACCCGGGCGGTCCTGATCCCGTGGTCGGACGTGGAGTCGGCGACGGTCCGCGGCCGGTCTGTTCTCGCCAATCTCGACATCGCCCCCCGCCCCGGGGCGATGATCTCCCTGCAGGACGCGAAAGGCCGGTTGCCCCTGACGCGCATGCGCAGCGGGCGACTGTGCTATCCAGTCGGAGCCGGGCTCTTTCCGGGCGGCCCCGGCGCTGTGACGGCCGCGCTGCGCGCCCGGGGCGTCCCGGAGGCCCGTCCGCCCGCGCCGAAGGTTGGCTCCCGCTGACCCACTACACACTTCACTGGCGCGGTGGGGTCCTGCCACGACGGCGACGACAGGGGCCGTGACCAACGGCGGAACGTGTGGCCCCGGGACCGACGGAGGAATGCCTCCTGCGGCCAGGGCAACCCGCCCTGGACCCGACGCTCCGGGATGCCCAGGCCCGCCGCGGCCTCCCGCCGCACACCACAGGCAGCCAGACCACACCTGCCCGCTGACCTACGTGTAGCAATCGGGCCACGCCCTACTTGCTCGACGGTCTTCGAAGCGCCAGAGTTCGACGACCGCGCTGTCCCTGCCCTCGGCGCGGAACCACCGAGCGTAATCGCACACCGCTGACCCGCGCGCACGGTCGGCGGCATGAGCGCGCAGCATCGCCGGAGACGATGGTCATCGCGTGGCTCGGCGCCGCTACCTTTCGTCGATGTTCGCTGTACCGTGTGTGGACGGGTTCAGGGAGCGTCGAACCATGGTTTGCCGGCCGCCCAATGCCGGACCCAGCCGAGAAATCCGGATGTGCCGGTGGTGTAGCCGAATTCGGCGCCGAAGGGGGCGGCTCC
>NZ_BAABAT010000135.1:0-4855 GCF_039537565.1 Dactylosporangium darangshiense
ACCTACCAACCCCCCACCACCCCCACCGAACAACACCTCACCACCATCTGGACCGACCTCCTCGACCTCGACCACATCGGCATCGGCGACGACTTCTTCAACCTCGGCGGCCACTCCCTCCTCGCCACCCGGGCCATCTCGCGCATCCGCACCGACCTCGATGTGGACCTGCCCCTCGCCGCGCTGTTCGACCACCCCACCATCGCCGCCCTCGCCGCACGGATCGACGCCGGAACCCCCGGCACCGACATCCCGCCGATCCGGCCGGCGGACCGCGGGCGGCCGCTGCCGCTGTCCTTCGCCCAGCAGCGCCTCTGGTTCCTGCACCAGCTCGACCCGGCCGCGACCGACTACCACGTCCCGCTCCGGATCACCTTCGACGGCCCCGCCGACGCCGCCGCCCTCGGCGCCGCGCTCACCGCCCTCGTCGAACGCCACGAGATCCTGCGCACCCGGCTCGTGACCGGACCGGACGGAGTGCCGTACCAGGTGATCGACCCGCCGGCTGCGGTGCCGCTGGCCGCGACCGACGATCCGCGAGCGCCCTTCGACCTCGCCCGCGGCCCCCTGCTGCGGGCCGCGCTCGCCGAGAGCACCGAGGACCACCACACGCTCGCCCTGACCATGCACCACGTCATCGCCGACGAGTGGTCCGGCCGGATCCTCCGGCGCGAGCTGTCGGCGGCGCTGGCCGGTGCCGCGCTGCCGCCGCTGCAGCTGCAGTACGCCGACTTCGCCGTCTGGCAACGCACCTGGTTCACCGGTCCGGTCCGCGACGCGCAGCTGGCGTACTGGCGGGCCCAGCTCGCCGACCCGCCGGCGCTGGAGCTGCCGACCGTCCACCCCCGCCCGGCGGTGCGCTCCACGGCCGGCGCCGTCCTCGACTTCGCGATCCCGGCCCACGTCACGGCCGGGCTGCGGCGAATGGGCACGACCGCGTTCATGGCCCTCACGGCCGCATACGCCGTCCTGCTGCACCGCTACACGGGCCAGGACGACCTGCTCATCGGCACACCGGTCGCCAACCGCAACCACCCGGACACCGAGGCCCTCATCGGGTTCTTCGTCAACACGCTGGTCCTGCGCATCCGGCTCGCGGGCGACCCCACCTTCGCCGAGGTCCTCGCCGACACCAGGGCCACGGCCCTGGAGGCGTTCGCCAACCAGGACCTGCCCTTCGAGCAGCTCGTCGACGAGCTCGTCGCCGACCGGGACCGCTCGTACACGCCACTCGTGCAGACCCTGTTCACCTACGCCGCCGAGGACGACACGCAGGGCATCATCCACGACGGAACGCACCGGCACGACGACACCGACGTGAAGTTCGACCTGTCGCTGGTCGTCGAGGAGGCGGGCGACCGCCTGGTGGGCGGCGTGCACTACAGCACCGCCCTGTTCGACCGGGGCTGGGCGGAACGGTTCGTCGGGCACCTGCTGACCTTGCTCGAGGCCGTCGTCGCCGATCCCGGCCGCCGACTCTCGCAGGCGCCGATCCTCACCGCCGACGAACGCGACCGGCTGCGCGCCGCCGACGCCCGCGCGGTGACGCCCGTGGCCGACGAACGGGTCGCCGCGCTGGTCGCCCGGCAGGCCGCCGACCGCCCGGACGCGATCGCCGTCGTCCACGACCGGCGGGTGCTGACGTACCGTGAGCTCGACGACGCCGCCAACCGCCTGGCCCATCACCTGCTCGACTCGGGCGTCGAGGCCGAGACCGTCGTCGGCGTCTGCCTGGACCGCGGCATCGACGCGGTCGTCGCCATGCTCGCCGTATGGAAGGCCGGCGGGGCCTACCTGCCGCTCGATCCGGCCCTCCCGGCCGAGCGGATCGAGTTCATGCGCACCGACAGCGCGGCGAAGTTCCTCCTCGACCGCAACACGCTCGACGATCCGGCGGTGCGTGCCGCGCTACAAGGACAGCCCTCCTCGGTACCGCGGGTCCGCGTCCTGGCCGACCAGCTCGCGTACGTCATCTACACCTCCGGCTCCACCGGCCGGCCCAAGGCGGTCCAGGCAACGCATCGAGGCCTGGCGAACCTCGTAGCCGGACACCGGGCCACATTCGGCATCGACCACGACACCGTCCGGCTGCAGTTCGCGTCCTCCGGCTTCGACGTCGCCGTCGGCGAGGTGGCCGCGGCCCTGGCCGCCGGCGCGACGCTGGTGGTCCCGACGCAGCTGGAGCGCACCGACCCGGGCCGGCTGACCGAGCTGATCCGTGACCGGCGGGTCACCGTCGCCTCGCTGCCACCGGCGGTCCTCGGCGCCCTGGCGCCGGGCGACCTGCCCGGCCTCGCCACGCTCGTCACCGGCGGGGAGCAGCTCGACGCCGGCCTCGCCGCCCTGTGGGCCACGCACAGCCGGCTCGTGAACTCCTACGGCCCGACGGAGACGACGATCTGTGCCACAACGGCGACGCTGCCGGCGCACCTGACCGGGCCGCCCCCGATCGGCCGGCCGATCGCCAACATCCAGGTCCACCTCCTGGACCGATACTTCGAGCCCGTTCCGGCCGGCGTCGTCGGCGAAATCTTCATCGGCGGCACCGGCGTCACCCGCGGCTACCGCAACCGGCCGGCCCTCACCGCCGCATCGTTCGTCCCCGACCCGTTCACGACGACCGGCGGCCGCCTGTACCGCACCGGCGACCTCGCCCGGCGTCTCGCCGACGGCCAGCTCGAGTTCCTCGGCCGCACCGACCACCAGATCAAGATCCGCGGCCACCGCGTCGAACCCGCCGAGATCCAGCATGCCCTCACCGCCCACCCGCACATCACCGCCGCCGTCGTCACCGCCGTCGAAGCACGCCTCGTCGCCTACGTCGTACCCGCGAACGGCGACCTGCCACCCGCCGACGAACTGCGCGCCCACCTCGGCCGCACGCTGCCCGACCACATGATCCCGGCCCTGTTCATCGAGCTGGCC
Source organism: Dactylosporangium darangshiense (assembly GCF_039537565.1). Classification (NCBI taxonomy): domain Bacteria; kingdom Bacillati; phylum Actinomycetota; class Actinomycetes; order Micromonosporales; family Micromonosporaceae; genus Dactylosporangium; species Dactylosporangium darangshiense. The sequence continues at coordinate 2,926 of NZ_BAABAT010000135.1, forward strand.
CAGCTGCCGGTCACGGTGAACGGCAAGCTCGACCGCGCCGCACTTCCCGTGCCGGACGCCACCCGCCCCGAGCTCTCCGGCGGCTACCGGCCACCGGCCACCGCGACCGAGGACGTCCTCGCCGGCATCTGGGCCGAACTGCTCGGCCTCGACCGCGTCGGTACCGCCGACAACTTCTTCGACCTCGGCGGCAACTCGCTGCTCGCCGTCCAGGTGGTCGCCCGCGTCCGGGCCGCCCTCGACGCCGACATCGCCCTGGCCGAACTGTTCGACCGCCCGACCGTCGCCGCACTCGCGGCCTCGATGCACACCACCTCGGAACCCGGCGACGGACCGATCGCGCGCGCGGATCGCGGCGAACCCATCCCGCTGTCCTTCGGGCAGCAGCGGCTGTGGTTCCTCGCCCAGCTCGACCCGGAGTCGGTCGAGTACAACATCCCGATCGCGATCCCGCTCGACGATTCGGTCGATCCCGACCGGCTGGCCGATGCGTTGACCGCCCTCGTGGAGCGGCACGAGGTGCTGCGCACCCGCCTGGTGACCGGCGCGGACGGGACGCCGTATCAGGTCGTCGATCCGCCCGCACGGGTACCGCTGAAGGTTTCGCCGATGCCCGAGGAAGGCGGACCGTTCGACCTCGCGGCGGGCCCGTTGTTGCGTGCGACGTTGGTACGGCCGGCCGGGGGTGGTAGCCGCCTGGTGTTGACGATGCACCATGTGATCTCTGACGCGTGGTCGGCGGGGATTCTGCGCCGGGAACTGACCGCCTTGCTCACCGACGCGTCACTGCCGCCGCTGCCGATCCAGTACGCGGATTACGCGGTGTGGCAGCGTCAGTGGCTGGCTGGGCCGGTGTTGGACGCCCAGTTGGCGTATTGGCGGGCGCAATTGGCGGACCCGCCGGTCCTGGAGTTGCCGACGGATCGGCCTCGTCCGGCGGTGCGGTCGGCGGCTGGTGGCCTGGTCGAGTTCACGATCCCGGCCGACGTGACGGCCCGGCTGCGGGAACTGTCCCGGCAGCACGGCACCACCATGTTCATGACGTTGACCGCCGCCTACGCGGTGTTCCTGGCCCGGCACACCGGCCAGGACGACATCCTGATCGGCACCCCGGTTGCTGGGCGTGGCCGGGCGGAGACCGAGGGGCTGATCGGGTTCTTCATCAACACCCTCGTCCTACGCACCCAACTCGACGACGACCCCACCTTCGCAGAACTGCTGGCCCGCACCCGGACCACCGCCCTGAACGGCTACGCCCACCAAGACCTGCCCTTCGAACAACTCGTCGACGAACTCGTCCACCACCGCGACCGATCCCGCACTCCTCTCATCGACACCGTCTTCACCTACATGACGACCGGTGACCCGAGTGGGGTGCTGCCGGCGAAGTGGGATCTGACCCTGACCGTCCTGGATGCCGGCGGGGAAACGCTGACCGCGGCCCTGCAATACAGCACGGCCCTGTTCGACGAGGCGACGGTAGCGGATTGGGCCGCCCACTTCGCGGTGCTGCTGGCCGGGGCGGCCGCCGACGTAGATATGCCGGTATCCCAGCTGCCCGTGTTGAACGCCGCGCAGCAGGCGTGGCTGGCCGAGTGCAACGACACCGATGCGCCGACGCGTGCTGTGTCGATCGTGGAGGTGTTCGAGGCCCAAGCGGCCACCCGCCCGGACGAGGTCGCCGTCGTCGACGGCCAGCAGAGCCTCACCTACGCCCAGCTGAACGCGTCCGCGAACCGGGTCGCCCGGTCACTGATCGGGGCCGACCCTGGGACAGTGGTCGCGGTCCGGATCCCCCGCTCAGCCGACCTCGTCATCGCCATGCTCGGTGTGCTCAAAACCGGCGCCGCCTACCTACCCATCGACGTGCACCACCCAGACGGCCGCATCGACGCGCTGCTGCACGACGCCGCCCCACATGTGGTCCTCA
>NZ_BAABAT010000136.1:0-4779 GCF_039537565.1 Dactylosporangium darangshiense
CGCCGGTCGGGGCGGGCGCGGTGCCGCCGGTCTTCGACGGGATCGGGATGATGCCGTACTCGAAGCCGGCCTTCTTGGCGTTGCCCAGCTGCCAGGTGCCGTTCTCGGCGAACGCGAACTGGCCGGTGGCGAACTCCTGCCAGCTGGTGGTCTGGGTGTTGTTGATGACCGAGTTGGGCGCGTAGCCGTTCTTCAGCCAGTCGGTCCACAGTTGCAGCGCGGAGACGCCCTCGGCCGAGTCGAGCTTGGTGAGGTTGGCGCCGGAGCCCCAGAACCACGGCAGGAACTGGAAGCTGCCCTCCTCGGTGCCGATGGCCGAGAAGGTGATGCCCTTCTTGCCGGTCGCCTTGACCTTGCCCAGGGCGGTGGTCAGCGACGCCCAGTCCTTGACGGCGGCCGGGTCGACGCCGGCGGCGGTCAGGACGGCCTTGTTGTAGTACAGGGCCAGGGTGTTCGCGCCGATCGGGATGCCGTAGGTCTTGCCGCCGATCTGGCCGGCGGCGAGCAGGTTCGGCGAGACCGCCGTGGTGTCGACCTTCATCACTTCGGTGGTGGTGAGCACGCCCGCGTCGGCGAGCGTGGACACCACCGGATTGTCCACGATGAGCACGTCGGGTGAGTTGCTCTGCTGCGCCGCGAGCAGCGCCTTGTTGGTCAGGTCGCTGGTGTCGTAGGCGGTGCGCTTGACGGTGACGCCCGCGTCGGTGCCGCACTGCTGCAGGAGCTTGACCCAGGCGGCGCTGTCGTCGAACTGCGGGTAAGGGTCCCAGACGGTGTAGGTGCCGCCGCCGGCGGAGCCGGTCGAGCCGGAGTCGGTGCCGCCGGAGGTGGAGCAGCCGGCGGCCAGGCAGGCGGACACGACGACGACGGCCGCGGCCCGGAGGGTGGAAACTGTCATGGCGGTTTCCTCGGTCAAGGGGGTGGGGTGTCCCGCTCCCGGGCCTGATTAGGAAAGGCCCGGAAAACGATTGCCTTGACGCTAAAAGCGGGCTTGTACGCCTGTCAAGGCGACGTTACAGTCACACGGCAAGGAAACTAGGAAACTCTTCCGCGGGGTTGGAGGATGCTCTGAGCAACATCGTCCGGCCGGCCACGATCAGTGAGGTGGCGGCCTTAGCCGGGGTCTCGACCGGGACCGCCTCCAAGGCGCTCAACGGCCGCGGCTCGCTGCGCGCCGAGACCAGGTTGCGGGTGCAGCAGGCCGCAGAGCAGCTCGGCTTCGTCGCCAACGCCGCCGCGCGCGGCCTGCAGGCCGGCCGCACCTACACCGTCGGCATGATCACCACTGACAGCATCGGCCGGTTCAGCATCCCGCTCATGATCGGCGCCGAGGACGCCCTCGGCGCGGGCCAGGTCTCGGTCCTGCTCGCCGACGCCCGCGACGACCCGATCCGCGAGCAGTACTACCTGCGCACCCTGCTGAGCCGGAAGGTCGACGGCATCATCGTCACGGGCCGGCGCACCCAGGCCCGGCTGCCGATCGCCGCCGAGCTGCCCGTGCCGGTCGTCTACGCGTTCATCAGCTCGTCCAACCCGGCCGACTGCTCGGTCGTGCCCGACGAGGCCGACGGCGCCCGCCGCGCAGTGCGGCACCTGCTGGCCATCGGCCGGCGCCGCATCGCACACATCACCGGCCCCGAGCACCACCACTCCGCCCGGGTGCGGGCCGTCGCCTGCGCCGAGACCCTCGCCGCCGAGGGCCTGCAGCCGGCCACGACCCTGTTCGGCGAATGGACGGAGGCGTGGGGCCGCCAGGCCACCGGCATCCTGCTGTCCACCGGCGCCGAGGTCGACGCCGTCTTCTGCGGCAGCGACCAGATCGCCCGCGGCGTCGCCGAGGCGCTGCGCGAGGCCGGCCGCGCCATCCCCGGCGACGTCGCCCTCGTCGGCTTCGACAACTGGGACGTCATGGTCGAGGCCTGCCGCCCCCAGCTGACGAGCATCGACATGGACCTCGAGGGCATCGGCCGCACCGCCGCGGAGCTGCTGCTGTCCGCCATCAACGGCGACGCGGCGCGGGGCCTGCGGGCGGTTCCGTGCCGCCTCGTCCCGCGCGCCTCGACCGCCGTGTAGTCGCCTATCGGGCAGTGCGCCGCGCCGCACCGGCGTGCAACCCTTGCCCCATGCGAGGGAGCGTCCGTGATGCGCTGAGCGTCGTCGTCGGCCTGGCCGGTATCGTCGCGCTCTGGTTCGGGCTGGACCGGATGCTCGACACCGGCAGCTGTTCGTCGGGCGGCCCGTACATCAGCACCCGCACCTGCCCCGACGACACCATCTGGTGGACCCTGCTGCTCATCGGCGGCCTCCTCGCCTGGGTCGGCGGGCTCGCCATCAGCCGGCAGGGCCTAGCCGAGCCCGGCACGGGCCAGTTGCTGTGGGCCGTCGGCTTCGCCGGCCTCGGCATCGCCTTGCTCCTCAAGGCCGCGTTCCAGGACTCGGTGCCGCCGGACGCGCGGCTCGGCGCGTACATCATCGGTGGCGTCTTCATCCCGATGGGCCTCGGCGTCGGCGTCTCCGGCCTCGTCAAGTTCCTGCGCGATCCGCAGCGCCGCTGAAGCCGCTTTTTCTACACGCTTCGCAGGGAGCGGATCGCGAGGGCGGTCAGCCAGGTCGATGCGACGACAACGGCGACGCGGTCGAGCAGCCCGGCAACGGCGTCGAGCGGCTCCACCTGCCCGAGTCCGACAGCGCCGAGCACCAGTGTCACGAGGAACGCGGCGGTCACCGCAACGAAGACGAACACGAACAACGGCCCTTCTTGGATGGGGGATTCAGGCTAGGCGCTTCTCGGGGCTGGGACGGGCGTCGTGAGCGGCCGGATGCGAGGAGCCCGGCGTAATGCGGAGGCTGTTGCCAGCAGGACCGCCAGTCCCACCGCGACATAGGCGGTGCCCGCCAGGAACACCACCGGCTTGTGGTTGCCCTCGTTTTCCCACATGTGCCGGGCCGGGCTGAGAATCGACGCCGGTCCGACCTGGTTGGGTACCCCGGTCGGCACCGGCCACATCAGGAACGGCAGAGCAGGCAGGGACGGCAGCGCGCCGGCGAGGGCCGGTGCCGTCCGGTTGAGCCGGCGAGCGACGTCCCCGAGCCAGATCAGCACGGGCACGATCCAGACCCAGTGCTCGTGCCAGGTCAGGGGAGACGCCAGCAGCCCGGTCAGGGCGCACATGAGCACGCCGGCGAGGCGTCCCTCAACGCGATCGGCGACGACGGCCACGGCCAGACCACCGGCCACGACGAGCGCGGCGACCACGTACCACAGGATGTCACCGGCCTCCTGGCCCACCAGCCGGACGGCGATGCCGTGGATCGACTGGTTGTAGACCGACCCTGGGGTGGCCGGGCTGGCGACCCGCGCCGAGTCCGAAAACGTTCCGCGGAGCCAGAACTGGACGGAGTCGGCCCGGGCCGCGACGAAGCCGAGTCCGGTCAACGCGGCCCACGTGGCAGCGCCGGTGACGGCAGCCCGATACCTGCGGGTGAGCAGGAGGTAGAGGATGAAGATCCCCGGCACGAGCTTCATCGCGGCCGCGGCACCGATGAGCACACCGGTCGGCCATCGGCGCCGCCCGTCGAATGCGACGTCGGCGAGCACCATGAGCACGAGGATGAGGTTGATCTGTCCCTGTATGAGGGTGTCGTAAACGGGCTGAAGCCACAGCGCCGCTCCCGCGATTCCCAGCGTCGCGCCGACCAGACCGGGCCCCGGTCGACAGCCGATCATGCGCAGGGAGAGGAAGATGATCCCGAGCACTGAAACGACGGCGACGGCGAGCATGATCGCATGTGCCGTCGAAACGGACAGGTACGACAACGGGCCGAAAATGAGGAGCGTTACCGGGGGATAGGTGAAGTATCCGTTCCCGAACCCACTGTGCATCACCTGGTCGTAAACGGGCTGGCCGTGGCGGTACGCGCCGCCGCCGAGCAGATATACCGTGAGGTCGTACGGGTTCAGTCCCAGCACGCGCGCCAACCCGAGGAACATCGCCATCGACGCTGCGAACAGGGCTGCTCCGGGCACGATGAGCCACCTTGGCAGGATGATGGCGGTGCGTGGTTCACTCGTCGCTTCCGCGGGCCGCAGTGCCGACAGCCTTCTCCGCCGCCGAGGGCGGCTTGGCCCGGCGGGCACCACGGCGCTGCCGCTGGACGAGGCCTCGGGCGGGCGTACGGTCATCGTCCTGCGCGGCATGGTGCTCCCCGTTCGTCGGTGCCGTCAGCCTGGTGGCCGGCATTGCAGGGCCGCCCGGCATATTGCTGGGTCGCCGACCACCACTCGGCACAGCAGAACATCGCGGACGGCCCCGGCAATCACCCGGACAAGGTGAGCGGGCGCGCTGACGGGCCTGCGGGCAACGTGCGCACGCCGGATGTCGGCCGCTACCTGGCGAGACTCCGAGTGGCGTGTCGTTCCGCCGACGACCCCGCGTGCGACAGTGCAACGACCGCTGCGACCACCGGCTCACCCGGCCCCGGAACGGGTCGCAGGTCTGGCGGCATTCCTCGGTGCTGCGCGGCAAGGGGGTGCGCATCGCGGACGGCACGACCACAACCGCGACGCTCCATTCGTCGCCGCGGATGAGTTATTCAGCGCGACCCCAAGGAAAGTAGAAGTCGAAGTCCTTGACATCTGTGCGCATCGCCGGCTTAGCCCTGATCCACCGATGGGATTGATGTGAGCACGAGGGCCCGGATGCGATGATGCCCCCGCGAGCTGGAAAGATAGAGGTTCTTCAGGCTTCTATCGTCCAGTTCGAGAGGGCACCGTCAGGG
>NZ_BAABAT010000137.1:0-4757 GCF_039537565.1 Dactylosporangium darangshiense
GTGTGGGTGTGTTCGCCGGAGTGCACGGCGGGTCGGTCGGGGTTGGTGTGGGCGTGTGCGGCGATGAGGGTGTGGACCGGTTGGGCGGGGACGGCGGCGTCGGTGGCGTTCCACGCCTCGAGTTGGGTCCGCTCGGCCGGGGTCAGCACATCGAGCTGCGAGATCGGCCGGTCCGGATCGGCCGCGATCGACTCGAGCAGCAGCAGCAGGTGGGCCGCCATCCGCTGGATCGTGGCGTGGTCGAACAGGGCGGTCGGATACTCGATGGCGCCAATCAACCCGTCGCGGGTCTCCGCGAAGATCAGCCGAAGGTCGAACGGTGCGACAACCCCTTCCCGCGGCGGCGCGTCGGCGGAGGGCGCCTGGAGCTGCGCCGGCGTCTCGTCCGGGGTGAAGTAGTTGAACAGCGTCTGGATGAGCGGGGTACGCGAGCGGTCCCGGTCCCGGACCAGCTCGTCGACGAGCCGCTCGAACGGCAGATCCTGGTGGCCGTAGGCGTCCAGGGCCGTGGCCCTGGTCCGGGCGAGAACCTCGGCGAAGGTCGGGTCGCCGTCGAGGCGCGCCCGAAGCACGAGGGTGTTGACGAAGAACCCGATCAGCGGCTCCGTGCCGGCCTGCGTGCGGTTGGCGATCGGGGTGCCGATGAGCAGGTCGTCCTGGCCCGTGTACCGGTGCAGCAACGCCGTATAGGCGGCGACCAGGGTCATGAACGTCGTGACCCCGTTGCGGCGGGACAGCGCCCGCAGCGCCGCGGCCAGCTCGGCCGGGACGGCGAAGTCCAGGGCCGCGCCGGCGGTGTCGCGCACCGGCGGATGCGGCCGGTCGGTGGGCAGCTCCAGCACCGGCGGGTCGGCCAGCTGCGTACGCCAGAAGTCGAGCTGCGCGTCCAGTACCGCACCGGTGAGCCAGTTGCGCTGCCAGACGGCGTAGTCCGCGTACTGCACCGGCAGCGGCGCCAGCGGCGAGGCCAGCCCGGCGCGGTAGCTGTGGTACAGCTCCGACAGCTCCCGATCGAAGATCTTGGCCGACCACTCGTCGGACACGACATGGTGCAGGCACAGCGCCAGCACGTGGTGTTCGTCGGCCAGCCGGACGAGCGTGGCCCGGATGAGCGGCCCCGCGGCGAGGTCGAACGGGACGGCGGCGTCCCGCCCGACCAGATCCCGGCAGGCCCGCTGCGGATCGGCTTGGTCAGAAACGTCCACAGTAGACAAGCGGAACGGGCCGGGCGGGTCGATAACCTGATGGGGAACGCCGTCGGCGTCGACGACGAGCCGGGTCCGCAGCACCTCGTGCCGCTCGACGATGGCGCTCAGCGCGTCGGTGAGCGCGGTGACGTCGATCGACCCGTTGAACGAGATCGCGGTCGGGTTGTTGTACTCCGTCGACTCCGGATCGAGCTGCGCCACGAACCAGAGTCGCTGCTGCGCAAAGGACAGCGGCAGCTCGGCGCCACGGTCGGCGACGGTGATCGGCGCGCTGGTGGCCGTCGCGCCGCTGCGGGCGGCGGCATCGATGTGGCGGGCGGCAGCGCCGATCGTGGGTTCGTCGAAGAGGACGGCGAGGGGCAGGTCGACGTTGAACGTGGTGCGGATGCGGGTGATGACCTGGGTGGCCAGCAGCGAGTGCCCACCGAGGTCGAAGAAGTTGTCGCTGACCCCGATCTCGTCGAGGTGCAGCAGTTCGGCCCAGATGTGGGCGAGGAGCTCTTCGGTGGGGGTGGTGGGCGGTTGGTAGGTGGTGGTGAGTTCGGGCCGGGCGGTGTCGGGGGCGGGGAGGGCGGTGCGGTCGAGCTTGCCGTTGGCGGTGAGGGGCAGCTGTGTCAGCTCGATGTAGTGGGTGGGGATCATGTGCTCGGGCAGGGTGCGGTGCAGGTGCGCGCGGAGTTCGTCGGCGGGCGGCATGCCGTCGGCGGCGATCAGGTATGCGGTGAGCTGCTGGTCGTGTTCGGTGACGATGGCGGTGGTGATGGCGGGGTGGGTGGTGAGGGCGGTTTGGATTTCGGCGGGTTCGATGCGGTGGCCGCGGATTTTGATCTGGTGGTCGGTGCGGCCGAGGTATTCGAGTTGGCCGTCGGGGCGGTGGTAGGCGAGGTCGCCGGTGCGGTAGAGGCGGCTGCCGTCGCCGGCAAACGGGTTGGGGATGAACCGTTCGGCGGTGCGGGCCGGTTGGTGCAGGTAGCCGCGGGTAATGCCGGCCCCGGCGATGTGGAGTTCGCCGGTGGTGCCGATCGGGACGGGGTTGAGGTGCCGGTCGAGGATGTGGGCGCGGGTGTTGGCGATGGGCCGGCCGATGGTGGCGCCGGTGTGGGAGCCGGTGTGGGTGCTGACCCCGATGGTGGTTTCGGTGGGGCCGTAGTGGTTGATCAGCTGGACCGGGAGGTTTTCGAGGTCTGCGGCGAGGGTGGTGGGGGTGCGTTCCCCGCCGAGGATGAGGGTGTCGCCGGGCAGCAGTTCGGGGAGTGGGTGGTCGGTGGTGAGGGCGGCGAGGTGGGACGGGACGATCTTGAGGTAGTCGATGTGGTGGGTGTGTAGGAAGGTGGCGAGGTAGCCGGGGTCGGTGGTCCGGTCCGGGTCGGGTAGGTGGAGGCTGCCGCCGGTGCTGAGCGCGGCCAGGATGATGGTGTTGCCGAAGTCGGTGGTGGCGGGCTGTAGCAGGGCGTAGCGGCCGCCGGGCCGCCCGGTCCCGGTCCGGTTCGGGATGGCCAGGGTGTAGTTGATCAGGCTGTGGTGGGTGGCGATGACGCCTTTGGGTCGGCCGGTCGATCCGGAGGTGTAGATGATGTAGGCGGCCTGGCTGGGGTGGACCCGTGGTTGTCCGTTGGGGATGGTGGTGGTTGTCGGGTTGTCGAGGATGACGGTTGGGAGCCGTCCGGCGGGCAGGTCGTCGAGTAGGGCGTTGGTGGTGACGAGTACGGCGGTGCCGCTGTCGGCGAGCATGTAGGCCAGTCGCTCGATCGGATGGGTCGGGTCGAGCGGTAGGTAGGCGCCGCCGGCCTTCCATACCGCCAGGATCGCGGTGATCGTGTCGACACCGTGGTCCAGGCATAGTCCGACCACGGTCTCGGCGCCCACCCCCAGCCCGGTCAGCTGCCCGGCGAGCTGATCGGCCTGCGTGTTCAGCTGCGCATACGTCACGACCAGCCCGTCGTCGGTTACCACGGCGGCGGTGTCGGGGGACCGGGTGGCTTGGGCCTCGAACAGTGCGTGGACTCCGTTGAGCGCCGGTAGCACCGCGTCGGTAGCGTTCCACCCGGCCAGCAACTCCGGCTCAGCCGCCGACAGCACCGCCAACCGCGACACCGGCTGATCCGGATTGGCTACCGCCGCATCCAGTACCTGCAGCAGGTGCTCGATCAGTCGCTCGATCCGCAATCGGTCGAACAATGCCGTCGCGTACTCGAACCCGCCGGCCAACCCGGCCGTCGACTCCACCAGCATCAACCGCAGATCGAACTTCGCCACCACGTCTTCGCGGTCGGGCAGGCTTGTGCGCTCAGAGGTCTGGTCGGCGACCAGGTAGTTGAGCAGCGTCTGGACCAGCGGGGTGCGGGAGCGATCGCGGTCCTGGACCAGGGCGTCGACGAGTTGTTCGAAGGGGACGTCCTGGTGGGCGTAGGCGTCGAGGGCGGTGGTGCGGACCTGGGCGAGGAGTTCGGTGAAGGTGGGGTCGTCGTTCAGGCGGGTGCGCAGGACGAGGGTGTTGACGAAGAACCCGATCAGCGCTTCGGTTTCGGCTTGGCCGCGGTTGGCGATCGGTGTGCCGATGAGCAGGTCGGTCTGGCCGGTGTTGCGGCCGAGTACCACTGCGTAGGCGGCGGCCAGGGTCATGAACATGGTGACGCCGTGGCGCCGCGACAGTTCCCGCAATCCTGCGGCCACCTCGTTGGGGACGGTAAAGCCGACGACGGCGCCGGTGGTGGAGCGCACGGCCGGTCGGGGCCGGTCGGTGGGCAGGTCGAGGACCGGCGGGTCGGCGAGCTGGGTCCGCCAGTAGTCGAGCTGGGTGTCCAGGACCTTGCCGGCGAGCCAGTGGCGTTGCCAGGCGGCGTAGTCGGCGTACTGGATCGGGAGCGGGGGCAACGGGTTCGGCGCCCCGGCGCGATACGTCGAGTACAGCGTCGTGAGCTCGTCGTGGAAGATCTCGGCCGACCACTCGTCGTAGGCGATGTGGTGCACGCAGAGCGCCAGCACGTGCAGGTCGGCCGAGACCCGCACCAGGCTGCCCCGCAGCGGCGCCTCGGCGGCCAGGTCGAACGGGACCTCGACGTTCTCGGCGAGCAGCCGGTCGAGGGCCGGACGCGGGTCGACCTCCGCGGACACGTCCGCCAACCGCAGCGGGAACGGCGCCGGCGGGTCGACGACCTGGTACGGCACGCCGTCCGGTCCACTCACGAGCCGGGTCCGCAGGGTCTCGTGCCGTTCGACGATGGCCGTCAACGCGCTCGCCAGCGCGGCGGCGTCGACGTCGCCCCGGAAATGCATCACCGTCGGGTTGTTGAACTCGATCGAATCCGGTTCGAGCTGGTGCAGGAACCACAACCGTTGCTGTGCAAAGGACAGGGGTAGTGGCTGGGTCCGGTCGGCGGGTGTGATGGGCGGGCTGGCCGGGTTGGTGGTGGTGTCGATGGTGTGGGCGAGGTCGTGGATGGTGGGGTGGTCGAAGAGGGTGGCGAGGGGCAGGTCGATGTTGAGGTGGGTGCGGGTTCGTGTGATGGCTTGGGTGGCGAGGAGGGAGTGTCCGCCGAGGTCGAAGAA
>NZ_BAABAT010000138.1:0-4608 GCF_039537565.1 Dactylosporangium darangshiense
CCTAACTCAGTAAGGCGGCGCCTAACATATCGACCAACCCCCTGAAGGATCAATAGATCAGACGGGATCGCTTCTGGCCAGGCACAAGGCGCAACCATGCCCCAGCGAACATGAGCCAGCCCCAGATCGATGGGGCGAAACCTTCTCCGACGACGTCGTCGCCGCCGCCATGATCGACCGACTCGTCCACCACGCCGAAGTCCTCACCCTCACCGGCGACTCCTACCGCACCCGCCAACGCCGCGAACTCCTCACCAAAGACAACCGCACCAACCACAACTGACCGGCCGGGAGGGGTCAAAATTCCCGAACCCAAAAGGGGTCAAATTTCAAAAATCGGCGACAGGTGGTACGAGATGGGTGACCCACGCGACATCGATGACTCGAGTCCGTGGTCCGACGCGCCCCTGATGAACAACGCTCAAGGCCCGATCATCTACTTTGCGATGCGATACAGCATGGCTGACGAGGTTTCCGCCGCCTGTGCTCAGATGGCCGCCGAACGTGGACTTGTCTGCTTCGACGTGCAATGGAACCAGCTCCGTCCGGCCGCCGAAGAGTCGTAACAGGCGAAGCTCGTAGCTGCCCGCTTGATCACCTTTCCGCATCTGGTTCCCCTCTTGGCCAAGGGATCATGGCGACTTTGTTTTAGGCTTCTTGGTGGCGGGTCCGGGTTGTGACTTCTCCGAAGAGGCGGCCGTCGGGATCGGGCCGTCCGCGCTGGATTGCAGAGTCGCTCCCGTGTGTCCTCCCGGACCCGTTTCACCGGCTCCGCGTGCCTTGGCGTCGTGCAGCATCTGCTTGTAGACGATGTCGGACAGGTGGCGTTTGAGCGCGCGGAGCGCTTCCATCGTGGTCTTGCCTTCGGCGAGGCGGCGCCGGTAGTAGGCGCGGCCGGGTGTGTCACGGCGGAGCTGGACGATAGCCATGATGTGCAGCGTCCGGTTGATACGCCGGTTGCCGGCGCGGGAGAGCCGGTGGCGGCGTTGGTCGCCGGAGGATGCCTCGAGCGGGGCGGTGCCGTTCCACGAGGCGAAATGCGCCGGAGTACGGAACCGGCGAATGTCAGCGATGTCGCCGATCAGCCGGGCAGCGCCGGACGGGCCGATGCCATGCAGCCCGGTCAGGGTGCTGCCGTGTTCGGTGACGAGCTGGTGGAGTTGCTTGTCGGCTGCCCGGATCTTGGCGTCGATCGTGGTGAGTTCCTCGATGAGTTCCCGGGCGAGGTCGTGGCGGGTGCGGGCGACGATGCCGTCTGGCAGGGGTGTGGTGCGCAGCAGATAGCTGGCCTGGCCGCGGGTGAGGAACTTCTTCGCCCCGCCCGGGATGAGTTGCAGGAGCAGCTGGTGGATGCGGCTGATGAGGTCGGTACGGGCCCGGCCGAGTTCGTCGCGGCGGTCGACCAGCAGGCGCACCACGACGGTGGCATCGTCCAGGCTGACCGGGCGCAGGCCGCGGCTGCGCAGGCCGGCGACTGCGACGCTGTGCGCGTCGACTGGGTCGGTCTTGCGGCCCTGGCCAGTGTCGAACACCCGAACTCGGGCCGACAGTTTCGGTGGCACGTCAAGCACCGATTCGCCGTCAGCGACCAGCCGCTGGGCGATGTGCCGGCCGATGCCGTAGCAGCCTTCAATGGCCCAGATCCGGGCGGGAAAGACACGACCAGCGGTCAGCATCGGCTGGTAGCCATCGGTGTCGGTGCCGAACCGGCCCTGCGTCAAGATCTTCTCTCGTTCGTCGATGGCCTCGATCGTGGCCGACCGCTTGTGCGGATCCATACCGATCACCACACGACCCATGTGCTGGTACCTCCCTGTGGCTGCTCACTTGCTGGATGCCGAACAGGGAGGGCAAAGCTACTTTGAGCTGTACAGACCCCTCTCGAGCCACTCCCCGGGCGGTAGCCGGCGGGCACATGCCAGATGAGAGTCACACCCCAGACTCAGGTGGACAGCCGCAAAAGAGAGCGATCCCACCGGCTACCTCGACCCAGCCTGGCCGGGCACGGGTCGTAGATCCAATTAAAGAAGTAGCCGCGGATCTCGCTTTGCTTGCCTTGGTGCACGCCGATGAGAACGTCGGGAGATGATCGAGTCGGCTAGCGTGCCAGCGGCCGGTCGTGTGGCCGAGGAGGACGGACGTGGGGTACAACCTGCATATCACCCGCGCGGAGCATTGGCTCGACGCGGACGGCGAGCCGATTGGCCGCCAGGAGTGGAATGCTTACGCCAGCGGCCACCCGGCCATGCAGCACGCAGGGTGGATCGAGTGGAAAGATGTCGGACGTGAGGCGGTCTACGACTGGCCTGCCGGATACGAGGACCGCAGCAGCTTGTCGTGGCGCAACGGGGAGGTCACCGTGACCGGCGTCTACACCGACTACATTCCCGGGCTCGTCGCGATTGCCGCAGACCTCGAGGCGAACGTCGTCGGCGACGACGGCGAACGCTACACCAGCGACGGTGTCGTCGATGCAACCTGATCCTTATCCGCAGCCGGCCCGACGATCGCTGTGGCGACCGTACGAGGTGCTGCGACGATCGTGCGCGGGTGCTCGGTGCACGCCATGGTCGGGTGCGCGCTCATGCCGCGATCCGCGCTCTACGCAGCGTGATGGACAGCAGCTGCTCGGCGTGCGGATCTGCCGATGTGCGTGCGCTGCATGGTTCCGGCACCATAGGTTCCGCCATCCTGTCTGGTGCTCACGGGCGCATCACCGCGACGGCCTCCTCGGGCAGCCCTTGGCGGATGAGTAGCTCCGCGAGCCGGGATCGGATCCGGCGGCAGAGAGAGGCCGCGTAAGTCGACAGCCCCTTGGGCTGTTCGAGGCTTGCAGCGGCGATGGCGCAGAGGTACGGTCCACGCCGTGGTCGCCCCTGCCGATGTGCCCACGTGCGGTATCTGTGGCCAGCCAATGGAGGGCAGGCACGCACATCAGGGGCTTGATGGCGTGGCCTCCGAAACCGGCCGACGGATTGAGTACACGGTCGTTGGCGTGCGCGGAGCAACCGCGAACTTCCAAGCAGCCGCGAATCCTTCAAAGGTCTACCGGACCGATGCTGCCGACTTGGCGATGCAGCTTGAGATCGACGCAGCCGACCTGGTCGGCCAGCGTTTTAGCTGCTGGGTAACACCCGCCCAGTATGGCGTCTTTCGAAGCGACTTCCGACGCGTCGAACGCTGACAGACCGGTTCCTGTCCGCACACCAACGTTTGGTGCAATGTCGCCGCGGCTGCGCCGACTCGCCCGTGGTGCGCACATCTGCCGCGATCCGCGCTCTACGTAGCGTGATGGCCCAGCAGTTGCTCGCCGTGCGGATCTGCCGGTGAGTGCGCGCTTGATCTTGTGGGCGTCGACCTCTTCGGCGAGCATCTGCGACGTGGGCACTACGAGCTTGCCATTGATGCCCCGCGCGGGTTGCGTATCGCCACGGCGATCAGCGAACTCGCCGCTGCGATCTGACGTTGGCCGCACAGGCTCGACACGGCCCTGATCGGCGAATGCAACAGCACCCGCGCCGGGGTTCGCGCCGGGCGAATCGGACATTGCTCCCACATGGGCATCTATCGTCGCCACGGACTTGACGAAGTCCCAGCTCATCGAGCTGTGACTTCATGGCAATCAAAATGTCCGTATTGTATGGGTGGGCGATACTGGGATCGAACCAGTGACCTCTTCGGTGTGAACCATGACGCTGCACCGTCGCTCACCTGCGGCAACGCAACGACCTGCCGAGACGGGGGAGCGGTAGGGGGTAGGAGGGAGCGGTTCAGTGCGATTCAGCGCTGTTGGGCGCACCGTGTTGCTCCCGCTTTGCTCCCCGCTCGGTGGATGTGTGGTACGGGGTCGTGTCGGTGGCACATACGCTCGCGATAGCGGGCTGACCGTTCGAGGTCGCCCCGATGGGGTGCAGTGGCCGTGCAGGTGTCAGGTCCGCGGCATGGGAGTTCGTCTCGCTGTGGTCGACTGGCGACGACGACGACGACAGTATGAACCGGTGCGGGCGTCGGGACGTCGAGGTGGAACACACTCATCTGCCGATGTGCGCGTATGTAGCCGGCTCAGAGGCAGCCTTGGCGCACACGATCAACATGGCTCACCGCATCGACGGTGAGCCGGCCAGAGCGGATACGCTGAAGAATTTTGTCGCCGGTGGAAGCGCCAACAGCACCAGCGCGAGCAGCAGGCTGCTCACCAGCAGCAGCACCAGAACCAGATCGGCGGGCTCCCACCACCCAGGCAACATGTGCTGCAGCCGCTGTTGGACAGGGTCATGCGGGGCCGAATCGCCGGCAAGGGAACCACCAGCGTCTACAGTCGGGCAGCAAAGCATGACGCCCCCCAACCACCAAGTCGTCGTTCGGGTCGATCTGAGGCCTCGCAGGTTGGATCTGGCCAGCCCAATCAGCACGCCGGCCGCGGCGATCTGCACGACCGTGAAGCCGTTCCCTTCCCCCTTACATCGTCAGCGCCCTGACCGGACTAGGGCCTGTCTCGTGGATCAGCGCGGCCTAGGATCTCACCAAAGGGTGCCGGCGGTGCGGATGGTGTCGAGCAGGACCCAGACGGCGTAGCTCGCCGTCAGCAGCGCGACGGCCGCCCCGGCG
>NZ_BAABAT010000139.1:0-4281 GCF_039537565.1 Dactylosporangium darangshiense
TCGCAGAGCCTTCGGATTCCACTCTGCCGAAGCCATCATCGCCCTCGCCATGCTCAGCCTCAGCGGATACCGCCCCGTACTCCCCAGATGACCACCAACTGGCCCACGGATCAGTCAGGAGGGCCTCAAAAGAGTTGATTGCACGGCGTCGTACACCCTCCGAGCGTCACCTCACCAACCCGGCAACATCCGCTTCTCGGCAGATCCGTGCGCCGGGCCGCCAGCTGGGCCATCACGGTCTGTAGCGCGCGGATCGCGGCAGAAGAGTATGCCCATTCGGTGACTGGACCCTCCTCGTGCGGAAGTGATCCGGCGATTCGCTCGCGGGCGGCGATGGTCGCGGCGAGCAACATCTCGTCCGCGCGTATCTCGGCGTCGTCATCGCCGATATTGAGCCCCGCTCGACGCCGCAAGGCTATGAACCGATCCAGCCGGTCGAGTATCGGCCGGGCATGTGACCCCATCGCGGTGAACACCCGCAGCACCTTGGGCCCGTGCAGGTCGTCGGACAGGTACTTCGGCAGGACCGCCAGCAGTTCGTCGGCGACTGCGGGACCTTCGTGCAGCCACAGTGCGCCGGCCGATTCCACCTGCTCGAATCCGGGAACCCTGAACAGACTCCGCAGTTGCTTGTGCTGGCGGACGGTGAGCCCGCCGTGCTCGGCGAGCCAGGTCAGCAGCTGCGATGCAAAGCGGTCACGGCGAAGTTCTTCCGGACGTCCGGCAAGATACCGTTCGGCCACGGCCCGGTCCGACGTCACATTGAGAAGGGCGGACGTCGCGCCTTGCGTCGGGTAGTCCCGCAGCTCCGGGGCCGCAGCTGCGGCGGCGGGACCGATCTGTCCCAGGACGTAGAACGCCCAATCCGGAGTGTCGTTCTCGGCTCCCTCGAGCCTGGCGATGAGCTCCGGCACGGCTGCAGCCGCAGCCGGACCGAACGCGGCCAGCACGCGCATCGGCAGTTCCGGCGAGCAGGAAGCCGGCAGCGCCGCCAGGATCTGCCGGGCAGCGGCCACCGGCGCCTGCGGGTCAGCGCCTGCCCGAGCAACCGCCCGGAACGCCTCCGCCAGCCGGGGCTCGTCACTGTCGGAGAGCATCAGCCGTACCAGATGCGGCACCGCGCGGTGGTCGCCGACACAGCCCAGCGCGGTGGCGGCCACCGCGCCGAGCTCAGGGTCGTCCATCACCGCCGCGAGATCGTCGGCGCGCAGCCGGGACGCGGTCAACGACAACGCCAACGCTCTGAGCGCCGTCGACCCCACCTCAGCAGGCTCCTCCCCGAGCAGACCGGTCAGTATCGGCGCCACCCGGCCGGGCGCGGCACGCCACGCACGCATCGCCGCAACCGCTATCCGTACGCCTTCGAGCCTGACCTGCGGGCTCTCGGCCGGGTTCGCCAGCCGTTCCGCCCAGGCACAGCAGTCCTGCTCCCGGTCGAGACCGATCATCGCCCGAGCCCAGAGCTCACCCGCAGTCTCCGCAAAACGGGATTCCGGCGCGTTCAGGACACCGATGGAGGCTTTGAGATCGGCCCGGATCGCGGCGTCCAACGCCGGCCAGGCCGCCGAGTCTTCCCTGCTCAACACCGCGATGTTGGCCAACAGCCGAACGGCCGGAACCGGATCCGACCGCAGGCGTTCGAGGGTCGCTTGATGCCCCGGGATCTTGCGCCGGAGTACGGCGTGCAGGAGGGCGATCCGGACGACCGGATCGGTCGAGGCGTTCAACGCCGCCATGGCCCGATCGGGTTCGCCGGTGTGCACCAGCAACGCCGCCGCGGTACGCCGCACCGCCAGGTTCGCGTCACACAAGGCCGACTCGGCGGCAAATGCCACCACAGGCCACTCGGAATGCCGGAAACACAACTGGGCCAGCAACTCAAAAACCGTCAGGCGCACCAATGCGCGGCCATCGGTCGTAAATGCCAGCAGACGATGGGTCGTCGACCCGTCCGAGTCGGCCTGGACCGTGCCGAACATCCAAGACCGCGCATGATTACCAGGGACCAGCAGATCGCCCGAGACGATGCCCGCTTCCAACCACCCCCAGCCGTCCGGCGACACCGCCGGCGCCAGGCTGTTCACGCTGCGAGGCGCAGGGCGCCCTTTCCGTAGATCATGAGCTCGATCCTTGCTCAAGAGTGTCCCGACGCGCAATGTGATCACGTATCCGCTTCCCGGCAGTTCAGCGCACCGGCTGGCGCCGGACGCTCGTCACGCGGCGTGACGGAGTTCGCCGACCTTGCGCTCGCGGTCGGCGGGAGATCAGTGCAGCACTGTCGCGGTCATGCGTTGGCTTCCGGCGGTCGGTTGCGCCCGCCAGGGACCTCGTCGCCGTTGCCGTCACAGACTGTGGCGAACCATGAGGTGGCCCAGACCGTCAACCGATTGGTTTCGTGGAGGGTTTCGAACGGGTGGTCGTTCCAGCTTCCGTAGGACGTGACCGTGACGGTTTCTCCAGGCAGGAGCCAGTAGTCCTGACCAAAGGGCTCGAGCCACAGCTCCAGCAGCGACTCCCCGCCGTTCGTCACGATCATCGGCACTGGGTTCTCCAACGCCTTGATCGCCTCGAAGCTGAAGTCTCCGGCGTTGGGCATGTTGGTCCGCAGCGGCGCCATGATGTGATCGATGGCGATCCTCTGCGGCGAGATGATCGGCTCGCCAGGCGTCGAGGCCGCCTCCGGCTTTGAGCGCTTGCGCCTCCGTAGCATGATCCGGATTCTCTACCGACAGGTACCCACGCGCCTATCCGCTCTTCGGCATGTCAGGAAAACTGGCCAACCATCTCGCCGTGACGTTTCGTAACGAGCGGATCGCGGCATGAGCGTGCACGTCATTAAGGCGGCACTGAGCCTCAGCCGTTGCTTGGCTGTTGCAGGCCAGGTTCGGGTGCTGGTTGCGCGGTCAGCGTGGCGTATCAGGCGCGCAGCCGAGACGGGGGCGGGTATGGCGAGAGGCTCGGGCCGAGCGATGGGGTCGGCTCCGTCGAGTAGGCCTCGACGTCCCACGAGGTGATGGTGTCCGCGCGGTCGAGGGCCACGGTGAAGGGGCCGAGGTAAATGCGGCCGACCATCGTCTCATTGGCCGGGAAGAACATCATCAGGAACTGCCACTGCCCGTCGCAGGTCCAGGCATCCGAGAAGGACAGGCTTCCGGCGGTCACGTGCGCCTTGAGTTTGCCCGATCCGGTACACCGCCCGCGGAGATGAATGCTCCAACCTTCACGGATCGAGACCTCGACGAACGGCTCGCCGTACTCCGTCGAATGCCACGCGCCGACCAGCCGGTCGTAGGACGCCACCTCCCCGCCGATGGTCTCCATCACGAACGGCTCCAGCGCGGGATCCGGGTTGGCCGGGCGGGTACAGGCGGCCAGCCCGACGACCGCGACCACCACCGACACCAACAGCACGGCTGTCTTCTTCACGGAACCAGGCTAGGAGTGCCGGCCGCGATCCGCTGCCCCACCGACGTCCGCTGCGCCAACGTGCGATGGCCCCGCCGCATGCATGCAACCCACCGCTACGACTCACCCCACCAACCGGGCTGCACCACACCTCCCGAGCCGGCGCGCACTATCGATCGGCCGCATACCTGCACCCATCGCCAAGGCCACCAGGTCGGCCACATCCTGCGAGCCGCCGCGGACGCAGCGCGCATCGCAGAGATCGAGGCCGGCGGTGACCCTGCGATCGGGATGCCTTTGCTGGAACGGTCGGGACGGCGTGCGACGCCGGTGCTCATCGACGTGCTCGACTGCTACCCGCTCACGGCGAGCGGCAGCAATCGTGTCGCCCAGCTGATGAACACATTGGACCGCTCCCTGCGCCAAACGGCTGACTGGTAGCCAGAAGACACCGCACTCAGTGGCGCCGACGCGCGTCGAACGCAGTACAAGTCATGATCCTCCCGAAGGTTCGAGACCCTCGCTTCGTGACGATCCGCCGTCGTGGATCGTTCACCGATGACGATCATCGTCTCCTCGCCCAATGGTCTGCTCAGTACTTCCATCGCCCGAACTGCTCGACATCCGGGCTGCTTGATTCGCCAGCCCACCCAACGCTCGCTCTTCGGCAGAGTCGGATGCTCGAACTAGGCAGAAGCCGTTACCGATGGTGACGGGCGCGGCGGCGAACACCGCGCTCGGACAGCGGCATGAGCGCGCAGTGAATCTTGGTTGTGTGTGTCAACGCTCTGAAGGCATGCTGCCCTTCGTGGACGATGTGATCGCGGTCAAGGTGACGCTTGCCGACGGTGGCGAGCGCTACTTCCTCACGTGGGG
>NZ_BAABAT010000140.1:0-3917 GCF_039537565.1 Dactylosporangium darangshiense
CATGCCCATCCGCCGCCACCCGCAGCAACGTCGCCCGCAACAGCGGCCCCGTCGCCAGATCGAACGGCACCGCGGCGTCCGCGGCCAGCCACGCCTGCATCGCCGCCGCCGGATCCGGCTCCCCGGATACATCCACGACCGGCAGATCGAACGGCCCCGCCGGATCGATCACCTGATAGGGCAGGCCGTCCTCGCCGGCCACCAGCCGCGTCCGCAGCACCTCGTGCCGCGCCACCAGCGCCGCCAACGCGGCCGCCAGCCCCGGCACGTCCACCACACCGTCGAGCCGCACCGCCATCGGCACGACGTACTCCACCGAATCCGGCTCCAGCTGCGCCAGGAACCACAACCGCTGCTGCGCGAACGACAACGGCAACCGCACACCCCGATCCACCGGCACCACCACCGGCGCCACCACACCCGGCACCGCCGCCGCAACCGCCGCCGCCACATCCGCCACCGTCGGCGTATCAAACAACACCTCCAACGGCACCTCCACCCCAAACACCGACCGCACCCGCGACACCACCTGCGTCGCCAACAACGAATGCCCACCAAGGGCAAAGAAATTGTCAGTAGCACCAACCCGCTCCACACCCAACAACCCAGCCCACATCCCAGCCAACACCTCCTGCACCGGACCCACCGGAGCAACAAACACCCCATCCAGCCCCAAGCGCGAACCATCAACGTCCGGCAACGCGGCCCGATCCACCTTGCCGTTCGGGTTCAACGGGAACGCCACCACGTCCACAAACACCGCCGGCACCATGAACTCCGGCAACCGCGCTCCAACCCAGCCCCGCAAGACCTCAACCCCAGGCACACCAACACCGGCATCCGCCGGCACCACATACGCCACCAACCGCCGATCCGCCTCATCACCATCCGCAACCACAACCGCATCCCCAACCGCCGGATGCTCCCGCAACACCGCCTCGATCTCGCCCGGCTCGACCCGGAAGCCGCGCACCTTCACCTGCGTGTCCGCGCGGCCGACGAACTCCAGCCGGCCGTCGGCCCGCCACCGCACCACGTCGCCGGACCGGTACAACCGGCCGCCGTCGCCCGTGAACGGGTCGGCGATGAACCGCTCCGCGGTCAGCTCCGCCCGCCCCGCATACCCACGAGCCAGACCCGCCCCACCGATCAACAACTCACCAGGCACCCCAACCGGCACCGGACGCAACAACCCGTCCACCACAAACACCCGCACATTGCCCAACGGACCACCGATCGGCGGATCACCGACCTCCCCCACACCACACGGCATCGTCGTCGCCAGCACCGACACCTCAGTCGGACCGTAGGCATTGAACATCCGCGACCGACCCGCCCACGCCCCCACCAGATCCGCACCGACCCGCTCCGAACCCACCACCCACGTACCCACCCCGGCAACCTCGTCCGGATCCAGCTGGGACAGCAACGACGGCACCACACTGGCCACCTCGACCCGCTGCGCCCGGATCAACGCCGCCAACTGCGCCGGCTCCGACCGCTGCACCCCCGAAGCGATCACCAGCGACCCGCCGCCGGACAGCACCACCGCCACATCCATCACCGCCGCGTCGAACCCGAACGCCGCGAACTGCAACGCAACACGGCCAGGCACCACCCCGAACACCGGACCCAGCTGCACCGCCAAATTCAGCAACCCACGATGCGCAACCACCACACCCTTCGGCACACCCGTCGACCCCGACGTATAGATCACATACGCCGCCTGATCCCCCACCACCGCCGGCAGCGCCACCACATCCGTGCCGTCCAACGGCACGTCCTCCAACCACGTCACCGCCACACCGGCAGACGCCAGCTCCGCCGCCACCGCCCGCTCACCCAGCACCACCGACGCGCCACCGTCGGCGACCATGAACGCCAACCGCTCCACCGGATATCCGGGGTCCAGCGGCAGGTATGCGCCGCCCGCCCGCCACACAGCCAGGATCGCGACCACGAACTCCACCCCACGGTCCAGGCACAAACCGACCACCGACTCCGGACCCACCCCGAGCGCACGCAGCTGCCGCGCCAACAGCTCCGAACGCCGCCACAACTCGCCATACGTCAGCACGACATCGCCGCACCGCACCGCCACCGCGTGCGGATCCGCCGCGACGCGCTCGCCGATCAGCTCGTGCACACCGCCTACCGCCGGCACCGCGGCCGCCGTATCGTTCCAGCGTTCGAGCTGCCGCCGCTCGTCGTGCGTCAGCACCGGCAACCGCGACAGCCGGCGATCCGGGTCCGCCGCCGCGGCCGAGAGCAGCTCCACGAAGTGCCCGACCAGCCGTACCATCCGCTCGGCGTCGAACAGCACCGTGCTGTACCGCAGCGACCCCGCCCCGCCCTCGCCGAGCGACATCGAAAGGTCGAACTTCGCCGGCATCGCCCGCGGCTCCGAGACGCCGTCGCCGGGCTTGTAGTTGAACATCGCCTGGAACAGCGGCGTGCGTGACAGGTCCCGTTCCACGTCCAGGGCGTCGACGAGCTGCTCGAACGGCAGGTCCTGGTGCGCGTACGCGGCCAGGGTCCGCTCCCGCACCCGGCCCAGCAGCTCCGCGAACGTCGGATCACCGGACAGGTCCGTGCGCAGCACGAGCGTGTTGACGAAGAACCCGATCAGGCTTTCGGCCTCGGCCCGGGTGCGGTTCGCGATCGGCGTGCCCACGACGATGTCGTCCTGGCCCGAGTACTGGCCCAGCACCACCGAGAACGCGCTCAGCATCGTCATGAACGTCGAGGCACCCGCTTCGCGGGCGACCGCCCGCAGCCGCTCCACTACGCCCGGGGGAACCTGGAACTCGATCACCGCGCCGTCGGAGGACCGGACCGGCGGGCGCGGCCGGTCGGTCGGCAGCTCCAGCGCCGGCGCCCCGGCCAGGGCGGCCCGCCAGAAGTTCAGCTGGCCGTCGAGCACGTCGCCGGTCAGCCACTGGCGCTGCCACACCGCGAAGTCCGCGTACTGCACCAGCAACGCGGGCAGCTCCGCGCCCGCGTACAACGCCTCCAACTCGCGCTGGAGGATGCCGGCCGACCACTCGTCGCCGACGACGTGGTGCATCGCCAGCGCCAGCACCTGCTCGTCCGCCCCGAGCCGCAGCAGCGTCGCCCGGAACAGCGGCCCGGCCGCCAGGTCGAACGGCAGCACCGCATCCGCGGCCAGCCACGCCTCGGCCGCCGCCGCCGGGTCCGGCTTCCCGGACATGTCCACGACCGGCAGCTCGAAACGCTCCGGCGCCGGGTCGATCACCTGGTACGGCACGCCGTCCTCGCCGGCGACGAGCCGCGTCCGCAGCACCTCGTGCCGCGCCACCAGGCCGCCCAGCGCCGCCGCCAACGCCGCCGCGTCGGCGGCGCCGTCGAGGCGGATCGCCATCGGCATGTTGTAGGCGGCCGAGCCGGGATCCAGCTGGGCCAGGAACCACAGCCGCTGCTGCGCAAACGACAACGGCAGCGGCGCCTCGCGGTCCACCGGCACAATCGGCGACATCGCCGCGGCCGGCGACAGCCCCGCGATCACGGCGGCGAGGCCGGCCACGGTCGGCGCGTCGAACAACGCCGCCACCGGCACCTCAACATCCAAGACCGCCCGGATACGTGACACCACCCGCGTCGCCAACAACGAATGCCCACCAAGGGCGAAGAAGTTGTCGACGGCCCCGACCCGCTCCACCCCCAGAATCTCCGCCCACACCCCCGCCAGCAGCTCCTCGGTCACCGACGACACCGGCACGTACTCGTCATCCAACGCCAACCGCGACGCATCCGGCGCCGGCAACGCCCCCCGATCCACCTTCCCGTTCGCGTTCAACGGCAACGACACCAACTCCACAAACACCGCCGGCACCATGTACTCCGGCAACCGCTCCCGCACCACCCCCCGCAACCCCACCACCGACAACACAGCCTCA
>NZ_BAABAT010000141.1:0-3895 GCF_039537565.1 Dactylosporangium darangshiense
GCCGCAACCACCCCAGCCAGACCCGCCACCGTCGGCGCATCGAACAACGCCGCCACCGGCACCTCAACCCCGAACACCGCCCGCACCCGCGACACCACCTGCGTCGCCAACAACGAATGCCCACCCAACGCGAAGAAGCTGTCGAACACGCCCACCCGCTCGACGCCCAGCAGCTGCTCCCAGAGCCCGGCCAACACCTCCTCGACCGCCGACCGCGGCGGCACGTAACCTGTGCCCGGCCCCATCCGCGCGGCATCGGGCGCCGGCAACGCCTTGCGGTCGAGCTTGCCGTTGCGGCTGAGCGGCAGGGCCGCCAACTCGACGAACATCGCCGGCACCATGTACTGCGGCAGCCGCGCGCCGACCCAGTCCCGCAACGCCTCGAGCGCCGGCAGGCCGTCCTCGGCTTGCGCCGGTACCAGATAAGCGACCAGACGCCGGCCGGCGTCCTGCCCGTCGGCGACCACGGCCGCCGCGGCCACGCCCGGGTGCGCCACCAGCGCGGCCTCGATCTCGCCGGGCTCGATGCGGAACCCGCGCACCTTCAGCTGGGTGTCCGCGCGGCCCAGGTACATCACCTGCCCGTCGGGCCGCCACGACGCCAGGTCGCCGGTGCGGTACAGCCGGCTGCCGTCCCCGGCCGCCGCGTCGGCGACGAACCGCTCGGCGGTCAGCTCGGGCCGTCCGCCGTAGCCGCGGGCCAGGCCCGTGCCGCCGATGTACAGCTCCCCGGCCACCCCGGCCGGAGCCGGCTGGAGGAAGCGGTCGAGCACCCGGAGCCGGATGTTCGACAGGGGCGCGCCGATCGGCACCGCCGCCGCGGCGTCGCCCGGGCGCGCGCACCGCCAGTACGACACGTCGATCGAAGCCTCGGTCGGGCCGTAGAGGTTCTCCACCACAGCGTCATCGTGGCGGGCGTAGAACTCCGCCACGTCCGCGCCCGACAACGCCTCGCCGCTGCACACCACCAGCCGCAGCGACCGCATCGGGGCCGCCCAGGCGTGCCGCACGAACTCGTGGAACAGCGAGGGCACGAAATGCATCACGTTGACCCGGGACCGCTCGACGAGGCCCACCAGGTAGTCGACGTCGCCCTGCCGGCCGGGCTCGGCCATCACCATGCACCCGCCGACCGTCAGGGGCCACACCAGCTCCCAGACGGACACGTCGAAGGTGATCGGCGTCTTGTGCAGGATCCTTTCGCCGCGGCTCAGGTGGTACCGCTGCTGCATCCACCACACCCGGTTGACCAGCCCGCGGTGCTCGGAGAACACCGCCTTGGGCCGGCCGGTCGACCCGGACGTGTAGATCACGTACGCCAGTTGCGCGGGCGCCGCGGGCGCCGCCGTCCGGGTCGCCGGCCGCTCCTCGATCGCCTCGCGGGTCGCGGGATCGTCCAGGCGCACGAGCGCGGCGGCGGTGGCGGGGAACGGGGCGCCGGCGATCACCACCCGGGCGCCGCTGTCGGCGACCAGCTCGGCGAGCCGCTGCGGCGGATAGTCCGGGTCCAGCGGGAGGTACGCCCCGCCGGCCTTCCACACCGCCAGCAGCGCCACCGCCAGGTCGAGCCCGCGCGGCAGGCATACGCCCACCACCGACTCCGGCCGCACGCCCAGCGCGGTCAGGTGCCCGGCCAGCCGGTTCGCCCGTGCGTCGAGCTCGCCGTAGCGCAGCGAGGCCGCGCCGCAGACCACCGCGGGCGCGTCCGGGTTGGCGGCCACCTGCGCCGCGAACTGTTCCAGGACCCCGCCCGGCCACGTCACGGGGGTGTGCGTGTCGTTCCACGACGCCAGGGCCGACGTGTCCGCATCACGCAGCATCGGTACCGCGGACAGCCGCACGCCGGCGTCGGCGCCGACGGCGGCGAGCACCCGCTGGAAGTGCCCGATCAGCCGAAGCATCCGATCGGTGTCGAACAACGCGGTGCTGTAGTGCACGGACCCGGCCAGCCCGGCGCCGGCCTCGCCCAGCGTCACCGCCAGGTCGAACTTCACCGGCATCGGCCGCGGCTGCTCGCTCGCGCCGGGCTCCGCGCCGCCGTCGGTCACATAGTTGAACAGCACCTGGAACAGCGGCGTGCGGGACCGGTCCCGGTCCACGTCGAGGTCGTCGACCAGCTGCTCGAACGGCACGTCCTGGTTCGCGTAGGCCGCCAAGGTCCCCGTGCGGACGCGCCCGAGCAGCTCGGCGAACGTCGGGTCGCCCGACAGGTCGGTGCGCAGCACCAGCGTGTTGACGAAGAAACCGATCAGGCCCTCGATCTCGGCCCGGTTGCGGTTCGCGATCGGCGTGCCCACGACGATGTCGTCCTGGCCGCAGTACCGGCTCAGCAGGACGTTGAACGCCCCGAACACCGCCATGAACATCGACACCCCGGCCGTACGGGACACCGCCCGCAGGCCGCCGGCGACCTCCGCCGGGATCGCGAACTCGATGTACGCCCCGTCGGCCGAGCGGACCGGCGGGCGCGGCCGGTCGGTCGGCAGCTCCAGCGTCGGCGCACCGGACAGGGTCTCCCGCCAGTACGCGCGCTGGCCCTCGAGGATCTCGCCGGTCAGCCACTGCCGTTGCCAGACGGCGAAGTCCGCGTACTGCACCGGAAGCGACAGGAGCCGGCCGGGGTCCGCCGTGGCGTACAGGGAGTCGAACTCCCGGCGCAGGATCTCCCCCGACCACTCGTCGCCGACGACGTGGTGCATCGCCAACGCCAGCACATGCTCGTCCGACGCCACCCGCAGCAGCGTCGCCCGGAACAACGGCCCAGCCGCCAGGTCGAACGGCACCGCCGCATCCGCGTCCAGCCACGCCTCGACCCCGCCCGGCGCCCCGGACACATCCACGACCGGCAGCTCGAACCGCTCCGGCGCCGGATCGATCGCCTGATACGGCACGCCGTCCACACCGGCCACCAGCCGCGTCCGCAACACCTCGTGCCTTGCCACCAATGCGCCGAGCACACCGGCGAGAACGTCGACGTCGACGGCCCCCTCCAGCCGGATCGGCATCGGCAGGTTGTACTCCGCCGAGTCCGGCTCCAGCTGGGCCAGGAACCACAGCCGCTGCTGCGCAAACGACAACGGCAGCGGCGCATCCCGGCCCACGGGCACGATCGGCGGCACAACCACGCCCGGCGTCAGGTCGGCGATCACGGCGGCGAGGCCGGCCACGGTCGGCGCGTCGAACAACGCCGCCACCGGCACCTCAACATCCAAGACCGCCCGGATACGTGACACCACCCGGGTCGCCAACAACGAATGCCCACCAAGAGCGAAGAAGTTGTCGACCGCCCCGACCCGCTCCACCCCCAACAACTCCGCCCAAACCCCCGCCAGCAGCTCCTCGGTCACCGACGACACCGGCACGTACTCGTCATCCAGATCCAACCGACCCGCATCCGGCGCCGGCAACGCTCCCCGATCCACCTTCCCGTTCGCGTTCAACGGCAACGACACCAACTCCACAAACACCGCCGGCACCATGTACTCCGGCAACCGCTCCCGCACCACACCCCGCAACCCCACCACCGACAACACAGCCTCACCATCCGGCACCACATACGCCACCAGCCGCCCATCAACCGCCACCACCACCGCGGCAGCAACCCCCGCACAGTCACGCAACACAGCCTCGATCTCCGCCGGCTCGATCCGGAACCCACGCACCTTCACCTGCGCATCAGCCCGACCCACAAACTCAAGCCGCCCATCCGGCCGCCACACCACCACATCCCCAGTCCGATACAACCGCCCACCATCACCAGCAAACGGATCCGCAACAAAGCGTTCCGCCGTCAACCCCGGCCGCCCGTAATAACCCCGCGCGACACCAGCACCACCAATCCACAACTCACCCGGCACCCCAACCGGCACCTGACCACCCCACCGATCCACCACAT
>NZ_BAABAT010000142.1:0-3890 GCF_039537565.1 Dactylosporangium darangshiense
TGTTCATGAGCAGCAGTGATATCACGCCGTGGACCGGTTTGCATGATCCGGCAGACGGGGCTCATCGACACGACCAGGCACCAACTCGGCTCGGTCGACGGGATGCTGGATATGCCGTTGAGCAAGGGCCATGAGCAAGATCAGGTGCACGGACATCGGCAGTTCAGCGCACCGGCCGGCGCCGGACGCTCGTTACGCGGCGTGACGGAGTTCGCCGACCTTGCGCTCGCGGTCGGCGGCAGAGTCGGACGTCAGCAAGAACGCCGATGGTCGAGGCGGGCTTCGATGACCTCGCCTCGTGATGTGGTCAGCACACGTGCGCCCATGTGTTTGTCGAGGAAGATTGTGATCTCCTCGCGGTCGCCCGCACCCAAGGTGGGGAGATCGTTGTCGCCCGGCTGGAAGGCGTCCAACAGCGCGTCGCGCAGCTCTTCGTTCAGCAGCGGCAACACGTACGCGTCGACCTCCTCGTCGGCGAACTGCTCAGGAAGGGTTCCCCGCAGGAACAGCAGATCGGCAACCCGCCGCGCCGGACTGGCTGGCTCCGGCTCGCAGCCGCACGTGGCGACCTTTCCGAGGCGGACCGCCGGTGCCGACTCTACGATGCCATCGAGCTCAGCCGTGTCTTTCAGATTCCACCAGCGCCGAGCGTCGCCCGCTGGCACGGACCTCCAGATCGCCACCAGCCAGCTTGTTTCTACCCAGCACCTCATCACGCCGAACCTCCGGTGAGACCTTTCAATACACGCGCGCTATTTGGCAGGACCGGAAGCCGTCGACCTTGCTGAGCTCGTCACCCGCTGTGACGGGCATTCGCCCGCCGCCGCGCACCAACGGCGGCATGTGCGTGCAGCCGATCAAGCGGTTTGCGCGCTGTGAGGCGCTTAGATCGTCAAGCGAGGCACACCCCGCCACCGAAAGCGCCTCATCGTCACGCGACATCGAACTCCTCACCCGACACCATCACGCCGCGCCGCCGAAACTCGTCTGGGGTGTACTGCTCGGCGGCGGCCCGCCCGTCCGGCGTGTCGAACATCCACCACGGCTCCGGCAGTGATGCATGCTCCGCCCACACCGGGCAAGGATGGCCGTCCTTGGAGGAGAGCAGGTCAGCCAGCGCCGCCACGAACACATCCCACCGCGGGTCACCGGTCGACGCCGGCGGATCGACAAGCAGCCGGTTCCGGACGTCGGCTGGCTCGCTCCAGTAATTCCCGACGCACCTGCCTACGTACCGCCAGCGGACCCCATCGGTGGCGTCGACGAGGTGTGCCGCAAGCTTCGCGATCGGCATCGGTTGGTCGTCTACTTCATCGGCTGGCAGGGCGACGAAATCCGATGGATCGAGTGCCCCGATCTTGGCGAGCCAGTCATCGCTGTAGCCGGGCCCTCCGCCGGGCCGCCCTCGCTGTTCGACGTCGGCCAGCCCGCCCGTGACGCACCGCGCTTCCTCGCCGGGATCATCGCTCACCTCACGGAGTATGCCAACAACACCGAGAATCACCCGGTCACCGTTCCGGCCGGCGCAGCCGGCAGGTTCTCGAATCCTGCTCCTCGAACCGGACTGCCCCACGATCAGGAGCACTGACATCGGCGGATGAGTGAATTGGTCAAGCACCCCTACCGGCAAGGCCGTAACTCACCGTAGTGTCTCGTCTCGACAGATCCGGATGTAGGCGAGACTACGGAGCCCCGGCGGACACGGCCTCCATATGATCGGTTGCTCGCTGGTTGCTCGGATGTTCGCTACCTGGCACGGACGGAGCCGTACGGCTCCGGAACTTGCACGTCCCCTCCGAGGCGGGCGTCGGCATCTGCGGATATCCGAGCCCGCTGACCAGCGCGGAGGTAGCCGGACTACTTCGGAGGCGCCGCGTCCTTCACGGACTTTTTGTTGCTATGCTTGAACTTGAGCTAGTTGATCGTCCACTTCGGACTTTTAACCCTCAGGAATACGCCATCCATGCCGGTCAACATGGCCGTTGAGCAGTCAAAACGCTGACGCTGACTGTCCACTGTGGATCTGAGGCGCTCCGCGGGTGCTCGTCTGTTTCGGAGCGATTGAGTGTGTCCTCGTCCAACCGAAGGCGACGTTGTCCGAAAGACAAGCCAGTCTCGGAATCCAGCCAATGACCGGGCCGCGCGCTGGTCATGTCAACGGTTCTTCGTTGGATCGGCAGTGCGGTTTCGGGCTATCCCGGCGATCCTGCTGCCGGCGTAGGAGCCTGAAGATCATCAGTAGTCGGCGTTCACCGGTCATCCGCCCACAAGGCTAGCAATTTCACTATCTAACCGGGCAAAGAGAATCACGCAGGAACTGCCCCTCATTCCGACGAGAAGGGGAGTGTGTGTCGCTGTGCGCTCCTGTAGCGTGCAAGTGCAGTTCGTTCGAACAAAGGAATGTTCATGCCGGAACCGAATGCCGAGCAGCCCATCCTGCGGTTCCACCGTCTTGGCCTACCAACCCGGCACCCTTGCACGATGGGCTTCCGACACATATCCGGCGGGAGCACCGACGCCATACCCTCCGAGATCGGCGAACGCACGGCCACCCACTCAATATCCCGCGTTCCACACCGCGGCTCATCCGCTCGCCGCGCCGTCGGGCCTGCACTACTTCATGACGCCGGCACCGCCGCCCAGAAACAACACCGGCACGATTCTCGCCATCGTCCTCAGCATAGCCGGGCTCCTGTTCCTCGTGTTCTGTATCGGTGGCGCCCTGCTGGTCAGGGGCACGTCGAGTGCCACTTCGGGCGACGATTACAAGGTCAGCCAGTGTCTGGATGAGAGTCCCACCCAGACAGTTGCCGGGCAGGCAGCCCTTCCCGATATTGTCGACTGCGATGACCGCCGCGCCGGGGCACGGATCATCGCCATTTTCGACAGCGCAACTGCTTCTGACGCATACAGAAAGTGCCCGACGTCGACTGTCGCTGCCCTCGAGGTGCGCAACAAGGCGGCCAACGAGAGCAGGCTCCTCTGCGGGCGCCGTTGCGTTGTGGGATCACCCGACGCGTCAAACCCGTGTCGGGTCCGCTAAATAGTCAGATCGCCCGGGCGAGTTCGGTGAACGCGGCGGCGACTCGCGTAGCCGGCGGGGCGTCAACGGCGAGTTCGTAGTGGCTGCGGCGGAGGTTCTGCATGAACGCGTGGCCGGCGATGATGACCTGTGCCGTCTGATCCGTCCGTAGGCCGCGCATCGGTCTCAACCGGTGTTTCAGTTGGCTGTGATCAGCCTCGATCGGATTGTTGGCGTGCTGCTCGACGTGGTGCCACGCCGACGGGATCAGCTCGTCCAGGACGGTGGGGTAGACCGCGGCGGCATCGGTGACCACCTCGGTGGGCTTGACCTTCAACGTGGACAGCACCCGGCGGAAGAACCTCCGCGCCGCGTCGGCGTCCCGGCGCGCCGAGACCAGCACATCGATGACCTGGCCGTACTGGTCGACCGCCCGGTACACGTAGCGCCAGACTCCGTTGACCTTGACGTAGGTGTCGTCCACGTGCCACCTGTCTCCCGGCGAGTGCCGGCAGAACCGGGCAGCGTCGGCCAGCAACGGCGTGAACCGCTGCGCCCATCGGTACACGGTGACGTGATCGACCTCCACGCCGCGTTCGACCAGCAGCTCCTCAACGTCGCGATACGAGAGGTTGAAGCGTAGATACCAGCGCACGGCGACGACGATCACCTGCGGCGGGAACCGGAACCCGGAGGACGCCGATCTCGGAGGCAGCCACGGATCAGGTCGAGTCGATGACGTCACCGCTCACTGGTGCACCATCCCTGTATCCGAGTCGCCCGTTTGATCGCTGAGTGGGAGGGTTCGGGTGCACCCCTGGTCCCCGCCGGGCCATCGCCATCACCGCTCGACCTTCGAGGTCCAGCT
>NZ_BAABAT010000143.1:0-3751 GCF_039537565.1 Dactylosporangium darangshiense
GGCCGGCCGAAACCGGCGCGGCGGCCGCGGGCTGCGGCTCCGGCTCGGCCTTCGGCTGCGGGGCCGGAGCGGGCGCGGGCGCCGGGGCAGGCGCCGGCGCGGCGGCCTTGGGCTGCGGCTGCGGCTCGGCCTTGGGCTGCGGTGCCGGCGCGGCGGCGGCCTTCGGCGCGCCGCCGGCGACGCCGATGACGGCCAGCTCGGCCCCGACCTCGACGGTCTCGTCCTCCTGCACGACGATGCGCGTCAGCACGCCGGCCGCCGGGGACGGGATCTCGGTGTCGACCTTGTCGGTGGAAACCTCCAGCAGCGGCTCGTCCGCCTCGACGCGGTCGCCCTCCTGCTTCAACCAGCGGGTGACTGTGCCCTCGGTGACGCTCTCGCCCAACCGGGGCATGGTGACCGATACCGGCATGTGAAACGACTCCTCGTACTTTGCTTGTGGTGGCGGTCGGTTGCCAGTTGACTCAGTGGACGTGCAGCGGCTTGCCGGCCAGCGCGAGATGCGCCTCGCCGAGAGCCTCGTTCTGCGTGGGGTGCATGTGCACCAGCGGGGCGACATCGCCCGGGAACGCTTCCCAGTTGTAAATCAGCTGGGCCTCGCCGATGAGCTCGCTCACGCGCGCTCCCACCATGTGGACACCGACGACCGGGCCGTCCTTGACGCGAATGAGCTTCACGAAGCCCGCGGTCCGCAGGATCTGGCTCTTGCCATTGCCGGTGAGGTCGTACTGCAGGGTCTCGATCTTGTCGTCGCCGTGGATCTCGCGGGCCTTGGACTCGTTGAGCCCGACCGAGGCGACCTCCGGCTCGGAGTAGGTCACGCGCGGGATGCCGGACTCCTCGAACACCTGCGGGTTCTGCCCGGCGATCTCCTCGGCGACGAAGATGCCCTGCTGAAAGCCTCGGTGCGCCAGCTGTACCCCGGGGACGATGTCGCCGACCGCGTAGACGCCGGGCACCGAGGTGCGCAGCCGCTCGTCGGTGAGGACGAACCCGCGCTCCATCTTCACGCCCTGCTCCTCGTAGCCGAGGCCGGCGGTGGTCGGCCCGCGCCCGACGGCCACGAGCAGCAGCTCGGCCTCGATCGTCTCGCCGCCCTGGATCGTCACCTTCACGCCGGAGTCGGAGCGCTCGACGCCCTCGAACGGCTTGCCGACCTTGAACTTGACGCCCCGCTTGCGGAAGGCCCGCTCGAGCGCCTTGGAGCTGGCCTCGTCCTCGACCGCCAGCAGCCGGGGCAGCGCCTCGACGATGGTCACGTCGACGCCGAAGGACTTCCAGGCGCTGGCGAACTCGCAGCCGATCACACCGCCGCCCAGGACGATCGCCGAGGCCGGCACGTGGTCGAGGCCCAGCGCGTGCTCGCTGGTGATGACCCGCTCGCCGTCGACGACCAGCCCGGGCAGCGTCTTGGAGTAGGAGCCGGTGGCCAGCACGATGCTCTTCGCGGTGTACCGCGTGCCGGCGACCTCGACGGCGTCCGGCGCGACCAGCCGCCCCTCGCCCTCGATGAGCTGCACCTTGCGCGCCTTGGCCAGCCCCTGCAGGCCCTTGTACAGCTTGGTGACCACGCCGTCCTTGTAGGCGTTGACAGCCTTCATGTCGACGCCGTTGAACGACGCCTGGATGCCGAACTGGTCGGCCTCGCGGGCCGCGTCGGCCACCTCACCGGCGTGCAGCAGCGCCTTGGTCGGGATGCAGCCGCGGTGCAGGCACGTGCCGCCGAGCTTGTCCTTCTCGACCAGCGCGACGGACAGGCCGAGCTGCGCCGCGCGGAACGCGGCCGCGTAGCCGCCGCTGCCCCCGCCCAGGATCAGGACGTCGAAGGAGTTGGCGTGTGGGTCGCTCACGAATTCTCCCAGGTGATGCACGGGCCTGCCGGCCCGTGACGGTGCGAATGCGGTTCGATCAGATGGGGCTGGGGCGGCACGGCGGTTGGCGTCGTGCCCTGGAGGTACCGTCCGGGGTGGGCTTGTAGTCGGCGAAGAAGCCGTGCCACGCGGAGTCCACGCTGGCCGGGTCGGCGAGGTACCGCTGATACATGTCCTCGACGATCCACTCGTTCGGGCCAAACCCCGCCAGCGGGTTCTCCTGCGAATTGGTCGCTTGGGCCGACACGGCTCTTGATCGCCTTTCTAAAAAGGAGCCTTTGCGGCGGAACCTCAGACCGAGGCCTGGCGCTGTTCAGTCGTGCCGGAGTTCATGTCACTAGTGCTTCGTCATGGCGACCGTTGAGCAAGGAACGAGTCCACGAGTAGGAAGGGGAGACCGCAAGCCCCTCAACATTGCGGTCTCCCGGCAGATGCGCCGCGGCGGGCCCGGCTCGCCGCGGCGCGGGACTGAGCCATCGAACGATGCTGTCGGGGGCCTCACGGCATGGTCCGCTGCTTACGCGACGCGCCCGCCGCAGCACGGTCAGGCCGACGACGGCCGTTCTGCGCCGTCACCCTCATGCGAAGCTGGTGCGGTCGCGGCGCGACCGACCAGGCGTCACGCATACGCTCGGGCAGCAGGTCCAGAAACACCGGCGGCGTCGCCGAGCACGCGGCACGGCGCTGCGGGCGCACCCCTGTCCGGGCGCTGTCGGCAGTGCGGCTGGGCGTGGGTGCCGGGCAGCTGAGGCCAAGCCGGGATACCCGGCAGATGCTCGCGCGTCCGTCCATCAGTGAAGTCCGTTGGGGTGTAGTGCTGCCGAGCGGTGTAGAGGGCTTGGTTGCCGCCGTTCGCATTAGTGGGAGAACGGCAGTCGTGCGACTTCCAACTCGGTCACGTCCCTTGGTGCCTTTGTCACCGGCCGCGCGCCGCATGATCTGCTGTGCGGGCATCGCAGCCTCCCTAAGGAGGGGTGATTGTCTCGGGAGAGAGGTTGCCGAGCTTCGCGGTTTGGTTTACCGCAAATTGCACAAGATTTCGTGTCATCGAACGGCGAGTGCACCGCAACACAAGCGGTGCCCGCGGACTTTCCTGTCGCCGCACCGGAGGAGCTCAAGGCGAGACCACCATTGGTCACGTTCGTGAACCCGCAGCCTGACCCCGAATAGACGATGCCTGTCGATGCGCCTGACCCATCGACCTGCTGTCGATCACATCGCTGTTGCCGGGGCGGTCACCGCGATCGGACATCAGTACCGAGGCCAAACGCGACCTGCGTCCGGCCAAGACTCCGCAGAAGATCTCCGGACGGTTCACGTCCGAGGTCGTCACCTGAGCCCGCTGCCGCATCCGCGTGGCGCGGAGCCTTCGCACCGGACTTCCTGCAAGATCGTGTGCAGACCACCGCGAAACTCTTCGCCTCCAGCGCGCCAGGCCCGGACCGGCTCGGCACGTTTGCTCGGCACTGGCTCACTGACGACCGGTCGCGGTGCAGCCTCTGGCGGGTCGGAGAGCGCAGGCAACGGCGGTGCGCGGCGACGGCCTCTCGGCCGGGTCGGAGAGATTCTCCAGCAGGCGCCGGCGGTCGGTGGCCTGCACCGCCTGGGTGCGGCCCGGGCGGCTGCCTCGGCGTGGGCGCCGCCGCGGTCGCGTAGATGACCTGGACGCTGGGATGCGCGTCCAGCCAGGCGGGAACGTGGCAGCGGTGCGGTCGGGCAGCGCCCCGATCGGCTTGCGGGTGGCCATGTAGATCATAAGAAACAACCCGGGAGTTCCTGGTGTGGTCTGTCCACCGTGGAATCTGTTGCGTGGCTCTGACCTGGACATCTGCTGGTTCAACTGAAGAGAGGTGCTGGGCTGACGTTACTTCAGGATTTCT
>NZ_BAABAT010000144.1:0-3425 GCF_039537565.1 Dactylosporangium darangshiense
AAATCATCCGGCATCTCCAAACCCACCGCACCACACCCCCCAACCAACCACACCAAAACACACACCGAAACACCCGACAAAACGCTCAACAGGAAACACAACAAAAGGCCACACCGAAACAACCCGGCGCGGCCCCGAAACACTCACACCAACCCACCGAACCCGACGACCCCAACCCCGGACCCGCACCACACCCGAACCGCTGGACGCGCATTGCACGAGAAACGACACCGCACACCGGCAACCACCGCTCCCGCCCGGCCCCGTACCGCGAACTGGACCACCCAGCGTTCTCGACGACTGCGGTACCGGCCAACTCCGCACCTCCGCATCCCCGCGGCACGCCCGAATACGTTCACCAACATGAGCACGGCAGAACGCCGGACGGCGGAGCAGCCGACGGTTTCCGCGATCAAGAACACCACCGGGACGGCGGCGAGTGGACTCATCCCTGAAACGCCCGTACATCTGCCGCACCTCCCCTCGATCACTGCCCTCGGTCACCGCGTCGTGACCCTTCGATCCCGACCCGCATGAACCCACCCCGGCATAGCCCCAAACAGGCCCCACCAGAGCCACAACGTTCACCGACAGCGCACGGTTCAGCCCCAGCCCCGGGTCTCCATCGAAAATCCAACCTGAGACCGGTTAGGGACTGTGGATTTAACGGTGTTTTCCGGCCTGACCCGCCGGGTGTGACGCCCGGCGAGGAAGGTGCCCGTGATGACCGCGACACTGGACGATGTGACCGCGAGGAAGAGAAGGCCTGAGCCGTCAGCGGAGGAGCAGGCTGCAGCGGAGCTGGTGCGGCTGGCCAAGGAGCAGGGCCTGTCGTTGACCGGGCCGGACGGGTTGCTCAAGCAGTTGACGAAGACGGTGCTGGAGACCGCGCTCAACGAGGAGATGACCGAGCATCTCGGCTACGCCAAGCGCGACCCGGCGGGCGTCGGGGCGGGCAACGTCCGTAACGGCACCCGGTCCAAGACTGTGCTGACGGACAACACCGGACCGGTGCAGGTCGACGTGCCCCGGGATCGGGCCGGCTCGTTCACCCCGCAGATCGTCAAGAAGCGTCAGCGACGCCTGTCCGGCGTCGACGAGGTGGTGCTGTCGTTGTATGCCAAGGGTTTGACGACCGGGGAGATCTCGGCGCACTTCGCTGAGATCTACGGTGCGTCGGTGTCGAAGGAGACCATCTCCCGGATCACCGACAAGGTCGTGGAGGAGATGACCGAGTGGTCCCACCGGCCGCTCGACGGCGTCTACGCGGCGGTGTTCATCGACGCCATCGTGATCAAGGTCCGCGATGGGCAGGTGGCGAACCGGCCGTTCTACGCCGCGATCGGGGTCACTCTCGAGGGCGACAAGGACGTGCTCGGGTTGTGGGCCGGCTCCGGTGGTGAGGGCGTGGACAGCATGACGCAGTTGGACGGTCCGATCCATCTTGGGTTGGACGTGGCGAAGAGCCAGGTCGTGGTGGAGATTCTGGAGCCGGGGCGGGAGTCGCCGGCGGTGGACCGCATTGCCCACGATGAGGCGTCGGTGCGGCGGCTGGTTGATCGGTTCGCCGATCGGTCGCGGCTGCGGGTGTGTTACGAGGCGGGTCCGACCGGGTTCGGGTTGTACCGGCTGTTGCGCTCGATCGGGGTGGCCTGTGATGTGGTGGCGCCGTCGTTGATTCCGCGGTCGCCGGGCGATCGGGTCAAGACCGACAAGCGCGATGCCCGCCGGCTGGCCCGGTTGCACCGGTCCGGGGAGTTGGTGGCGATCGCGGTTGCCACACCCGAGCAGGAGGCGGTGCGGGATTTGTGCCGGGCCCGCACGGCATTGGTGCGTTGACCGCCGGCGGGCCCGGCAGCGGTTGGACAAGTTTCTGCTGCGCCACGACCGGGTGTATCACGGTCGCACGCCGTGGACGGCCCGCTATGAGCAGTGGCTGGCCGGGCAGCGGTTCGACGACCCGGCATTGCGGGCCACGTTCGGGCACTACCGCGGTGTGGTGTCGGCCCGGGATGCCGAGCTGACGGCGGTGGAGGGCAGCCTGGCGCCGTGGGTGCTGCGGGGCCGTTCGCGGCCGCGACGCATCGGCTGGCCTGCTATCGGGGTGTGGCGTATCCGGTTGGCTGACCCTCGCCTCGGAGGTGTTCGACTGGCGGCGGTTCGGCTCGGCGGTGGCGTTCATGGGCTTCACCGGGCTGGTGCCCAGCGAGTACTCCTCCGGGGAGTCCGTGCGCCGCGGGCACATCACCAAGGCCGGGAACGGCTAAGTGCGCACCCAGCTGGTCGAGTCGGCCTGGTCGTATCAGCACCACGCCGCGGTCGGTGCCGAGCTCAAAGGCCGCCAGCGGCACGCCGATGCGGCCACCATCGCCCGGTCATGGACGGCGCAGCAGCGGCTGTGCGCACGGTTCAGGCGGCTGGCCGCCCGCAAGACCAACAAGAGGGTCGTGGTCACCGCGATCGCCCAGGAACTTGCCGGGTTTCTGTGCGCGGAGATGACCGCAAACTGATGCTGCCTGGCAACGGCCGGGTTCGACGGCTCACGACGCGCTGGGGGTGGGTATCGCCGTGGCAGGAACAATCCCCGTCAGCGTCGCGGATGTCGGCCCGCAGCATCGTCGCGGCTTCGGGCATTGGCCACAGCCGCGACTCGCCGCGGTTGAGCACGTGCTGGTCGACGCCGCGCTCGACGGCGAGGCGCGCGCAGGCCGAGCTGATGATGCCGCTGCCGCCGATGAACAGGACCTTCATGGCCATCTCAGCTCTCCAGCCAGCCGTGGCTGCGGGCGAAGCTGACCAGGTGCTGGCGGGCCTGGGCGATCTGGCTGCCGGTCAGCGTCGGCACGTGCTGGATCAGCAGTTCGGTGACCTCGGCGGTGAACTCCCGGCTGGACAGCACGTCGCACAGGCCGTCGTCGTCCCCGGCCGGGCCGCTCGACGGCGCGGACCCGCTGGAGAACGGGGAAGCGGCGGCCCCAACGTGCTCACGGCGCGCCGGGACATCGAGGATGTGCACGGTCGCGACCTTCAGGCCGCGCTCGCCCTCCTCGACCTCGTACTCGACCCGCATGCCGGGGTGCACGAGATGGCGTTGCTCGCCGAAGTCGTTGGCGTGGACGAAGACGTCCTCGCCACCCGCGTTCGGCGCGATGAACCCGTAACCACGAACCTCGTCGAACCGCAGAATCCTGCCCGTTTCCACCACGAACCACCACCTACCAAAGAAAGTCTGCCCTCTGTATAGCACCCGCCCCAAGCCTCTTCGGTGCCGCCCATCCGCGACGATCACCGCGCGGGTCCTCAGGCGGCGATCGCCGCGTCCACCAAGGCCGCCGCGATGCCGCGTGCGACTGCGGCGGCTGCTGGGTCTCGGTCCATCCGTGCGGCCACTGTCGCGCCGTCGTAGAGCAGGACGAGCTGTGCCG
>NZ_BAABAT010000145.1:0-3254 GCF_039537565.1 Dactylosporangium darangshiense
CCTCCGCCGTGGGTTCAGGCGAACTGAGGGTTCTTCATCGGGAACCCTGGGGTCTGTCGCGGTGGTGTGCGTGGTGGGCGTTGGGTTCAGGGTGAACTGGGGTGGTGGCGTTCGGCGTCTGTTTCGAGGATGTGGCGTGCGGCATCGGCGTAACGGATTGCGGTGTTTTCGTGGATGCCAAACACGGCGGTGAGATGTAGTGGGTCGGGGCCGTGGGTGAGGGCTTCTTCGAGTTGCCTGTCGGTGTGGAGTCGTTCGAGGGTGGCGGTGAGTCCCCAGAAGGCGCGGGTGATCCAGACCCTGCTGACTGGTCCGGATTTCAGGGCGGTGAGGCGGTTGATGAGCAGGTGCAGGTTGGCGGTGTGCGGCCATCGGTTGCGGCGGACATCGAGCCAGTCGAGGACGGCGTGGCGGGTGAGGTCGTCGAGCGGGCGGACGCGTCCGGCGACGACGAGCCGGCGGTTGCCGATATCGACGTCGTCGAGGCGGAGGCTGAGGATGTCCTTGGAACGGGCGGCGTGGACGGTGGCTAGCACGACGGCGAGGCGGTCGGCTGGGGTAGTTGCGGCGTTGATCGCTTCGTGGATGTCCTCGGGCCGCAGCGGCAGAATCGTGGTCTGCTCGACGCGGTTGGGTCGGATCCGAGTGGTGGGGTCACGGAAGATCGCGCCGGTCTTCTTGCAGTGGCGGAACAGCGATCGTAGGACGCAGAGGGTGATGTGACGGTTGCTGCCGCGCAAGGTGTCGGTGGCGTCGAGGACGTCCTGGCGGGTCACTTCGCGGAGGTGCCGGAAACGATCCGACCAACCGAGCAGCAGCGGACGGATGTGGTTGAGGTAGCCGCCAGCGGTTTCGGGGTTGCGAGCCCGGACCCGTGGGCCACCCTCGTGCAGGACACGTAGCCACGCCTCGACATCGTGTCGAATGCCGGGGGTGAGGGGTCCGAGTTTGCGGTCCAGCCACCTGTCGAAGGCGGGTGTTTTGTCGTCGTGGAACAGGTCCAGGTCGGTGAGGACGTCGACGGTCCGTTCGATCGTCAAACCGTGGTGGCGTAAGGCGGGGGCCAGCTCGGTGAAGCGGATCTTCTCGTCGCCGGTGTGGTTGGACAGCAACACAACCAGCGCGCGGTCGACGTCCTTGGCGACCCAGCGGCCCCAACCCCTGGAAGCCGCGAGGGCGCGGCCGGCCTGCCGGGCGCGCACCAATGTGGGGTTGGCCAGGTCGGCATGGCGTCGCCGGTCGAACCGGGAGAAGTCGTGGCCTGCTTGGAAGGGCAGGGGCGGCTGAGCCCAGTTGGGATCTGCGTTGCGTGGTGTGGCGGGCGCGGGTGGCGGGGCCAAGCCGCGGGTGCCCTTCTTGCCCAGGCGTTGCCGTCCGGGCACGCGGTAGACGTCGCGGTGCATCCGGGCGAAGAACAGTTGCTGATGGTGCACTGCGAGCAGGAACGGTTCCGTCACGTGGGTCTGGCCGACGTTTTTGGCGTCCCGCAAGGCTTGCAGCCAGCACAGCCGGCAGTGTCCCTTGTTGATCGGGACGATGCGTCGACACGCGGCGCACTCGCCCTGGCCGTGTAGTTGGCGGAAGGTGTAGCAGGCCCGGCAACAGGAGCCGGGCAGGACGCCCCAGGCGAGGCACTCCACGCAGGTTGCGGCTGGCTTGTTCGGCGAGATCCCGCCCATCACGCCGGCGGCAGCGAACGGCCGTCGCGCCGTCGGGGTGTGACCGTGGATCCGATCGCCGCAGCAACGGTGACGGTTCTGGTTTCGGGGCTGCGGACCTTGTCCGGCTCCGGGATGAGCAGGTCGGCGACGCCGCAGCCGAGCACAGCGCAGACGACATCCAGGTCCTCGAGCTTGACGCTGGCCGGGTTACCCGACCACAGCCCCGACATTTTGCCGGCCGAGATGACCAGACCATGCTCGGCGAGCATCTGCTGCAGTTGGCTGGCTTTCCAGACGCCACGCTGGGCCGCGGCCAGACGCAGGTTCCATTTCACGGCAGGAGTCCCTTCAATCGGTCGGCGGCGCGTTGCTGCCCCGCGATCCAGGCATCCTCCACGTGAGTGCGATGAACGTGGATGTAATGCATGGTCGTGGCGATCCACGAGTGGCCGAGGACCTCCTGGATCGCGACCAGGTCCAGACCGCCGTGATAGAGCTGGGAAGCGCAGAAATGCCGCAGCACGTGCGGGGTGAGCGCATCGGTCCAGCTGGGCAAGTGTTTGACGGCGGCGTCGGCCAACCCGACCCGCAGCGCGTCGTCACCGACCCGGGCGCAGCTGCCGTCGGTGTTGCGTCGTTCCGACGGGAACAGCGGTGCGCCCGGCCGGGTGTGGTCATCGTCGAACTGGCCCCACACGTCCTCGATGAACCAGCGCAACGTTCGGCCTGCATCGTTGACCAGCGGCACAATCCGTTCCCGCGGCCCGGACCCCCGTTTGCCTTTGCCATAGCGGACATGGACCTTCCCGAATCGGCCCAGATCCCACTTGATGTCGTGCAGGTCCAGCTGACGCAACTCGTTGACACGCAACCCGATCTCGGCCATCAACCGGGCCGCCGCATAGTTACGGGCGATCGGCGCGAACTTCCGGCAGGTCGCCAGTTCCTCTCGCCAACCGCCGAACAATCGCGCCACCTCCACCTGCGACGGCGGGATCCGCAGCTTGCTTTCCGTCCCGCCGCGGGGCCGGTTCATCTCATCGATCGGACACTCCACCACCCGGCCGGTCATCTGATGGATCTCAACCTTGTGCCGCAACTCCAGGAACATGAAGTACGTCTTGAGCGTCTGCGCCCGCGCCAGCCGGGTGCCCTTCGCCGCGTCGCGGATCACCCGACCGAAATACGCATCAGCGTCGACCGGTTCCATCTCCCACAACGGTCGCCCGAACCAGGTACGGAACTGCTCCAGATGGCCGACATCGCCGCGGATCGTCGAGTCCGACAAGCCCGCAGAAGACCGAGCCAACACAAACCCGGCCAGCACATCGGTCTCGAAGTCCGCGATCTGCTCCGCCGTCGCCGGACGTCGCGCCTCGCGCAGATCACGAACTGTCGCCAGCCCCAACCCGCGCCCCCTCGCCTTCATCGGCAACGCGAGACCGTCACCACAAACGAGAACGACTCAGAAATCCTGAAGTAACGTCAGCCCAGCACCTCTCTTCAGTTGAACCAGCAGATGTCCAGGTCAGAGCCACGCAACAGATTCCACGGTGGACAGACCACACCAGGAACTCCCGGGTTGTTTCTTAT
>NZ_BAABAT010000146.1:0-3229 GCF_039537565.1 Dactylosporangium darangshiense
CGGCCGCCGCGCCGGTTTCGGCCGGCCCGGCGACCAACGTCGCCGCGGCGGGCGGCAACGGCAAGGTCGAGGCCGAGGACGCCGGCTACGTCACGCCGCTGGTGCGCAAGCTCGCCGCCGAGCACGGTGTGAGCCTGTCGGGCCTCGCCGGCACCGGCGTCGGCGGGCGGATCCGCAAGCAGGACGTGCTCGACGCCGCGGCCAAGGCGAAGGCGGCCGCCGAGGCGGCCAAGGCCGCACCGGCTCCGGCCGCCGCGGCGCCCGTTTCGGCCGGCACCACCGTCCCCGCACCGAAGGCGGCGCCGAGCCCGCTGCGCGGCCAGACCCAGAAGCTGACCCGCATGCGGGCGCTCATCGCGCGGCGCATGGTCGAGTCGCTGCAGACCTCGGCCCAGCTCACCACGGTCGTCGAGGTCGACGTCACCAAGGTGGCGAAGCTGCGGGACAAGGCCAAGGCACAGTTCCTGGCCACCCACGGCGTGAAGCTGTCGTTCCTGCCCTTCTTCGCCCTGGCGGCGGTCGAGGCGCTGCGGGTGCACCCCGCGGTGAACTCCTCGATCGACCTGGAGGCGGGCACCGTCACCTACCACGACGTCGAGCACCTCGGCATGGCCGTGGACAGCGACAAGGGCCTGATCGTCCCGGTCATCAAGAACGCGGGCGACCTCAACCTGGCCGGCCTGGCCAAGCGCATCGCGGACGTGGCCGACCGGACCCGCAGCAACAAGCTCAGCCCGGACGACATCGCCGGCGGCACGTTCACGCTGACCAACACCGGCAGCCGCGGCGCGCTGTTCGACACGCCGATCATCAACCAGCCGCAGGTGGCGATCCTCGGCACCGGCGCGGTCGTCAAGCGGGCCGTCGTGGTCAACGACGCCGACCTCGGCGAGATCATCGCGCCGCGCTCGATGGTCTACCTGGCCCTGTCCTACGACCACCGCATCGTCGACGGCGCCGACGCCGCGCGCTTCCTCACCACCGTGAAGGAGCGCCTGGAGGCCGGCAACTTCGAGGCCGACGTATTCAGGCACGCCGCCAACTAGGGGAGTGACCAGTGCCGAGCAGGTTCCAGAAGATTACGGTCGTCGTGCCGACCTACAACGAGCGGGACAACCTGCCCGAGTTGGTCGGTCAGCTGACCGCGTTACCGCTACCGAACCTGTACGTGCTGGTCGTGGACGACAACTCTCCGGACGGCACCGGTGAGGTCGCCGACAAGCTGGCCGTCGAAGCACCGCGGAAAGTCGCCGTGCTTCACCGAACCGCGAAAGATGGACTCGGGCGGGCGTACATCGCTGGCATGCTGCACGCGCTTGCCGACGGCGCCGACGTCGTCATCCAGATGGATGCGGACCTGTCCCATCCGACCTCGACCATTCCAATGATGGTGGACGCACTGGCCACCGAAGGCGTAGCCGTTGTACTCGGCTCCCGTTATGTGCAGGGCGGTCGTGTCGCTGGCGATTAGTCATGGCACCGCAAGGCGCTGTCTGCGTGGGCGAACTTCTACGTCGATGCCATCCTGCGCATGGGCGTCCGGGACGCCACCGCCGGCTTCAAGGCATGGCGTGCCGAGACACTGCGCCGTATCGACATCGCGTCAATCCGGAGCAACGGCTATTCGTTCCAGGTTGAGATGAACTATCGAGCCGCCCAACGAGGCATGCGCATCGCCGAGATTTCAATTCACTTCATTGATCGAACGCAAGGCGCCTCGAAGATGAGCCTGCGAGTCCAACTGGAGTCAGCCTTAATGCCGTGGAAGCTGCGCCTTGCCCGGCAGTTCGACGTAGACGCTCGGCCTTGAGATCGCACCTCATTTGGCCGACAGCGGGTGCGCTGTGATGTTCAACCTGCCACGTGTCCGATGTGGAGCGTTGATGTCCTGA
Organism: Dactylosporangium darangshiense; assembly: GCF_039537565.1. NCBI lineage: Bacteria > Bacillati > Actinomycetota > Actinomycetes > Micromonosporales > Micromonosporaceae > Dactylosporangium > Dactylosporangium darangshiense. The sequence continues at coordinate 1,893 of NZ_BAABAT010000146.1, forward strand.
TGCTCTGTTAGCTGCGGTCCTCGTCGGACCCGCACCAGCCCGAAGTCAGATGGTCCTCATCTCCGGCCGCTTGCGGCGCAGCGCATTGCAGGGGTGTCGTGAACACACGTGAGCAACACCTGGTTGAGTTGGTCGGCATTGACGGCACCGCGATCGGCACAACCACCGTCGACCAAGCGCACCGCGCGCCCGGCCAACTGCACCGCGCCTTCTCGGTGCTGCTGGTATCCCCGATGGAAAGGTGCTGCTACAGCAGAGAGCCGCGGCAGAGACCTGGTTCCCGCTACGGTGGGCCAACGCCTGCTGCGGCCACCCGAGCGCCGGCGCTGCGGTCATCGAGGCCGCCGATTGCCGGCTCATGGAGGAACTGGGCGTGACGACCGTGCCCTTGCGTGACGTCGGCGTATATGTTTATCAAGCGGGCGACCCGTACTCCGGGCGAATCGAGTTCGAATACGACCACGTGCTGGTCGGGACGTACTCTGGCAGGCTGGCTGACATCAACCCCGACGAGGTGGCAGCCGCCGATTTGGGCCACGCCCGCAGCGGATCGCGCGGTTCCCTCACTCGTACGCGCGATGGCTGGAGGGGGTCGTCAACTCCTGGCACGCGTCCACTCACGGGTGATCAATGATCGGTCAGATGGCGACCGCTGGTCCCGTCCCCGTATCTGCGTCGTCACACGCCCGCATGACACGGAGGATGTGGCGAGGCAAATGGCGTGCGCCGATTGGGCGCCGAGCAGGTATGGGCAGTCGGTTCGCGTATGTGTGCTGGGGCATCGTGGGCGGCCGGCCCCGAGGTTGTGGGGCCGGCCGTGTCAGGTTGTGGGCAGGGCGTCTGCCGGTCCCCTGTCGGGTCGTCTGAGGACGGCGATGAATCCACCGAAGGGGGCGGTGTCCACTGTGGATCTGTTGCCGCGCGGGCTTGCTAGGCGCAGTGTCGGGTTGGTGGCGGAAGAGTCGGTGAAGAGCTGGAGTGTGGTGCGGGACTTGATGCCCAGTTCCCGGAGGTCGAAGGTCAGTTGTTGGGCCTGGACGGTGGGTGGGGCGGAGGGGTCGAGGCCGGGTGCGATGGTGAGCGTCTTGCCGTTAACGTCGGCGATGTACCGGGTGCGGCTTTGCGGCGGGCGACGATGACGTGGCTGGTGGGGTCGGCGTCCAGGAGGCGCTGAGGAGGGCGAGGGCGGCCTGTCGAGCGTCAGCCGCGGCGCAGCACTGCGGGCCGGCTCATTCGTTCAGGGCGGGCTGGTACTACACGGCGGCGCGGGCTGAGGTCGATCGTGGCCGGACGGCTGAGGCCCGCGACTGGACCCGGCGTGCGGTCGAGGCAGCGGG
>NZ_BAABAT010000147.1:0-3215 GCF_039537565.1 Dactylosporangium darangshiense
ATCTGGGGCTGGCTCATGTTCGCTGGGGCATGGTTGCGCCTTGTGCCTGGCCAGAAGCGATCCCGTCTGATCTATTGATCCTTCAGGGGGTTGGTCGATATGTTAGGCGCCGCCTTACTGAGTTAGGCGGGAAGAAGGTGGCCCGGGTGGTCGCTGGTCTGCGTGTGATCAACGGCGGTGTGGTTGCTGGGCCGTTGCCGGCGGATCCGTGGGAGTTCCAGGCGCGGTGCGTGGATGCGTTCGTCGCGTCGTGGCGTGCGCGTGGCTTCAGCCAGGTGACGATCGACAACGACATCGGGTTGCTCGAGCGGACGCTGACGGCGTTGGGGCGTCCGGCTTGGGACGTCACGGCCGAGGACGTCGACCGGGTGGTGGGCGAGCTGGCGGTTGCCGGCCGGAAAGCCTCGACGCGGCGGGAGTATGTGCAGATCTTCAAGGCGTTCCACCGGTTCCTGCAGGTCCGTAAGGCCGCCGAGATCGAGGCTGGGTTTGGTGTCCGGCTGATCTGCCCGGTGGATGAGTTCAACGCTTCCCGGCATGTCGGTGACGACTCGCCGCAGCTGATGCCGCCGCCGACACCGGAGCGAGTGACGGAGTTCTTCGAGTTCCTCAAAGGCAGGATTGCCACCGCCCGCAAGTACGCGCCGGCGGCGCGGGACTATGCGCTATTCCGGACCCTGTATCACGCCGGCTTGCGTTCGGACGAGGCGTCAATGCTGGATCGCCCGGATCTGCATTTCGGGCGTGGGCCGTTCGGAAAGCTGCATGTGCGCTTCGGGAAGGCTGCCCGCACCTCCGGGCCGCGGCCGCGGTGGGTGCCGATGCTCGACAGCCTGGACCTCGTGTTGCGCTGGTTCGTCGACGATGTGCGCGGTCGGTTCCCGGACTCGCCGGTGCTGTTCGCTGACGAGTCGGGCGGCCGGTTGCATCGTGGAACGATCCGTAACCGGCTGCGCCGCCTGATGCAGCTGGAAGGCCGCCCGGACAGCGACTGGTTCAGCCCGCATGCGCTGCGCCGGGCGTGCGCGACCCACAACTACGAACGCGGCGTGGACCTGGTAGCGATCCAGCAGTTGCTCGGGCATTGGACGGTCAGTTCGACAATGCGGTATGTCCGCCCGTCCACCACGTTCATCGAGGACGCCTATCGGCGGGCGGTGTCGAACACCCTCGCCGACCTGGCGGGGACAGGAACGTCGACATGAAGATTCGATGGCGGTTGCGGATGGCCGCGGCCCAGCGGGAAGTATGGTCGGGCAGCGAACTGCGACGGCTGCTGGCTGAACGCGCCGGCCTGGACCTTTCCGCGGCATCGGTGTCGGCGCTATTGACCAAGGAACCCTCGCAGATCAAGCTGTCGACGCTGATCGCCTTGTGCACCGCGTTGCAGTGCACTCCCAACGATCTGCTCGAGGTCGACACCACGCCGATCGAGCACCCCGCCCGGACGAGTCGTCCGGCCGCGGCCGAGCCGCCGAAGGCGGTCGGCGACGGCCGGCGTTCCATGCCGCCGATGTAGTGGCTGCGGCGACCGGAGGCAACCGTGGGCAAACGACAGCGCGACTGCGCCGGCTGCGGCGCCCCGGTCGGCATCATCGGCCGGGAGCACTGCTGCCTGTGCGTGCGGCGCCAGCGGGAGACCGCCGCGAAGGCGCCCTGTCCGGGCTGCGGCCGGCAACGCGTGTTGCAGGCCGACACTGGCCGATGTGTCCTGTGCTCGCGCCGGTGTTCAGCCTGCGCCGCGCCGGTGCGGTCGGCGACTTCGACGTTGTGCAAACGGTGCGTGCGCGCCGAAGCCGCCCGCGCTGCGAAACAACAATGCCCGCGATGCAGCCGGCCCGGTCTGCTGCGTGAGGCCACCGGCTGGTGCGGCAGCTGCTCGCGGCCCGGGCCGCCGAAACACCCGCCACGGATCTGCCGCCAGTGCGGCCAGCTGCGCCGCCATGCCGGACTCGGACTGTGCTCACCGTGCTGGCAACGGCATCCCGGCCGGGCGTCCATCCGCGCGGACAATCTGATCGCCAGGCTGCCGGACCCGCCGCAATGGCTGCCGGCCTTCGCCGCTCACGTCGCCGCCCGATTCAACGCCGCCCGCGCCAGCGGACTCGTGACCGAGCTCGGCCGCCTGCTGCAAGACGGCCAATCCTGCCATCCACAAGCCTTGCTCGAACGCTCACGCCGTCCAGGGCGATCGATGGGAACACTCGCCCGAGCGCTGGAGGACTTCTTCACCACGGCCCGGTTAGCGCTGCCGACCGATCAGATCGAGCGGCTCGCCGCCGGCCGACGGCAACGCCGCATCGACGAGGCGCCCGAACCGCTCCGCGCCGCCGTCGCCAGGTTCGCCGAGCAGATGCTGCGAGCTCGGCAGCGAGCGCTGCGGGCCGGAACCCGACCGCGCAGCGACCACACCATCGAAACCTGCCTCGCCATCACGCGTGACCTCGCTCGATTCCTGAACGGGCAACGCGGCAAGCACGACTGGGCACTGGTCGACGTCAACGACGTCGAGGCGTTCCTGGCCACCACGCCACGATCGCGGAAACGGCGGCTGACCGTGCTGCGCCAGTACTTCCGCTTCGCCCACCGAGCGCGCCTGATCCTCATCGACCCCACCAACACGTTGCGGGCCAAGGAAAGCAACGCGTTCCGCGGCCGGACGCTGACGCTGCAACAGCAACGCGAGCTGTTTCGCCGCTGGACAGGAACCGGCCCAGAAATCCATCCGCATGAAGCGCTCGTCGGCATGCTCGCGTTGCTGCATGCGGCCTCCAGCCAGGAAGCCCGGCTGCTGCGCATCACCGATATCGATCACCAGCGGTGCAGTGTGAGACTGGGTGAACGCCCTCAGCCCGTGCCGTTGGACCCCGCCACCTGGGCAGTACTGACCCGCTGCGCTGATCACCGCGCGGGGCAGAACACCGCCAACCCGCACGTCATCGTCACCAAAGGCACCAAGGCAGGCCAGTCGCCAGCATCGACGGCATACCTCAGCCACCTGCTCGATGGCTGCGGCTACCCGCCCCGCATGATCCGCGGCACCAGACTGGTCGATCTCGTCAACACCCTCGACCCCAAACTCGTCGCGGCCGCGTTGGGCCTCGATGCGCAGGCCCCGCTGATCTATCTCGCCGACCGCATCGACCCCGACCGGCTGGCGAACCTGTCCACTTTCGGCGACGCCTAACACACGTTCGCTCGAACATGTGCGCTTT
>NZ_BAABAT010000148.1:0-2885 GCF_039537565.1 Dactylosporangium darangshiense
ACCGAACCCCAAGACCCCAACCCCGGACCCACACCACACCCGAACCACTGACCGCGCATTGCACGAGAAACGACACCACACACCGGCAACCACCGCGACCGCCCGGCCCCGTACCGCGAACTGGACCACCCAGCGTTCTCGACGACTGCGGTACCGGCCAACTCCGCACCTCCGCATCCCCGCGGCACGCCCGAATACGTTCACCAACATAAGCACGGCAGAACGCCGGACGGCGCAGCAGCCGACGGTTTCCGCGATCAAGAACACCACCGGGACGACGGCGAGTGGACTCATCCCTGAAACGCCCGTACATCTGCCGCACCTCCCCTCGATCACCGCCCTCGGTCACCGCGCCGTGACCCTACGATCCCAGCCCACATGGACCACTCCAACACGACCGGAACAGACCCCACCAGACCCACAACGTTCACCAACGACACACGGTTCAGCCCCGGCAGACACGAACACCGAACCGGACCCGACCCCTCAACGACGTCGTGACAGAACACCCGACCAGTTCCCGGCCGACCAGCCACCCGTGAGGCTGTCAAGTCGGTTGGCTTTGGGGTGCTGACGTTCTTTTGTCAGTCTCCGGCATGGGTTTGGGGCAGGCGTGCGTACGGCGTCGGGGTCAAGGTCGGCCCGGAGGGCCGCCCCGCAGGGGCTTGGCCTTGATGCCGGCGTCGTGCACGCCAGACTCTGTACTGCCGGAGAGCAGGTTGTGGGAGCGGCCGCGTTTCACCAAGGTCCGGGCGTGATGCCGGAGGGCAGGCCGGGGTTCGGCTGCCGGTCATCCATTCGCCCCGCTGTTCGGGGGCATGGTGATGTACGGCCGTGACCGGGCAGGATCAATCAAGACGGCGACCACGCCATCGGCCGATGGGGGTCAGACACAGAACGATCTCGTGCCCGGTCACGTCCCAACCTGTTCACTCCGCCGCCTTCCGAGCCTGGGCGAGGCCGCGGATGTGCCCGTCACGCCAGCACGCCCGTGCCCAGCCCGACCCCGGCGACGCGCAGCAGGTAGATCCCGGTGCTCACCGGCGTGACGGTCACCCCGGCGCCGGTCGAGTTGTACGACTGGGCCAGCAGGCCCGAGGTCACCTGGATCGAGGCGTAGGCGCCGACGCCCGGCGGCAGCACGCCGGAACTGACCGTCCACAGCACCGTGAACGGGGTGTCGGCCGGCACGCCGCCGGGTTGGAAGCATTGCACGTCGACGATCTCGTCGACGCCGGAGGAGCCCCAGCGCACGATCTCGCAGAACCGGCCGTCCTTGGCGACGGCGGTCACGTGCACGTTGCCGCGCGAACCCAGCGCGCGATGTTGGGGAACTTCGCTAACAACTCCTAACAGAATGATCTAGCGACTTCCGTCCTTTGTAGACGATGATCTACAGTGTCGACCGTGCGGAAGGGTGAGCAGCCACCATGGATCGTGCCGGACGGGTTGTGGGAGCGGATCGAGCCGCTGCTGCCTCAGCATCCGCGGCGGTTACGCAATCCCGGACGGAAACGGGTACCGGACCGGCAGGTGCTGTGCGGGATCCTGTTCGTGCTGTACACAGCGATCCCGTGGGAGTACCTGCCGCAGGAGTTGGGGTTCGGCTCAGGGATGACCTGCTGGCGGCGCCTGGCCGAATGGCATGAGGCCGGGGTCTGGCAACGCCTCCACGAGCTCCTGCTGGCCGAGTTGCACGCCGCGGACAAGCTCGACTGGTCCAAGGCGGTGATCGACGGCTCACATGTACGGGCCCTGAAGGGCGGCCCAAAACCGGCCCGAGCCCGGTCGACCGCGCCAAGACCGGCTCGAAACACCACGTCATCACCGACGGCGCCGGCATCCCACTCGCCGTCAGCCTGACCGGCGGCAACCGCCACGACGTCACCCAACTCATGGCGTTGATCGACGCCATCCCGTCGGTGCGCGGCAAACGCGGCCGGCCCCGCCGACGCCCGGACAGCCTGTACGCCGAGCGGGCCTACGACTTCGACATCTACCGCGACCAGGTCCACGACAAAGGCATCACACCCCACTTCGCCCGACGCGGCGTCGAACACGGATCCGGCTTGGGCGTTCATCGCTGGGTGGTGGAGCAGACCGTCGCGCTGCTGCACTGGTTCCGTCGCCTGCGCATCCGCTGGGAGATCCGCGACGACATCCACGAAGCGTTCATGAGCCTGGCCTGCTCCATCATCTGCTACCGCCGACTCATCAAATGACCATTCTGTTAGGACTTCTAATACTGCAACGACAGGTTGTGACATTGGCGTTCGTTGTGGTATTTGATCGGCTGTGTTGGAGGAGATGGCTGCTGGGTGGTCGGCGGGGTTCGTGGCGTTTCTGGGCCGGTTCGCGGGGTTGTTTCCGCGGGTGGAGTCGCGGCGTCAGATGCGGGTCTACGTGCGGGGCCTGCTCGGTGAGGTCGAGCGTAAGAACGGATGGACCCTCGCGGAGGCGGCCGGGGACGTTGGGCCGGAGCGGATGCAGCGGCTGTTGAATTTCTATGCGTGGGATACCGATGGCGTGCGTGACGAGGTCCGCGGGGCGGTGGTGGAGGCGATCGGGGATGCCCGGCGTGGGGTGTTGGTGGTGGACGAGACGGGGTTTCTGAAGAAGGGAATCTAATGCCGAACTGTCAATCCCCTGGAATCGTGGAGGACACCGTTATGCGGCCTGAACCTCCAGCGCTCGAGGTAACTGTTCAGCTGGTTCCGGGTAGCCAGGTCCGTCCATTGTGGAGGCTGGTGAGGGCGTTGAGGGCGTTGATGCCGTGTTTGCGGGCGGTGGAGAGATAGCTGCGGATGGCGCAGAAGGTTTCGGCGCCGGCGAAGGTGCGGAGCCCGCCGCTGATCTTCTGGCGGAGTTTGACCATGCGGATGTCG
>NZ_BAABAT010000149.1:0-2715 GCF_039537565.1 Dactylosporangium darangshiense
CGCCGGGGCGGCCGTCGCGCTGCTGACGGCGAGCTACGCCGTCTGGGTCCTGCTCGACACCATCCGCACCGCCGGCACCCTTTGGTGAGATCCTAGGCCGCGCTGATCCACGAGACAGGCCCTAGCCAATGTGGGCCTTTCCGACGGGTACGTCAACCAGCCCTACGACGCCACCGTCGCCATCACGGGCGGAGTGGCGCCGCTGACCTTGACCAAGGCCTACGGCTCCCTGCCACCGGGTCTGACGCTGGCCGGCAACCACATCGCCGGAACGCCCACCGCGGCGGCGGCCGGCGACTGGACGTTCACCCTCAGGCTGACCGACTCCCAGGGCCGCAGCGACAACCGCACCGTCACACTGCGCATCTGGCCGCCGCCGCCGTTGACCGTCTCGACCTCGTCGCTGCGCGCGGCCGTCGTGGACCGTCCCTACACCGCGACGGTGCAGGCGATAGGCGGCAAGCCGCCCTATACGTTCCAGGTCACCGGGCTGCCCGCACCGCTGACCGCCGACAGCGCCGGCGCGATCACCGGCACACCGACCTCCCCTGGCCGCTTCCCCCTGACCGTCAAGGTCACCGACAAGGACGGCACCACGGCCAGCCGCCAGATCGACCTTGTAGTGGGCTGGACGATCCCCAACGCCGAGCTGATCTCGATCTCCACCACCGGCGATCCCGGCAACGGCGAATCGTTCTCCGCCAGGGCCAGCAGCAATGGCCGGTACGTGTACTTCGTCTCCACGGCCACCGACCTCGTGGCCGCTCCGGCGACCACATCGATGTCGGTGTACGTGCGCGACCGGGTGGCCGGCACGACCACCCGCGTCGTCGCGACCGACTATCTGCATGAACTGCTGGCCATCTCCTCCAACGGCCGCTTCGCCCTGCTGGCCGGCGAGGAGGAACACCCCGAGTATCGGCGCTACGACCGGACCACCGGCGCACTGACTCCGTTTGCCTTGACCTTCAGCGGTTACCACGAGAAATTCCACATCTCGGACGACGGCGACCTGGTCTACGTGAGCGGCACCGGCCTCTACCGGATCAGTAGTGCCAGCTGGAGCCCTTTCCACTGCCCTGACGGCACCAACCTGACGCGGGAGCCGTGGGAGGTACGGTTCGTCGGCGACGCCTCGGTCGTCTACTTCGTGACCGCCGACTGCGGCCGGTACCAGGGCAGCGTCTTCCGCTACAGCCGAGCCACCGCCACCACGACCCTGGTCTACGCGGGAAACTGCTTCTTCAACGGCGGCGACGTCTGCTACCAGGGCGTGCAGCCCACCCTGAACGACGCGCACCTCGCCGTCACGAAGCTCAATATTGGCGGAGAGGACACCTTGATCCTGGACGGGACGGAGGTGACCGGCGTGGACAAGGCCCGTTACCTCTGCGGGCTGCGCGAAGACGGCAAAGAGGTCGTCTTCACCGGCCTGTCCACGATGCTGCCCGGCGGCAACGACGGCAATCTCGACATCTACGACTACCAGGTGGGCGCGGCCTCGCCGACCCGGATCGGCCCGCCGAATGACTACACGGCCGACCTCTACACCAACTGCACCGGCCAGGGCATGGCATCGACGACCGGCGAGCTCGCCTTCGTGTCCGCAGGCCAGGCCTACATGCTCTAGTTTTTAAGCATCTGCCGGGCGACGTGTTGCTGAGCCGCCCAGTGATGGTGGGAACGGCGAGGCGGATCGCTGCTGGGACACAACTGAAAGTCGCATTCCGCAACAGGAGTGGCGGACTTTCGGGTGATGACTACGCCCCACCGCAGGCCAGCCCGGCGTCCCCGTCGGCCGACTTTCGCCACGGACCGTCCTACCAGCGCGTCGAGAACGCCACGGTCGAATACACGCTGCTCGGCACGTCCGAGCCACTGGCGAGTGCCGTCGGCCTTACGGACGGCGACGATCGCATTGCGGCAGATCCGCGCACGGAAGTGGATCTACGCTTGCGGCCATGGATGGACGCTTCTATCGCCGCCGCTGGGAGGAGTCGCGCGGTGACGAGTTCGACACATGGGGGCACTCGGTCTGGTACTTCGAGGTCGATGACGACGGTTGGCCGGTCCGGCAGATCGAGGTGTACGACGCTGGGTCGGTCCTGCGCTACGGGCCCGGACACGAAGAAGACCAGTACGGCGGCCTCGGCGAGGCGAGCCTGGATGATCCAGAAGAAGACTGGAGCCCGTTCGCCATCACACGAGCCGCGTTCGAGCGTGTCTGGGACTCAGCTGGCGGGTGACACCCAGCCTCAAGGCCCGCGCACCATCAGCGGCAGATGTGCGCGCGTTCATCAGTCTCACTGATCGCCCGGGTGCGCGATCAACTGCCTATCGAGCCGGCCGCGAGATCTCGTACTGCGGCAGACCGACAGACCTGGCCTGATGTCGTAGACGTGCGTGCACGCCAGCGGGTAGTTGGCCGTTATGAAGACAAACGCGCGACTTTCGGCAGATCCGTGTGCCGGGCCGCCATCTGGGCCATCACGGTCTGTAGCGCGCGGATCGCGGCATGAGCGCGCAGCATCGCCGGAGACGATGGTCATCGCGTGGCTCGGCGCCGCTACCTTTCGTCGATGTTCGCAGTACCGTGTGTGGACGGGTTCAGGGAGCGTCGAACCATGGTTTGCCGGCCGCCCAATGCCGGACCCAGCCGAGAAATCCGGATGTGCCGGTGGTGTAGCCGAATTCGGCGCCGAAGGGGGCGGCTCC
>NZ_BAABAT010000150.1:0-2691 GCF_039537565.1 Dactylosporangium darangshiense
ACCTACCAACCCCCCACCACCCCCACCGAACAACACCTCACCACCATCTGGACCGACCTCCTCGACCTCGACCACATCGGCATCGGCGACGACTTCTTCAACCTCGGCGGCCACTCCCTCCTCGCCATCCAGGTCCTCACCAGGACCCAGGCGCACGGCTACGACCTCAGCCTCGCCGAGCTGTTCGACCACCCCACCATCGCCGCCCTCGCCGCCCTCATCGACTCGCGTGCCCCGGCGGCCGCGCCGGAGCTGACGTCCGCCGTCCTGCTTCGCGGCGGCGGCACCGGCCCCGCGCTCTTCGTCGTGCACTCGGCCACCGGTGACGTCACCGAGTTCGACGAGCTCGCCGGTTCGATCGCCGGCGACCGGCCGGTGTACGGGCTGCAGGCGCCCGGACTCGACGAACGCAGCCAGCCGCTGGGTTCGATCACCGCGATGGCGTCCGCGTACCTCGAGGAGGTGCAGGCACTGCAGCCCACCGGGCCGCTGTTGCTCGCGGCCTGGTCGATGGGGGCCCACGTCGCGGTCGAGATGGCGCGGGAGGCCGTCGCGGCGGGGCGGACCGTCGGCGGCGTGTTCCTGATCGGTCCGTCCGTCGATCTGCTGCCCGGCCGCGACCGCTCCTTCGAACGGCAACAGCGGGAGCAGCTGAGTGCGCTGCTGCGCGACCTCGATGCCACGATCGCGGCCGCGCCCGGCACCCGGCTGCCCGCCGCCGTCGAGGAGGAAGTGCTTCGCCACTCGGCGCTCGGCCGCGCCCACGAGGCGGGCATCCGCGCCGGCGACAAGCATCGGCTACGGGCCGCCCGGGTCATGATCACCAACTTCCTGGCGAGTATCGAGCATCTGGAGCGTGTGCCGATGCCGGACGCGTACGACGGGCCGGTCGTGCTGTTCATCCCGCAGGACGCACCGGGCCGGCAGCGGCGCCGGACGGTCCGGCAGTGGCGCTCCCTACTGCGCGGCACGCCGAGAGTGATCGATGTGCCCGGCCGGCACCACACAGTGATCCACGGCGCCGGCGCCGCCACGGTCGGCCGCTGGCTGAGCGCCGAGATGGGCCGTTGGCAACCGGACACGGGAGGCACGCCGTAGAGCCCCGGCCAGAGCCCGCATCCGACGCCAGTCCGACCGGCCCCACCGACCATCACGGGAGAAACCTGATGCTTTCCGAGGCGAAGCGAGAACTGCTGCAGCGACGGCTGCGCGGCGAAGCCGTTACGGCCCCCAAGCGCATGGAGCGGCCCGACGGTCCGATCCCGCTTGCCTACGCGCAGGAGCGCATGTGGTTCCTGGCACAGCTGGATCCCGAGACCGCGGAGTACAACACCACGCTCAACATCCCGTTCGACGGCCCGCTCGACGTCACGGCGCTGACGTCCGCCGTCGACGTGATCATGGAGCGGCACGAGGCGCTGCGGACGCGGATCGTCGCTGACGCGGACGGCGTCCCGCACCAGGTCATCGATCCGGTACGCCCGTTTCCGCTGCGCCCCGTGGACGTCGCCGACCAGCCGGATCCGCGCCGCGCCGCGCACGAGCTGATCGCTGCGGACTGGCGCACGCCGTTCGACCTGGCCGCCGGCCCGCTGGTCCGCGGGCTGCTGATCCACCTCGCCGACGATCAGCACCTGCTGTCGCTGATCATGCACCACGTCGTCACCGACGAGTGGTCGAACCGGATCATCCGGCAGGAGCTGCTGGCGGTGTACGAGGCCGAGCTCGGCGGCCGGCCGTCGCCGCTGGCCCCGCTGAAGATGCAGTACGCGGACTACGCCATCCTGCAACGCAAAACCCTGGTCGGCGACGCGATGGAGCGCCAACTCGCGTACTGGCGGGATCTGCTGCACGACCCGCCGATCCTGGACCTGCCGGTCGACCACCCGCGGCCGCCGGTCCGTGTCCCGATCGGGGCGGTGCAACGGTTCCGGGTTCCGGCCGACGTCGTCGCCGGGCTTCGCGAGGCGTCACGGCGCGCCGACGCGACGATGTTCATGACCCTGTTGACGGTCTATGCGGTGCTGCTGAACCGGTACTCGGGCCAGGACGACGTGCTCATCGGGACGCCGATCGCGAACCGCAGCGGAGCCGACACCGAGCGCATCGTCGGGTTCCTGGTCAACACGCTGGTGGTGCGGTTCGACCTGAGCGACGACCCGACCTTCGGCGAGCTGCTGGAGCGGACCCGGAGGCAGACGCTGGCGTCGTACACGTATCAGGACGCACCGTTCCCGCTGATCGTCGAGCAGGTGGTCCACGAGCGCGACCGCTCCCGGCAGCCGCTGAACCAGACCTTCTTCAACTACTACGGCTATGACGCCGCCCGCTACCAACGCAGCGGGTCCGCGGCCGAGCTTCCGGACTCCGACATCCAGATGCTGGACGGCGTACCCGTCCAATGGGACATCCGGCTGATCTTCACCGAGAACGTCGACGACATCGACGGGGTGGTGGAGTACACCACGGCGTTGTACGACCACACCACCATCACGCGTGCCATCGGCCATCTGCGGGCGTTGTTGGCGGCGGTGGCGGCGGATGCGGAGCGTCCGGTGTCGCGACTGCCGCTGCTCACTACGGCGGAGACGGCGCAACTGACGCAGTGGAACGACACCGCAGTCGCATTGCCGGTCGTGGGTTCGGTGCTGGACCTGATCGACTTCGACCGGGACGCCACCGCCGTCCGGT
>NZ_BAABAT010000151.1:0-2648 GCF_039537565.1 Dactylosporangium darangshiense
GATCGGGTTCGTCCTGTGCGCGCGGGTAACTGTTCTGGCGGTAAGCAAGACCAACGGCCAAGCTCCGCTTCGTGCGTGGCCCGACGGGGCGCGAGTCGTTCATACGCTCCACTACCGTGATCAGGTGTCCTGATCTGCCGCGAGTCGGTCGCTACCGATGGGTCGCAACCAGCCGAAGTGCCCCTGCCCAGGCACCCGCGTCCACACGCTCACCGCGCATGCTGCCGACCGTGCGCATCACGCGCAGCCGCGCATCGTGGGTGGTTGGATTGAATCGGAGACCCGGTCTCATGACGCGATGTGCGGACGGGTCTCCACCCAAACGAGCGCAACGGCGCGCGGACCACGGGAGCCGGGCATCTAGCGGCGGCCCGCAAGACGGCTCGTAGACTTTGCGGCCGATGAGCCTAGACGTGTACCCGTTCACCTACGGCCCGGACGGGACTCTATGCATGCCCGAGCTGCCGCCGGAGATGAGCACGTCCGTCGGCGCGGAGGCCACTCGCATCAGGTTGTGGTCCGCGCCGGCGGTTCGCTCGCTGGGCGCAACGTACCTGCCTCGGCTCGCCGACGGCGATCTATTCGTCCCGCCGGAGGAGACGGGTGCGTTCCTCCGTGAATGCGCGACCCTCCTCGCTCACCTCCCGGTCATCACCGCCGCCACGCGATACCAGGCGACGTACGAGGCAGATGAGTGGAACATCGAAGACTGCCTTGTCACCATGATCCGCGTCGTCCACTGGGCCCGAGCACAGGACTACGGCGTGCTGATCTGGTAGTGACTGTCACCTCGGCTCTGCGTCGATCTCGGGCCGGCATCCGCATCTGCCGCTGGTCGCGCGCTACGCAATGTAACCGGCAACGAGTCAAGCAGCCGCACGGTCGCGCCGTAGCGGGCACGTCGCCCGACTTAACCGCGGGCGGCGTAGCGGCGCAGCCAGGCGGCGTACTCGGCCGAGTAAGGGTCCGCGGCCAGTTCTGCCACCAGCGCGTCCAGTTCCGGCCCGGGCCCTTCCTCGGCCAGGAACGCGGCTCGCAGGGCCGGGTTCTCAGGACCACGGGCCGACAACTCGGCCCGCAGCCGGTCCCGGTCGAGCAGCCCGCGCAGCCGTTCGACCGGCCCGGCGAGCAGCGCCTCGGCCAACAGCGCCCCCGTCGCGGCGGCGGTTAGTTCGGAGGCGGTCCAGCCCATGCTCGGCAGATCGGTTCCGGGCGGCTTGACACGGCTGAGCAGCAGCCCGTCGGCGGTGGTCGGCAACGCCTTCTCTCGCGACTCGGTGGCGCGGTGGACCTGCGGTGCGACGACGATGGCCGTGTTGACGTGGAAGCGGGTCTGGCCGGGCTGAATGCTCGGGACCGGCTGGAGTTCGATGAGGGCGTGGTCGCCGAGGGCGTTGGTGCGGTACCACGTGTGCGTCTGCCGCCGGAAGCCCTCCGCCGCCAACCGTGCATCGGCGGCGGCGGCGACGTTTTTGAGCGGTGATCTGCGTGCCACGGCCAAAACGCTCCCAATGTCGGGTCCTCGTGTCACTGACGCAGGCCCGGGAGTGCGGCGATCGCGCTCCCGGGCCATTCCGTCACTCGCCTCCGGGGTACGCGATGGCGTGCCCGATGAACGCGACAACCATCATGACGCCGGCCAGGATGATCGTGCCGGCCGGGAAGCACTCGGTCGTCTGCCGGCAGATGCCGGGTGGCAGCTGCGAGAGTGGGTTCTGTTTCGGATGCCACAGGTCCCCCGTGGCGGGCTGGCGGCCGAGGGCCGGGGCGATGACCGGTACGGGATCCGGCACGCTGCTCCGCCACGCGACCATCATTTGTCCCATCGCCCGGCCGCCGACCGGCGACGAGCAGCAGTGCTGGTAGCGATCGAATCACGACCGCGACTGTCACTCAACATCAACTGCACGGACATGCCGCGATCCGCGCTCTTCCCAACGTGATGGCCCAGCAGTTGCTCGGCGTGCGGATCTGCCGATGAGCGCGCACGTTCGGACCTCTCCGAGTGTCATCTCGATAGCTGGGTTGCGCACGTGTCGGGCAGGTCACGGCCTTGATCCGGGGTGGCCTCGGCAGCGCATCATGTCGACATGAACATCGTGGGGCCGATTGCCGGCTTCTGTTGCGGACTTCTCGTCTTCGGCGGCGCAGGCACGCTCGCCATGAACTACCGGGGGTTCGCCGTGACGTTCGCCCGGCGCGCCGAGCAGTCGGCGCGCTCGGTAGGAATAGGACAGCAGCGCCCGCCACACCCGATGGACGAGCATGACCGGGTCCTCTTCGCCCGGATCATGGGTGGGGTCTTCGCGCTGATAGGCATCCTCATGATGGCGACGGTGATCGGTGGCGTCCTCGGCCTTCTCGACGTGTCGTACGGAGAGCCGGTCCCATGAACCACACCCGCACATGCCGCGAGTGTTGCGCGGCGGCGGGACCGTCGTCGTCACAGTGAGTGACAGGCCGAAAAGGCGCCGAAGCTTCCTGTCATGCCGATGTCCGTGCACCTGATCTTGCTCATGGTCCTTGCTCAACGGCATATCCAGCATCCCGTCGACCGAGCCGAGTTGGTGCCTGGTCGTGTCGATGAGCCCCGTCTGCCGGATCATGCAAACCGGTCCACGGCGTGATATCACTGCTGCTCATGAACA
>NZ_BAABAT010000152.1:0-2507 GCF_039537565.1 Dactylosporangium darangshiense
GGCCGGACACTCCGTGCTGTTCGACACCGCCAGCAACTGGATCACCCGCCTCGCCGAAGCCCACCACGCCGGCCGCCTCGAAGCCGAACTCAAGAAAATCCGCCGCTACAGGTTGATCATTGTTGATCTATGCCGAGACCGGGACTATGCCGATGACCGGTCGAAACCGGTTGGTCCGACTCGTGGGGCGACGGTCGCGGTCGGCATAGTCCCGGGGTGCGCTCACAGACCATCGAGGAACGCGAGAGTCTTGTCGGTGGGTCGGTAGCGTCCGGGCTGGGTCGTGATGGGTGTGGTCAGGGCCAGGGCTTTCTCCTTGGTGGACATGTCGGCGTGGACGTAGGCGTCGGTGGAGCGGACGCTGGCGTGGCCGAGCCAGAGTGCGATGACGGTGGTGTCGACGCCTGCCTGCAGCAGTGACATCGCGCAGCTGTGGCGTAGGACGTGTGGGTGGATGTCCTTGTCGCGCAGTGACGGGCAGCGGTTGACGGCGGTCTTGGTGTGGGTGTTGAGGCGTTGCGCGACGGCGTCGCGGCTGAGGCGTCGCCCGGTGCGGGTGGGGAACAGCGGATCGCCGGGGCGGCCGGCGCGTTCGCGCATCCATGATTGCAGCAGGGTTTGGACGGGGTTGCCGAGCGGGATGGTGCGGTGTTTGCGGCCTTTGCCTTCGCAGCGGACGGCTGCGCCGGTGCCGAGGCTGATGTCGGCGCAGTTGAGGCTGGTGAGTTCGGAGACGCGCAGCCCGGTTTGGACGGCCAGGGCGATCATCGCCTTGTCACGTCGTCCTTCCCAGCGTTTCGGGTCTGGGGCGGCGAGCAGGGCGTCGATTTCGGTGTCGTTGAGGAATGTGATGGTCCGTTTGTCGAACCGTTTGGGTGGGATGTCCAGGACGCGTTGGATGAGCAGGGCGTGTTCGGGGTGTTGCAGCGCGGCGTAGGAAAACAGCGACCGGATCGCGGTCAGCCGGAGGTTGCGGGTTCGGGCGCTGTTGCCGCGGTCGTCCTCGAGGTGGTTGAGGAACGCGGACACGATGTCGGCGTTCAGGTCGGTCCAGTCCAGTGAACCGCCCCGGATTTGGTAGCGGCTATTTGGGTTGGGACGTCGCCTCGGTGAGGCGGAGTTCGGGGGGTTGGTGCAGGGTTTCGAAGTCGGCTGGGGGCAAGTCTGCCGCACCGCTGTGCAGGCGGCGATGGTTGTACCAGTCGACGTACTCCAGGGTGGCGATCTCGACCTGGTCGCAAGACCTCCACGGCCCACGGGGTTTGATCAGTTCGGTCTTGAACAGACCGATCGTGGACTCGGCCAGCGCATTGTCGTAGGCGTCCGCGACCGTGCCGACCGACGCGTCGACGCCGGCCGCAGCGAGGCGTTCGGTGAAGGCAATCGACGTGTATTGACTGCCCGCGTCGTGGTGATGGATCAACCCGGACAGATCGCGGACGCCGCCGCGACCGCGAGCCCAGAACGCCATCTCGAGGGCGTCGAGGACCAGAGCGGTCTTCATGCTTGTCGCGGCGCGCCAGCCTAGGATCCGGCGGGAGTACACGTCGATTACGAACGCGACGTAGACCATCCCGGACCAGGTCGGCACGTAGGTGAAATCGGCGACCCACAATCGGTTCGGCCGGTCCGCGTGGAACCGGCGCTGCACCAGGTCCACCGGCCTGGCCGCGTGCTGGTCGGCGATCGTGGTGCGGCGGGTCCGGCCGCGCACGACACCACGCAGGCCCAGTTGGCACATGAGCCGCTCGACGGTGCACCGGGCCACCTCGATGCCTTCGCGGTTCAAGGCCAGCCACACTTTCCGGGCGCCGTAGACGCCGTAGTTGGCGGCGTGAACGCGGCGGATCTGCTCACACAACCAAGCGTCGCGGCGAGCCCGGGCCGACGGCAGCCGCCGGCAGGCAGCGCGGTAGGTACTGGACGCGATCGGCCACCCGAACTGCGTCAGGGCCCGGCAGATCGGCTCGACGCCGAACAGGTGCTTGTGCTCGTCGATGTAGGTCACGAGCGTTGCTGTGGCCGGTCGAGCTCGGCCGCGAAGAAAGCCGACGCGCTTTTCAGGATCTCGTTCGCCCGGCGCAGCTCGGCGTTCTCCCGGCGGAGACGCTTCAGCTCGGCAGACTCGTCGGTGCTGACCCCGCCGCGTTGGCCGGTATCGACCTGGGCCTGACGGACCCATTTGCGCAGCGTCTCCGCGGTGCCGATACCGAGCTTCTGCGCCACCGCGGTGATCGCAGCCCAGTCGGACTCATAGTTCGGCCGCACCTCGGCGACCATCCGTACCGCCCGCTGACGCAACTCAGCCGGATACGGGGAAGGGCGTGACATGACTCGATCCTCCACAAGAGGTCGGGCCGATATCAAACCCGGGGCGGTTCACATCTGATCGTTCCGGGATGGTGTGCGGGATCCCCCGGGCGCGCAGCGAACGGCGGTTGGCCTTGGACCCGTACGCCTTGTCCGCGGTCAGGTGCGCGAGTCTCTTGCGGTGCCGGCCTTTGCCG
>NZ_BAABAT010000153.1:0-2404 GCF_039537565.1 Dactylosporangium darangshiense
GCGGATGCAGGCGCATATCGATGAGCGGTCGCTGCATGGTGTGGAGGTTCCGAGGGCGGTGGTGTATTCCCCGTCCGGGGATGGTGCTTCCTGGTTTGTCACGCAACCGGGGGGTCTGGTGCTGGAGAGGTATTCGAGTGTCGGGGAGGCTGTGGCGCGGGCGTGGGCGACGGTGCCGGGCCGGGTGGATCTGGCGCAGTACCTTCTTCGCAACGCCTTGCGGCGTGGACCGCATTGGGTGCCGGGAGATCTGTTGGCGGAGGTGGTAGCTGCTGCTGAGCTCGACGTGTCGGGCGACGAGTGGGCGGCTGAGCTGGTGGCGTCGGTGGCGCATCAGGCCGGGCAGGTGCGGATACCTGTGGGTCCTGCCCGCACGCAGCTGGAGCGGCTTGACGCGGTGCGGCATTGGTTGCAGGGTCCTGTTGCGCGGGTGGCGTCCGACGGTGAGCCGGCGGTGACGCTGCGGCTCCCGGACGGGGTGAGTATTCCTGTGGTGCGGTTGGAGCAGCAGGGGACCAATCCGGAGATTCACGTCGCGGCGCTGCCACGGGATCGGGGCCTGTGGGTGAACCACTACGCTACCGGCCTGGCGACGGTGCGGCTTGATCACGGCGTGACGCTCGACGAGCTGTACCGGAGGCTTGACGCCGCCACAATGGACACGATCTTTTTCGAGTCTGGTGGGTTGAACGACGTCGAGGTGGAACACGGGTCGGTCCGTCATGCGCCCTGGTCGTTGCTGCGTTCGGCTTCCGGGGGCGAGTGGATGACTGCCGAGGAGTTCCGGCAGCTGCTACCCGCCGGCATATCGAGTTTGGTGCTGCTCAGACCGCTTGGCGTGGGGGTTCGCTGGGAACAGTCGCGATTCATCACGCAGGCGTTCGAGCTCGAGCTCTGGGTCATTGCGGCCGAGTCCTTTGCGGCCAGAGGAACTGAAAACAGAGTCGAATGGCATCGAACCTGGATACCGAGGGGCGTCGAACCGTGGAGTTCTGCCCTGCTTGACCTGATGCCGAACCGGGGGATGAGGGGAAGTGCCGTCGATTTCTTCCTCCGGGCGCTACGAATTGAGGGAGGCGATGCCGCCGTCAACGTGCGTGATAGCACGTTTTTGACGCGGATGCTGTTGCGCACGTGGGAGGAGACCGACGATGTCGAGGGTGCGGTTGATCTCGATTTCGTGTTGTGGGAGGCGCCGAGTGCCGATGTCATTCGGCGTTGGTTGGGCAATGAGGTGGGTTTGGCGGTGGCGGTCCCGCCGAGGCACCCCGTTGCGGAAAATGTTCACCGGATTACGTTGAGTGTGCCTGCGCGTTTTGTTTGGACGCGTTCCAGCGGGGGCGAGACGTTTTCGGTGTTGGACACCAGGGCGTTGGTCGCGGACGCGGCGGCTGTGCAGCGGGTTGAACGGCAGGCTGCTGCGGCGGGTCAGGACGGCCGGGTCGGTGCAGCGTGGGCCGGTGAGGTGGGTGGGTCGGGGTCGGTGCGGGGTCCGAGGTTGCCGCTTGAGGTGATTGAGCGGCTTCTTGCGGAGTCCTCACCTGAATCGTTCACGCAGGTGACGAGATACAGGACTGTAGATGCAGATACGGCGTCGGGGCCGTGGACCGTTGATCGCCCTGGCGGGCCGCTGTCTCGGGAGGTGACGGTCGCCGCGTATGGGGTGCTGAGGCTCCGCGAGGCTTCTTCCCAGCCGCTGGCGCTGCCGTACCTGCCGGTGGACGTCTTTCGGATCAATCTCCGCCTGGTGCCGTTGGACGGCGTGGGGGTGATGCAGGTGCATCGTCTGCAAGTTCTGGCACTCCAGGCAGCCCGCATGGTCAATGATGCGCGGTTTGTCTCGGACGTCGGGCGGCAGCTCTATCTGCAGGTCACGTTCCATGACCGTGAGGAGCCGCATTGGACCCCCACAGTTCGTCGGCACCGGGAACGGGGCGGGTTGTCGATCAATGATCCGAATGTGTGGCCGACCGATGAGCTGCTTCGGGATCGAGGCGGTGCGCGTGACAATGAAATGCTCAACCGTTTGTTGCGCATGCTGGGCGTGGACCATCGGGTGGGTGGTCCGGCCGACCTTGCTGCACTACGGTCGGCGATAAGCTCCACACTGGAGGCGCATGCGGTAGCACCGGCTGAACTTGCATATACGCGGGATGACCACGGGGAGCCGATTCCGTCCAACTTCCAACCGGTCGTTGTCGAGCATGGCCACACAGTGCTGCGGATGTACGGGCCGGACATAGACTCACTCAATCCCTCGTCTGATGCGATCCTGCACGGGTTGAGCTCGGCCGTGCACGCGGTTCCGTTGCGGGAGTTCACGGAACAGTTGATGGCTCGCCGCTCGGCCGGTGTGCCGGTGCCGCCGCTGGAGATCGTGGTGTACGGGCCTGCCACGTCCGAT
>NZ_BAABAT010000154.1:0-2391 GCF_039537565.1 Dactylosporangium darangshiense
AGCATGTGGTGGCGTTGGCGAAGCATCATGTGGTCAGTGATGAGTGGTCGGCGGCGGTCTTGCGGCGTGAGTTGGAGGTGTTGTATGCCGGTGGGGAGCTGCCGGCGTTGCCGGTGCAGTACGCGGATTTCGCGGTGTGGCAGCGGGGTTGGCTGTCCGGCGAGGTGTTGGAGGGCGAGCTCGGGTTCTGGCGGGAGACGCTGACCGGGGCGCCCACGCTGGAGCTGCCGACGGATCGGCCGCGGCCGCCGGTGCGGTCGACGGATGGTGCGTTCATTGCATTCACCGTCCCGCCGCAGGTGGTGGAGGGGCTGCGCGCGGTGGCCCGTGACGCGGGCGCGTCGATGTTCATGACGTTGCTGGGCGCGTTCACGGTGCTGCTGCATCGGTACTCGGGCCAGGACGACATCGTGGTGGGCACGCCGATCGCGAACCGGAACCGGGCCGAGATCGAGGGCCTGATCGGTTTCTTCGTCAACACGCTGGTGCTGCGCACGGATCTGTCTGGGGATCCGACGTTCGGCGAACTGCTGGGCCGGGTGCGGGAGCGGACGCTGGCCGCCTATGCGCATCAGGATGTCCCGTTCGAGCACCTCGTCGACGCGCTGGACGTGCACCGCGACCGGTCGCGCTCCCCGTTGTTCCAGGTCCTGTTCAACTACGTGACCGGCGAGGACGAGCAGCCCGGACCGGGCGAGGGCCGCACGGTGTCGGCGCTGTACGACCTGACGCTGGCGATCGGTGAGTCGGCGGACGGGCTGCAGGGCGGGATTGAGTTCGCGACGGCTTTGTTCGACGAGGCGACGATCCGCCGCCTGATCGACCATCTGCAGTCGGTGTTGGCCGCGGTGGCGGCGGCTCCGGGTGCGGCGTTGTCGGGTTTGGCGCTGGTGTCGCCGCCGGAGTTCGTGACGCCTGCTCCGGTGACCTGGAACGGTGTTGGTGGTGTGCACGAGCTGATCGCCGGTTGGGTGGAGTCGGATCCGTCCGCGGTCGCGGTGCAGGCCGACGGGGTTTCGTTGACGTACGGCGAGTTGTGGGATCGCGCCGGCAGGTTGGCCACCAGGTTGCGTTCGGCGGGTGTGGGTGCTGAGTCGGTTGTCGGTGTGGCGGTTGAGCGTGGTGTTGATCTGGTGGTGGCGGTGCTCGGGGTGTGGCGGGCGGGTGGCGCGTATCTGGCGTTGGATCCGGGTTATCCGGCGGATCGGTTGGCGTTCATGGTCGCTGACGCCGGGGTGGGTGTGCTGGTCGGGCATCGTTCGGTGGCGGCGGGGTTGGCCGGTTTGGTGCCGGTGGTGTGCTGGCTGGATGACCCTGTTGAGGCTGCACCGGTTGAGGTGCTGCCGGTGGTGGCGGGTCAGGCGGCGTGTGTGATCTACACCTCGGGGTCGACGGGTGTGGCGAAGGCTGTGGTTGTTCCGCATGCGGTGTTGCTGGGAGTGTTGGGTGGTTGGATGCGGGCCCATTTCGGTGTGGGTGAGCGGTTGCGGTGGTTGTCGGTGGCGAGCGCGAGTTTCGATGTGTTCACCGGTGACGTGGTTCGTGCCCTGGGCTCGGGTGGGACGTTGGTGCTGGGCGCGGTCGGGTTGCAGCTGTCGGTGGCGGAGTGGTGTGCGGTCCTGGCGGGTCAGCGGGTGGAGGCGATGGAGGTTGCTCCCCGCTACGCCGATGCGCTGGTCGCGCACTTGGAGGACACCGGGACGGTGTTGGACGGGTTGCGGCTGCTGGTCGTGACCACCGATGTGTGGCGGCTCGAGGCGGCGGCCCGGGCTCGGCAGGTCCTGGATGCGCGGGTGTTGACGGCGTATGGGGTGACTGAGGCTGGTATCGATTCGACGTTTGCCGAGCCAGGGGATGGGGTTGGTCCGGCGCCGGTGGGTGGGGCGTTGCCGGGGACCCGCCTCTATGTGCTGGACGCGCTCTTGCGGCCGGTGCCGATCGGGGTGCCGGGCGAGTTGTTCATGGGCGGTTCCGGGGTGACGCGTGGCTATCTGGGTCGGGCGGATTTGACGGCGCAGCGGTTTGTGGCGGATCCGTTTGGTGGGGGCCGG
The DNA here is from genome assembly GCF_039537565.1 of Dactylosporangium darangshiense. Taxonomy (NCBI): domain Bacteria; kingdom Bacillati; phylum Actinomycetota; class Actinomycetes; order Micromonosporales; family Micromonosporaceae; genus Dactylosporangium; species Dactylosporangium darangshiense. The sequence continues at coordinate 2,052 of NZ_BAABAT010000154.1, forward strand.
TTGTATCGGTCGGGGGATGTGGTGCGGTGGCGGGCCGATGGGACGTTGGAGTTCCTGGGTCGTAATGACGCGCAGGTGAAGGTGCGTGGGTATCGGATCGAGCCGGGCGAGGTCGAACACGTCCTTCGCGGGCATCCGGACGTTCGCGATGCGGTGGTGGTGGCTGACGAGGGTGGGGAGCGGCTGATCGCGTACGTGGTGCCGGGGGTTGTCGAGGGGTTGCGTGGGTGGTTGCGGGAGCGGTTGCCGGAGTTCATGGTGCCGTCGGTGTTTGTGGAGCTCGCCGGGTTGCCGTTGACGCCGAACGGGAAGGTGGATCGGGCTGGGTTGGGTGGTGTCC
>NZ_BAABAT010000155.1:0-2379 GCF_039537565.1 Dactylosporangium darangshiense
CACTCACACCCACCCAAGAACTCCTCACCAACATCTGGACCGAACTCCTCCACCACCACCACATCACCACCACCGACGACTTCTTCGACCTCGGCGGACACTCCCTCCTCGCCACCCAGGTCATCTCCCGAATCCGCTCGATGCTCGGCATCGACCTGGCTACCGCGACCATGTTCGACCACCCGACCATCGCCGAGCTCGCCATCGTCATCGACGCCGCCACCGGCCCGGCCGCGCCGCCGATCACCCCGGCCGATCGCGACCTGCCGCTGCCGCTCTCCTACGCGCAGCAGCGCCTGTGGTTCCTGCAGCAGCTCGATCCCGACACGGTCGAATATCACGTCTCGACGGTCATCCCGCTCGCCGACCCGATCGATCCGGCGGCCGTGACGACGGCGTTGACCGCGGTCGTGGCACGGCACGAGATCCTGCGGACCCGCCTGGTCGCCGGCTCGGACGGCGTCGCCTACCAGGTCATCGATTCTCCGGCCCCGGTCCCGCTGGAGGTCCTCGAGACGGCAACCGCCGACGACGCCCGCATGCTCCTCGCCCGGCAGGCCCAGACGCCGTTCGACCTGGCGGCGGGCCCGTTGTTGCGCGCCACGTTGGTGCGACCGGCCGAGGGTGGCAGCCAGCTGGTGTTGACGATGCACCATGTGATCACTGACGCGTGGTCGGCCGACATCCTCCGCCGGGAACTGACCGCCCTGCTCACCGGCGCATCCCTGCCGGAACTGCCGATCCAGTACGCGGATTACGCGGTGTGGCAGCGCCAGTGGCTGGCCGGACCAGTGTTGGACGCCCAGCTGGGGTATTGGCGGACCCAGCTCGCTGACCCGCCGGTCCTGGAACTGCCGACGGACCGGCCCCGCCCGGCGGTGCGGTCAGCGGCCGGCGGCCTGGTCGAGTTCACGATCCCGGCCGACGTGACGACCCGGCTGCGGGAACTGTCCCGGCAACACGGCACCACCATGTTCATGACGCTGACCGCCGCCTACGCCCTCTTCCTGGCCCGACACACCGGCCAGGACGACATCCTGATCGGCACCCCGGTCGCGGGGCGCGGCCGAGCGGAGACCGAGGGGCTGATCGGGTTCTTCGTCAACACCCTCGTCCTACGCACCCAACTCGACGACGACCCCACCTTCGCAGAACTGCTGGCCCGCACCCGGACCACCGCCCTGAACGGCTACGCCCACCAAGACCTGCCCTTCGAACAACTCGTCGACGAACTCGTCCACCACCGCGACCGATCCCGCACCCCTCTCATCGACACCGTGTTCACCTACGCCACCACCGGCGGCGACGGCGGGGGCTGGGCTCCGGAGGGATCGTCGGCGAAGTGGGATCTGACCCTGACCGTCCTGGATGCCGGCGGGGAAACGCTGACCGCGGCCCTGCAATACAGCACGGCCCTGTTCGACCACGCCACGGTGACGGACTGGGCCGCCCGGTTCTCGGTGTTGCTGGCCGGCGCGGCCGCCGACGTGGATGCGCCGGTATCGCAGCTGCCGGTGTTGGACGCCGCGCAGCGAGCGTGGCTGGCCGAGTGCAACGACGCGGGGATGTCGGTGGCGCCGTCGTCGATTGTGGAGGTGTTCGAGGCCCAGGCCGCCGGCCAGCCGGACGCGGTCGCCGTCGTCGACGGCCCACACAACCTCACCTACGCCCAGCTGAACACGGCCGCGAACCGGGTCGCCTGGTCGCTGCTCGAGGCCGGGACCGGACCCGGCACGGTAGTCGCAGTCCGGATCCCCTGCTCAGCGGACCTCGTCATCGCCATGCTCGGCGTACTCAAAACCGGCGCCGCCTACCTACCCATCGACGTGCACCACCCAGACGGACGCATCGACACCCTGCTGCACGACGCCGCCCCGCACGTGGTGCTCACCGAGGTCGACGTCCCGGCCGGAGTGCGCGACGACAATCCGGGCCGGCGGGTCGACCCGGGACTACCGGCCTATGTCATCTACACATCCGGGTCGACCGGCACCCCGAAAGGCGTCATCGTCGGCCACCGCTCAGTAACCGCGCTGATCGCCGCGACCACCGGCCGGTACGGGTTCGGACCCGACGACGTGTGGACCCTGTTCCACTCCCCGGCATTCGACTTCGCCGTCTGGGAACTCTGGGGCGCACTGCTCACCGGCGGCCGGGTCGTCATCGTCGGACACGACCAAGCCCGCGACCCCGCCGCGTTCACCGCGCTGCTCGCCGAACAGCAGGTCACGGTGCTCAACCAGACCCCGTCGGCGTTCCGGCACCTCGGCCCGCTCCCACCCACCGTCCGGCTGGTCATCTTCGGCGGCGAGGCGTTGACCTACCAACCCGACCCGCAACCGGCGGTCGAGTTCGTCAACATGTTCGGGATCACCGAAA
>NZ_BAABAT010000156.1:0-2195 GCF_039537565.1 Dactylosporangium darangshiense
GTCGAGACCTGCACGTCGGTCAGGCCCGATGAGCATCGCCGCAGCTGGGACGTCCGGCTTACCTTGGCGGCATCGACGCAAGCGGTTACGCCTGACGACAAACAGACCCACTTCTCAAACACGCTCTAAGGGGTCAAGATTCGAGTTTCCACCGTCGTTGACATGTAGAGCCACCGGGAAGATCGACGAACGCCGTCAGCCGCCGTGTCGACACTGTCCATGTCCGAATCGAGCAGGAGGCGCGCCAGGATCATCAGCTCGGTGACAGTCGGTACGGATCGCCCGCACTCAGAAATATCACTCTTGAGGCACGGCCTCGCCGGCATCCTCATTTGCCGCTGATGGTGCGCGGGCCTTGAGGCTGGGTGTCACCCGCCAGCTGAGTCCCAGACACGCTCGAACGCGGCTCGTGTGACGGCGAACGGGCTCCAGTCTTCTTCTGGATCATCCAGACTCGCCTCGCCGAGGCCGCCGTACTGGTCTTCTTCGTGTCCGGGCCCGTAGCGCAGGACCGGCCCAGCGTCGTACACCTCGATCTGCCGGACCGGCCAACCGTCGTCATCGACCTCGAAGTACCAGACCGAGTGCCCCCATGTGGCGAACTCGTCACCGCGCGACTCCTCCCAGCGGCGGCGATAGAAGCGTCCATCCATGGCCGCAAGCGTAGATCCACTTCCGTGCGCGGATCTGCCGCAGACCGCGCTCGCCAGCGCTCGGTCCATCGTGACAGCGAGTGATCGAGCTTCCCGCGGCAGGGCATTCGACTCTGCCGATGGGCGCGCGTTTCGTGGTGCCGCGTGAACGCCTACAGTACCGATCATGGGTGCGTCTGGGTGGAGCTATGTCGTGGAATATCAACCCGATCTGGAGGCGGCGTTCGAGACGCTGCAGGCGAAGGTCTTCACCGAGGGCGACTATTGGTGGGCGGTTCCGGGTGAATGGGGCAAGTCCGCACGCGACTATCCGAACCGCCCCCGAACCATCGACGAGCTCTTCGCCGACGAGAGGGTCCAGGAGTCGGGCACCCATTCGATCCTCGACATGCGGCGAGTGCTGCCCGACGGCGAGCCGCAGAAGTTCGGTTGGCTCGATGCGGCCGTGACCTCGCCGTTCGAGTTTGATCGGCTCTTCGCCGAGTACGGCGAGCCCGAGTACGGAACGATCGCTCCGGTGACCACCGCGGAGGCGCTCGACCGGGCCGGCGTCGAGAAGGTCACTCGCGACCACCTGGAGGTGATCGACGATTTGGCCAAACACCGGTGGTTCGGACGATGCGCCGTCCTACACGATGCCGCCGGTATGCCGACCGAGATCTACTTCTGGGGCTGGTCCGGGGACTGACTGCCCGCGCACTCATGCCGCCGGTCGGTTGTTCGGTTCGCCGTCGATCACCGCGCTCGGTGCGTCGTTGCAGCGGGTCGGATTACGGCGCTTGCGTACAGGTTGGCGTAGAAGGGCGGACGTTCGGCTGCGCGGCGCGTGCATCAGCCAGCGCGTTTTGCTGCCTACGCCACAAGCGCTGCACCCAAGGATTGGCGTCCTCGGTCGGCTCGGTCAATGGCAGCAGTGTCGGGGCGGTCTCTACGAGATGAAGCAAGGTCCAGGCCATACCGAAGCAGTTGTCTGGGCCGAACAAATCGATCCAGGAGCGCCGCCTCGTCGTCGCTGAGCGGACGCTCGATTGCGAGCAAGGCATGCTCGATCGCGGCGAGTGTCTGATCTGCGGTGTCGGAGTCGTCGTCTTCAGAGGGAAATGGCCCGAGCGCGTGGAGACGCTTCACCTGGTCACGAACGTCCATTCGGCTCCGCTCCCTCGCGTCGTGGGTGGGCATCAACGATCGTAGACGGCCGCGCAGGACCACATCCGCACATGCCGCGATCCGCTCGCTACGGAACGTCACGCCGCTGGCTTGCCCGGCTCCCGGACATGCCGAATAGCGGATGCATCCACTCTGGTGATCGGCACTATCGTGATCGCGTGGCCATGGAGAGACAACGGCAGGACTACTTCGATGCTCTCGGCTGGGTAACGCATCTTATGACAGGGGTGCGGAGTGAACTCCTCGAAGCCCTGTCTGTCAGGGTCAGGTGAGACACAGTTCGGGCTTCCGTTCTGACCACCCATCAGGGCGAGACTGGACCAGATGACCGTGACCTTGACCGTTGCAGACTCCCCGACCGGCCTGACCGATGAT
>NZ_BAABAT010000157.1:0-2172 GCF_039537565.1 Dactylosporangium darangshiense
CTAGTGCTCTGACCACGAACGTTCACGGTGTTGGTTGACACGCCGCTCGGCCTCCACGCTGGACGGCGTTGTCGCGGCCAGGCTGTCGGGGTGGCAGAACCTGTGCGTGTTCGGCGGTTGTCTGACCAGGAGGGTCAGCAGTTGCTGCGGATTACCAGACGAGGCACCGGCTCCGCGATCCGGCTGCGCCGGGCGATGGTCGTCCTCGCCTCAGCCGGCGGCAACAGCGTGCCGGTGATCGCGCGGCTGGTCCAGGCCGATGAGGACTCGGTCCGGCAGGTCATCCACCGGTTCAACGAGATGGGTATGGCCTGCCTCAACCCTCAGTGGGCGGGTGGCCGTCCCCGCCTGATCAGTGAAGACGACGAAGCGTTCATCGTCGCGACGGCCAGCACCAGACCTGAAACCCTCGACCAGCCCTTCACTCGCTGGAGCCTGCGGAAACTCGCGGACTATCTGACCCGCAACCGCGGCCCCCGCCGGGTCCAGGTCGGTCGGGAACGCCTGCGGCAACTGTTGCGCAAGCACGACCTGACGTTTCAGCGCACGAAGACGTGGAAGGAGTCCAACGACCCGGCCAAGGACACCAAACTGGCCCGTATCGAGCAGGTCATGACCGAGTTCCCGGACCGGGTGTTCGCGTTCGACGAGTTCGGCCCGCTCACGATCCGTCCGCATGGCGGGTCGAGCTGGGCGCCGGCAGGGCATCCCGACCGGCTGCCGGCGAACTATCACAAGCTGCACGGGGTCCGGCAGTTCCACGGCTGCTACTCGGTGGGCGACGACACGCTCTGGGGCGTCGTGCGCCGCCGGAAGTCCGCCGCGAACACCCTCGCCGCGCTCAAGTCGATCCGCCGGGCCCGGCCCGACGGTGCGCCGATCTACGTCATCCTGGACAACCTGTCCGCCCACCGCGGGGCGGGGATCCGCCAGTGGGCGGCCCGGCACAAGGTCGAGCTGTGCTTCACCCCGACCTACTCGTCCTGGGCCAATCCCATCGAGGCCCACTTCGGGCCGCTACGCATGTTCACCGTCGCCGGCTCCAACCGTGCCAACCACCCGGCGTCGACCAAGGCCATCCACGCCTACCTGCGCTGGCGCAACGCCAACGCCCGCCACCCCGACGTCCTGGCCGCCCAACGCCGCGAACGCGCCCGCGTCCGCTCCGAACGCCAACGCCGATGGGGTCAGACCACCGCCAAGGCGGCAGCATGACCAACCCGGCCAACGTTTCCGGTCAATACACTAGGTTCGTGGGATGACGATCGGCTTCAGCTCGGCCGACCTGGTGTGGAACCGCGGGTTGAGCGACGAGCCGGGAACCGGAGTCGGCGACCGGCACCTCTTCGCCATGAGCAAGCCGCACTCCGAGATCATGAGCAGCGGTACCGGCGCGGTCACCGACGGGTGCACCACCGAGGAGATCCTGTTCGCCGCGGACGCGTTCGACTACTTCGGCCTGCCGGAGCTGGCCGCCCTGACGAGGCGACTGATCGACCGTGACCAAGACGACTGGGAACACCACCACACCAGTGCGTTCTACGGACTGGAGTACGCGCTGCACCCCGCGTTCGAGCGCCGCTACCGGCTCAGCCCCGAGGACTTCGACCCGGTCGCCCTCCCCGAGGGCTATGCGCTGGACGAGCACGGTCCGGCGAGCTGCCCGGGCACCTTGATCGTGCACCAGACCAGCCGGGAGTGCACCCTCGGCGCGGACTGCGCTCGCCTGCACCGCGGCTACCTCGAACACGACGGCGCCACCCTGCATCGCGCCGCCGGCTGCGAGCTCTGCCCGTCGGGCCCCGACTGGCCGAACTGACCCTCCGCCGGCGGAAGATCCGCAAACCGGCGGGACGGACCATGACCTGCACCGCCACTGGGCACCGTGACCTGCTCGCGGCCGCCACCATCGCCACCCGCACCTCACCCGGGCCGGGCGGCGGAACCACTACCACGGCAGCAGTGTTGCCGTGCATGATCACGCACCGTCGAGCGGGCCGGCACCTCCCCGGTGCCGGCCCGTCCCGGCGTGCCCCCCGCCGCAAGGCACACGGGTCCCTTGGCCGGCTGCGGCCCGCCCCACCCCTGGTGGAGAGTCGCTCGCCCACACACGTGGACGAGGAACCACAAACACCAGCCCAACCCGGGCAACGTTTGCGGTCACAGCACTAG
>NZ_BAABAT010000158.1:0-2147 GCF_039537565.1 Dactylosporangium darangshiense
GCGACCAAATACCCGAGAGTGGCCGATGCATTAGGGCGTGGTGGCGCTGGTCCGGGGAGTGGCTTTGGGATTCTCGACTGCGATCAGGCTTGGACTACCTGCGCTGACGATGGGCTTCTCCAAGGCCTATCTCGATTCGCGACACGAACAGCGAAGCAGCGTAGGTCGCTCGCCAAGTGGCGTCGCTCTCGCTGGGGTAGTTACACGTTGACACGTACCTGTCAGGCTGAGCCCTGCGTCGGTACGCTGCGCGCGGGCGCTCAGCCTTTTCGGCGGTGACTACTCACAGCGGTAGCGGCCTCACTGGTGCCAGGTTCTTGTGATGGCCCACCTTGTCAAGGTGGAGCGCCTGGGCTTCCCCCCGGGATGTGGACACCGGGTTATGCCGCGATCTGTTGCAGGGTAGCTGATGTGAGGGTTCGTTCGTAGGCGGCTGGGCTGTGGTAGCCGAGGGCTGAGTGGCGTCGGCGGTGGTTGTAGAAGGCGATCCAGCGGAATACGTCACGGCGGGCGTCGGCCTCGGATGCCCAGGTGTGATGGTCGACGTCGAGTTCGCGTTTCAGGGTGGCGAAGAACGCCTCGGCGAGGGCGTTGTCATACGACGTGCCGGTCCGACCGGTCGAGCGGCGCACACCGTGCCGGTCGCAGACGGCGGCGAAGGCGGTGCTGCCGTACTGGGATCCCTTGTCCGAGTGGAAGATGACGCCGTCGACCCGGCCACCGCGGGCGGTGACAGCGGCGTTGAGGGCGTCGATGACGAGGCCGGCTCGCATGTGGGTGTTGATCGACCAGCCGACGAGCCGGCGGGTGGCGATGTCGATGACCGTGGCCAGGAACAGCCAGCCCCCGCCGACGCGGAGATAGGTGATGTCGCCGCACCACCGCTGATCAGGCGCGGTGGCGGTGAAGTCCCGGCCGATCAAGTCCGCCACCGGCGTTGCGGCCGGGTCCGGGACCGTCGTACGCCTGCGGCGGCGCAGGTGCCGGCCGGCGATGCCGCGCTGGCGCATGACGCGTTCGATCCGCTTCCGATTGACCGGCACGCCTTGGGCCCGCAGTTCGACGGTCACCCGCGGCGAACCGTAGGTACCGCCGGAATCGGCGTGGACGGCGGCGATCTGCTCCGCGAGCTGGTCCTCCGCTGCGGCCCGGTGACGGCGGGCCGGCTCGGCGGCGATCCAGCGGTAGAACCCGGACCGCGACACCGCCAGGACCCGGCACAGCCGCTTGACGCCATACGAGGCCCGGTGGGTGGAGATGAACCGGAAGCGGCTGGTCACCGATCCATCTCCCTGGCGAAATACGCGGCTGCCTTGCGCAGGATCTCCTTCTCCACCCGCAACTCGGCGACCTCGGCGCGGAGCCGGGCGATCTCGGCGTCCTTGTCCGCCGCCGACAACCCGCCACCAGCCGCCGCGTCCTGCGGCCGGGCCGGCGGGTCCTGCCGACGGACCCAATTCCGCAACGTCTCGTGACTCAATCCCAGCTCACGAGCGACCTCGTTGATCGGCCGACCCGACGACCGGACCAACTCGACCGCATCACGCCGGAACTCTTCCGTGTACTTCGACGGACGCCCCAACAGGGACACCCCTTCCTCTGGACCAACGTCCAGTCTCAGGGTGTCCACATCTCAGGGGGAAGCCCACGCCCTACTGGACGAACGACCTTGACAAGGTGAGCCATCACGTAAGAGAAGATGGCGGTGGGGAGGGTGTCACCGCACCGCAACATCTGCTGTGACCGCAGCTCAGCTCTGGTGACAGGCCTTCGCGCCCTGCTCCTCGGCCATGTCGCTTACCTGGGCTGGCGGCACCCGGCTATCAGACGTTTGCCGAGCGATCCCATGAAAAGATTCGCTGGGTAGCCGGCGGCCAGCAGATTGAACCCGCAACACGCCATACATGCCAGGATTACCACTGCAACAACCGCCAGAACGATCCACATCGTAATAGACGAACCGGTCGTCTCCGGCATGGTCGATGGACGGCTCTGTTGCGTTGAGCGTTGGCAAATTCGAGGCAGGCTTGAGTTGCCCTGTGTCAACCCCTGGGTCGGGCGGCCGTTGGTTGGTCTTGGTTGAGGAGGGTTTGGAGGGCGCCGTGGGCGGCTGGGTTGTAGGGGACGTTGTCTTGCCAGCAGCGCCA
>NZ_BAABAT010000159.1:0-2136 GCF_039537565.1 Dactylosporangium darangshiense
CGGTCAGTAGCGCCCCCCACAGTTCCCAGACGGCGAAGTCGAATGCCGGGGAGTGGAACAGGGTCCACACGTCGTCGGGTCCGAACCCGTACCGGCCGGTGGTCGCGGCGATCAGCGCGGTCACTGACCGGTGCCCGACGATGACGCCTTTCGGGGTGCCGGTCGACCCGGATGTGTAGATGACATAGGCCGGTAGTCCCGGGTCGACCCGCCGGCCTGGATTGTCGTCGGGCATCCCGGCCGGGACGTCGACGCTGGTGAGGACCACATGTGGGGCGGCGTCGTGCAGTAGCGCGTCGATGCGGCCGTCTGGGTGGTGCACGTCGATGGGTAGGTAGGCGGCGCCGGTCTTGAGCACACCGAGCATGGCGATGACGAGGTCGGCTGAGCGGGGGATCCGGACAGCGACCACCGTCCCAGGGCCGGCCCCGAGCAACGACCGGGCGACCCGGTTCGCGGCCGTGTTCAGCTGGGCGTAGGTGAGACTCTGCTGGCCGTCGACGACGGCGACCGCGTCCGGCCGGCTAGCCGCCTGGGTCTCGAACACCTCCACAATCGACACAGCACGCGTCGGCGCATCGGTGTCGTTGCACTCGGCCAGCCACGCCTGCTGCGCGGCATCCAACACCGGCAGCTGGGATACCGGCACTTCCGTCTCGGCGGCCGCGCCGGCCAGCAACACCGAGAACCGGGCGGCCCAGTCCGTCACCGTCGTGTGGTCGAACAGGGCCGTGCTGTATTGCAGGGCCGCGGTCAACGTCTCGCCGCCATCCAGCACCGTCAAGGTCAGATCCCACTTCGCCGACAACACATCTGCCCCCCACACCCCGCCGGCGTCACCGGTGGCGGCGTAGGTGAACACGGTGTCGATCAGGGGAGTGCGGGATCGGTCGCGGTGGTGGACGAGTTCGTCGACGAGTTGTTCGAAGGGCAGGTCTTGGTGGGCGTAGGCGTTCAGGGCGGTGGTCCGGGTGCGCGCCAGCAGTTCCGCGAAGGTGGGGTCGTCGTCGAGTTGGGTGCGTAGGACGAGGGTGTTGACGAAGAATCCGATCAGTGCTTCGGTTTCGGCGCGGCTGCGGCCGGCGATGGGGGTGCCGATCAGGATGTCGTCCTGGCCGGTGTGTCGGGCCAGGAACACGGCGTAGGCGGCGGTCAGCGTCATGAACATGGTGGTGCCGTTTTGCCGGGACAGTTCCCGTAGCCGGGTCGTCACGTCGGCCGGGATCGTGAACTCGACCAGGCCGCCGGCCGCTGACCGCACCGCCGGGCGGGGCCGGTCCGTCGGCAACTCCAGCACGGGCGGGTCCGCGAGCTGGGTGCGCCAGTAGTCGAGTTGGGTGTCCAGGACCTCGCCGGCGAGCCATTGACGCTGCCAGACAGCGTAATCCGCGTATTGCACCGATAGCTCCGGCAGTGACCCGTCGGTGAGCAGCGTGGTGAGTTCTCGGCGCAGGATGCCGGCGGACCATTCGTCGCTGATCACGTGGTGCATGTACAGGGCGAGGAGGTTGCGGTCGTTGACGCGGATGAGGGTGGCCCGGAGTAGGGGGCCGGTGGCGAGGTTGAACGCGGCTTGGGCGTGTTGGTTGATCAGAGTGCGGGCGTCGTCGGTGGTGGCAGTCTCGAGGACCTCCAGCGGGACCGGGGCCGGGGGATCGATGACCTGGTAGGCGACGCCGTCGGGGCCGGCGACCAGGCGGGTCCGCAGGATCTCGTGCCGTGCCACCACGGTCGTCAACGCATCGGCCACGACCGCCGGATCGATCGGGCCGGCCAGCGGCATCACAGCCGGAACGTTGTACTCCGTCGATCCCGGCTCAAGCTGATCCAGGAACCACAACCGCTGCTGAGCAAACGACAGGGGTAGCGGCTGCGTCCGATCGGCGGGCGTGATCGGCGGGGCGGTCGGAGTCACGTCGGCGTCGATCATGACCGCGAGCTCGGCGATGGTCGGGTGTTCGAACAGCGCTGTCAGCGCGACCTCGACGCCAAAGGTGGCAAGGACACGCGAGATGACCTGGGTGGCGAGGAGGGAGTGTCCGCCGAGGTCGAAGAAGTCGTCGGTGGTGGTGATGTGGTGGTGGTGGAGGAGTTCGGTCCAGATGTTGGTGAGGAGTTCTTGGGTGGGTGTGAGTG
>NZ_BAABAT010000160.1:0-2108 GCF_039537565.1 Dactylosporangium darangshiense
CCACACCGCCAGCATCGACACGACTACGTCGTTGCCGCGTTCCAGGCACAGCCCGACGACCGATTCCGCACCGACCCCCAAGCCCCGCAGATGACCCGACAACCGCACAGCACGCTCAAACAGCTCGCGGTACGTCATCGAGGAGTCCTCGAAGACCACGGCGATCGCGTCCGGGCGGGTTGCCGCCTGCGCCGCGATCAGCTCGTGCACGCTGGCAAAGGCGGTCGCCCCTAGCTGGTCCTGGCCCTGACCGCCGAAAATCGGCAGTTGCGACAGTGGACGGTCGGGGTCGTCGACGATGGCGTACAGCAGGTTCAGCAGGTGACCGGTCATACGCTCGACCGTCGAGCGGTCGAACACCGCGGTGCTGTACTGCAAGGCCCCGCCAAGCTGGCCGTCGATGTCCGCCACGGTGACGCTCAGGTCGATCTTCACGGTGAGCTCGGCGGCGGGGGTGCGCTCGGCCGGGCGACGTTGGACGTAATTGAACGCCGTCTGCAACAACGGATTCCGGTACCGGCTGCGGTCACGGACGAGCTCGTCGACCACCTGCTCGAACGGCACGTCCTGGTGCGCAAAGGCCTCCAGCGCGGTGGTCCGGGTCCTGACGAGCAGCTCGGTGAAGGTGGGGTCATCGTCCAGCCGGCTGCGCAACACAACGGTGTTGACGAAGAACCCGATGAGCGCCTCGGTCTCGGCCGGTTCGCGGTTCGCGACGGGGGTGCCGATGAGGATGTCGTCTTGTCCGGTGTACCGCCCGAGGAGCACGGCGTACGCCGCGATCAACGTCATGAACGGGGTGGCGCCATGGCGGCGTGACAGGTCGCGCAGGCCGGCCGTGACGTGGTCGGGAATCAGGAACTCGACGGCGTCGCCGGAGGTCGAGCGCACCGCCGGTTGGGGCCGGTCGGTGGGCAGTTCGAGGACCGGCGGGTCGGCGAGCTGGGTCCGCCAGTAGTCGAGTTGGGTGTTGAGGGTGTCGGTGGTGAGGTGGTGGCGTTGCCAGGTGGCGTAGTCGGCGTACTGGGTCGGCAGTGGTGGGAGGGGTTGGTGGTTGAGCAGGGTGGTGAGTTCGTGGCGGAGGATTCGGTCCGACCATTCGTCGGTGATGATGTGGTGGGCGGTGATGGTGAGGAGGCGCTGGTCGATGAGGGCGGCTCGGATGAGGGGGCCGGTGGCGAGGTTGAAGGGGGTGTCGGTGTCGGCTGTGGTCTGCAGCGGGAACGGGGTTGGTGGGTCGATGACCTGGTACGGGATGCCGTCAGGGTCGGTGATGATGCGGGTGCGCAGGATTTCGTGGCGTTCGACGATGGTGCTCAGGGCGTCGGCGACGGTCGTGGGGTCGGTGGTGTCGGGGAGGGGAATGACGGTGGGGACGTGGTATTCGGTCGAGTTGGGGTCGAGTTGGTGCAGGAACCAGAGGCGTTGCTGGGCGTAGGACAGGGGTAGTGGTTGGCTGCGGTCGGCGGGCGTGATCGGCACGACGCCGACGCTGGTGTTGGTGGTGGTGTCGATGGTGGCGGCGAGGTCTTTGATGGTGGGGTGGTCGAAGAGCGCGGCGAGCGGCAGGCCGATGCCGAGGCGCGTGACTGCCTGGGTGGCCAGCAGGGAGTGCCCGCCCAGGTCGAAGAAGTTGTCGCTGACCCCGACCTGGTCCAAGCCGAGCAGTTCGGCCCAGATGCCGGCGAGCAGCTCTTCGGTGGGAGTGGTGGGCGGTTGGTAGGTGGCGGTGAGATCGGGCCGGGTGCTGTCAGGGGCGGGCAGGGCGTTGCGGTCGAGTTTGCCGTTGGCGGTGAGTGGGAGGTGTGTCAGTTCGATGTAGTGGGTGGGGATCATGTGGTCGGGCAAGGTGCGGTGCAGGTGCGCGCGGAGTTCGTCGGTCGGGGGTAGGCCGTCGGGGCCGATGAGGTAGGCGGTGAGCTGCTGGTTGTGTTCGGTGACGACGGCGGTGGTGATGGCGGGGTGGGTGGTGAGGGCGTGCTGGATTTCGGCGGGTTCGATGCGGTGCCCGCGGATCTTGATTTGGTGGTCGGCGCGGCCGAGGTAGTCGAGGTGGTGGTTGGGTTGCCAGCGGGCGAGGTCGCCGGTGCGGTAGAGGCGGCTGCCGT
>NZ_BAABAT010000161.1:0-2098 GCF_039537565.1 Dactylosporangium darangshiense
GCAGCATGTGGTGTTGGTGGAGCGTGTGGCCGAGGATGGCCGGTTTGTGATGGTGGAGACGCAGCCGGAGGTGGGGGGTCGGTCGTCGTTGGTGGAGATCGGTCCGGGGCGGGTGCCGGCGGTGTTGGGGGGGCCGGTTCGGTTGGTGAGGGATGCGCAGGGCGGGTTGGGTCAGGTGCGGGTGTCGGGGCGGGGTGGTGGCGGATCGCGGGTGGCACGGCCGGTGTCGCTGGTGCCTGGGTTGGTGGATCCGCCGGCGAGTGCTGCGCCGGGGATGCGCCGGTTGTTCCGCGCTGTCACGCGGCGCCTGACCCGGCCTGGCGGCGGCGAAGAACAGCGGCCCGTGGCGGGGCCGTCGTCGTCGGCGGCGGCGGATCAGGGTCGGTCGTCCTCGGCATCTTACGTCGTGCGAGGTCCGATGCGGCCCGAGGTGATCGAGCGGCTTCTCGCGGAGTCCTCACCTGACTCGTTCACGCAGGTGACGAGATACAGGACTGTAGCTACAGATGCAGATACGGCCTCGTGGCCGGCGACCGTTGATCGCCCCAGCGGGCCGCTGTCGCAGGAGGTGACGGTCGCGGCGTACGGCGTGCTCAGGCTGAGCGAGGCTTCTTCCCGGCCGTTGGCGCGGCCGGGCATGCCAGTGGACGTCTTCCGGGTCAATCTCCGCATGGTGCCGTTGGACGGCGTGAGGGTGGCGGAGGTGCATCATCTGCAAGTTCTGGCACAACGGGCAGCCCGCATGGTCAATGATGCGCAGCTTGTCTCGGCCGACGGGCGGCAGCTCTATCTGCAAGTCACGTTCCATGACCGTGAGGAGCCGCATTGGACCCCCACAGTTCGTCCGCACCGGGAACCGGACGATTCATCGATCAATGATCCGAATGTGTGGCCGACCGATGAACTGCTTTCGGGTCGAGACGATGATGATGCCCGCGAAATGCTTAACCGTTTGTTGCGCATGCTGGGCGTGGAACATCGGGTGGTTGATCCACCCAGCCTTGCTGCACTATGGTCGGCGATAAACTCCACACTGGAAACCCATGCGGCAGAACCGGCTGAACTTGCATATACGCGGGATAGCCGCGGGGAGCCGATTCCGTCCAACTTCCAACCGGTCGTTGTCGAGCATGGCCGCACAGTGCTGAGGATGTACGGGCCGGACATAGCCAGACTCGATCCATCGTCTGATGCGATCCTGCACGGGTTGAGATCGGACGACCACGCGGTTCCGTTGCGGGAGTTCACGGAGCGGTTGATGGCTCGCCGATTGGCCGATGGGTGGCTCGTGCCGGCGTCCGGCGGCTTGCATATCGTGGTGTACGGGCCCGGCCTGCCCGCCGAGGCGAGGCCCACCCCCGCATCGCGGCGCTTGGCCCAGGATGTGCTGAGGGTATTGGCTCGGGCGGTCGAGGTGTCCACGCCCGCGGGCGCGGCTGGAGCACGAGCCGACGAAATCTACGCAGCTTTGCAGGCCTCGCTTTCACTGATGGTCTCGTCGCCGAACTGGGACACGCGCTCGCCGTGGAGGGTGGAAATTGGTTACGGCGTCGTAGGTCCGTCGGCTTCGGAGCCGGTTGCGGGGTCATCGGGCGCGCGTTCGGTGCCGCTGGCAACGTCTCCGGCGATTGGGACGGTAGCGGTCCGCTCACTGCGGCGCCTGCCTAACGGGGCGTGGCTGGTGCCATCGCCGATGCGCGAGAGGTATCTGGAAGCGACGGTTGGGCGGCGGCCGATCCCCGATGGTGTGGTCGTCGTGACCGGAGTGGTCGTCTATGCGGGCGCGGGGTTGGCTGATCGGGGGCTACACAATCGTCGGTGGGAAACGCATCGGGGGGAACCTCGCCTGGGTCCCGGCATGCTGACGGCGGAAGAGGTGGTGGATTGGCCGTTCCATGATCCGGGCGTCGACCCGAGCGACATCGACGCTACGCGTCCATTGGTGTTGTTCGCGATGGGTTCGCCGTCCGACGTGGCCGAGCTCGCCCGGCGGATGCAGGCGCATATCGATGAGCGGTCGCTGCATGGTGTGGAGGTTCCGAGGGCGGTGGTGTATTCCCCGTCCGGGGATGGTGCTTCCTGGTTTGTCACGCAACCG
>NZ_BAABAT010000162.1:0-1994 GCF_039537565.1 Dactylosporangium darangshiense
ACGACACCCGCCTGATCGCCTACGTCGTCACCACCGGCGACCTGCCACCCGCCGACGAACTCCGCACCTTCCTGCGCAGCACACTGACAGACCATCAGATCCCGTCAATCTTCATCGAACTCGCCGCACTACCGACCAACGCCAACGGCAAACTCGACCGCAACGCCCTGCCCGCACCCGACACCAGCCGCCCCGAACTATCCGGCGGCTACCAACCCCCCAGAACCGCCACCGAAGAAGTCCTCACCGGCATCTGGGCCGACCTCCTCGACCTCGACCGCGTCGGCATCACCGACAACTTCTTCGACCTCGGCGGCCACTCCCTGCTCGCCACCCAAGCCATCACCCGCACCCGCACCGCTCTCAACACCCAACTGCCGGTCGCCGCGCTCTTCGACAACCCAACCGTCGCCACCCTCGCCGCCGCCGTCGATGCCACCACCACCGACCCGGCCACGCCCCCGATCACGCCCACCGATCGCAACCGGCCGCTGCCGCTGTCCTTCGCCCAGCAGCGGCTGTGGTTCCTCGATCAGCTCGAGCCGGGCTCTTCGGAGTACAACCTCTCGGCCTTCGTCGTTTTCGACGGACCGGTCGATCCGGCGGTGCTGGCCGCGGCGCTGACCGCGCTCGTCGAGCGTCACGAGATTCTGCGCACCCGTCTGGCGATCGGCCCGGACGGCGTCGCGTCGCAGATCGTCGACCCGCCGGCGCCCGTCCCGCTCGCGACGGCCGACACATTCGGCGAAGAGCGGCCGTTCGATCTGGCCGAGGGCCCCCTGCTCCGTGCCACCCTCGTCCGCAGCGTCCTGATGCTGTCGATGCACCACACCATCTGCGATGAATGGTCCATTAACGTTCTTCGATCAGAGGTCCGCGCTTTGTACGCCGCGTTCGCCGCCGGATCGCCGAACCCGCTGCCGCCGCTGCCGATCCAGTACGCCGACTACGCCGCCTGGCAGCGCCAGTGGTTCACCGGCCGGCTCCGCGACGCGCAGCTGGAGTACTGGCGCGCGCAGCTCGCCGACCCGCCGGTGCTGAACCTGCCGACCGACCGCCCGCGCCCGGCGGTGCGCTCCTCCGACGGCGGGCTCGTGCATTTCAGCATCCCGGCCCCGGTGACCGCCGACCTGCGGGCCTTGTCCCGCCGCAACGGCACCACCATGTTCATGACCCTCCTCGCCGTGTACACGGTCCTGCTGCACCATCACACCGGCCAGGACGACCTGATCGTCGGGACCCCGATCGCCAACCGCAACCATCCCGACACCGAGCCGCTGATCGGACTGTTCGTCAACACCCTCGCGCTGCGGACCCGGCTCGACGACGACCCCACCTTCACCGAATTGCTGAGCCGGGTGCGCGCCACGGCCCTGAACGCCTACACCAACGCGGAGCTTCCCTTCGAGCAGCTCGTGCACCAGTTCGTCCGCGACCGGGACCGTTCACGCACGCCACTGGTCCAGACCGTCTTCATGTACATCACCCGCGAGGTCGCGGCCGCCGAGCAGGACAGCCGACAGGGCGACGCGCCGGCGCGGATGGATCTGACGCTGGCCGTCAGCGAGGCCGACGACGGGTTGAACGGATCGCTGGGGTACAGCCGCGCCCTGTTCGACGAGGCCACCATCGAGCGGATGGCCGGGCACCTGACGACGCTCGTGGAGCGGCTGGCCGCCACGCCGGACGTGCCGGTGTCGCAGGTCCCGTTCCTGACCCCGCAGGAGGAGCGGCGGCTGCGCGAGCTGAACGAGACGCACGTCGACCTGTCCGGCGCCGCGCCCGTCCACGAACTGTTCGCGGCCCGGGCGCAGACGCACCCGGACTCGATCGCGGTGATCTGCGGGGAAAAGACCCTCACCTATGCCGAGCTGTTTGAGCGTGCTGTGCGGTTGTCGGGTCATCTGCGGGGCTTGGGGGTCGGTGCGGAATCGGTCGTCGGGCTGTGCCTGGAACGCGGCAACGACGTAGTCGTGTCGATGCTGGCGGTGTGG
>NZ_BAABAT010000163.1:0-1910 GCF_039537565.1 Dactylosporangium darangshiense
GATCGGGTTCGTCCTGTGCGCGCGGGTAACTGTTCTGGCGGTAAGCAAGACCAACGGCCAAGCTCCGCTTCGTGCGTGGCCCGACGGGGCGCGAGTCGTTCATACGCTCCACTACCGTGATCAGGTGCCCTGATCTGCCGCCGTCCGTGCGCGCAGCAGGTCACCGCTCGTCACGGTGGGTGACCGGCGCGGTGGAGCCGAGGATGTCCTCAACTGCCGATGAGCGCTCACGTGGTCCAAGGCAGCGTCGGGCAGGTGCAGATCGCGGGTTTGGTGCCTCGACTACTGCCTCGCCTTCAAGGCATTTCCGATGACCACGCCGCCGGCGACCGCGAGCGCGAAGCCAGCGAACAGGCCGAAGGTAAACGCAGGCGCTGAGACAAAGATCGTCACGGTAGATAAGGCCACGCCGATCACACACAGTCCGCCGCCGCCCAACAGGACCACCCTGCGTCTCGTCATGACATTCAGTTAACCAAGTGATGGTCGGCATTTGGCGTCCGGACATGCCGCGATGTGGTTGGGCTGGCGCGGTCCGTCAGTGTCGGGTAGCAAGGTCGCTGTGGAATCTGATCCGTTGCCGGTAGCCGAGGTGGCGATGCTGCCGGATACGTTCTTCATCGTCGTCGGTGCGGTGGAGGACGAGTGGGACAATGTCGATGATCTCGGCCACGCGCCGGCGGTCTGGGATGACCGGTTCGTGCTCGTCGCCGTCGACGCACAGAGGGAGCTTGTGCGGGCGCGGCTGTGGCGGCGCGAGCTAACCGAGCGGGTCGCGGGTCGGCCGTTGGTGTTCGACGGCAGCGTGGTGCTGACGGACGGGTCGCTGCGTATCGGGGAGGCGGTCGGGCCCGCGTCGCTGCGGTACCGCCTCGTCGCGCCGGGCAAATCGGTGCGGCTGAGGATCTGGGCCGACGGCAGAGACCTCCCGGTCGAGCTCGACATCGTGGTCTTGATTGAGTAGTCGGAGGTCCGGTACGTCGGGGTTCAACATCGAACTGTGCAAGTAGCCGCTGTCCGAGCGCGGTGTTCGCCGCCGCGCCCGTCACCATCGGTAACGGCTTCTGCCTAGTTCGAGCATCCGACTCTGCCGATGTGCGCGCACCCGATCGTGCAGGTAAGCGGATTGCCGCAGGCATGGCGACTACTTCACCATGCGGAAGCGCGGGTGTGCCAACCAAGCAGTGAGGAGATCGGCGTCGACGACGTGGTAGATGGCGGTGGTCCCGCCGGCAGTGACGTATGGAATCTCATGCCACGCTCCGCCGAGCGCGGCAAGGGTGTCCCGGGAGGTGGCCCACCATTGTTCAATCCCGGCACCGGAGTCGACAGCTTCGAGAGCGTTGACCCCGGCAGGTGGCGGGACTGGCAACGGGCCGGTCAGATCGATAAGGCCGCGGTGCCGTTGGGCCACCGCCACCGCAAGATGAGCAAGGAAACGGTGATCGTCCACGCCGTTCGTTGCCGAGGCCAGGACCACCTCTGCGCCCGGCAGGAATCCGACAGCACTCGCCAGATGCACCGCCTCGTCCGGGTCTTCGGGGTCCCATGCGCCGGGCTCGACCAGCATCGGCCCAGTGGCCAGTGACGCAGTCTGCCAGCCCACCTCGGACGGCTCTCGCAGCAGCCACCAGTCATCGATGTCATTCGTGAGCATCTCAGCCAACCACGCCCGGAACAGTTTGACGTCCGAAGCAGTCCACGGGTCGGGCAGCAGAACCGCGGCAGAAGGTCCGGTCACGGCACCATCATGCACGCCCGGACGCCACCGCCGGCATCCGCTTCTGCCGCCGACCGGGCGCGCGGGCCAGCGTGCGCGGTTACGCTCAGTGGTTCCGCGCCATGAGCAAGGACAGCGCGGTCGTCGAACTGCGGCGCTTCGAAGACGGGCTGACCGTCGAGCATGTAGG
>NZ_BAABAT010000164.1:0-1888 GCF_039537565.1 Dactylosporangium darangshiense
ATCAACAATGATCAACCTGTAGCGGCGGATTTTCTTGAGTTCGGCTTCGAGGCGGCCGGCGTGGTGGGCTTCGGCGAGGCGGGTGATCCAGTTGCTGGCGGTGTCGAACAGCACGGAGTGTCCGGCCTGGGTGGCTTTGACGCCGAGGGCGATGGCAAGGTGGGTCTTGCCGAGACCGGGTGGTCCGAGCAGGATCACGTTCTCGGTCTTCGCGACGTAGGTGCTGGTGGCCAGGTGGGCCAGGACGTCACGGCGCAGTGAGGGCAGGTGGTCGAGGTTGAAGTCCTCGAGGGTTTTCACGGTCGGGAAGTGCGCGGTGCGGATGCGCATGACGGTGCCTTTGGACTCCCGGTCGGCGACCTGGCGCTGCAGCAGCGCGGCCAGATACTCCTCATGCGACCAGTTCTCGTCGCGGGCCTGACCGGCGAGCTCTTCCCAGAACGCGCCGATGGTGGGGGTCTTCAGGACCCGGGTGAGGTAGGCGATCATCGACGGCATCCCGTCCTTGATCGTGTCTCTGGGGCCGGCGGTGGCGGGTTTCGTCTTGGTCGTGGTCATTCACTGCTCGCTTTCACGGTTGGGTTGAAGTCGACGCCGAACAGGGCGTCGTAGTCGTGCAGGGCCCGCAGCGTGACCGGGTGCCCGTCGCCGTGGTGGCGGGTGGCTGCGAGGCGTCGCTGCCGGTCGTCGGCCAAGGCGTGGCGCATCAGCTTCGCGGTCGCGGCGTGGTCGGGGTCGGTGATCACGCCGTGTTTGGCCCAGGACCGGTCGTGCCGGGCCACGACGGTGCCGTCGCAGGACACGGTCACCACGTGCGCCGTGGCGGTGACCTCGACGAACCGGCCGATGGAGCGCGGGTCGACGGAGTAGTCGACGGTGTCGACCCGCACGTAGTAGTCGCGGCCGAGCCGGATCCGTTGCTGCAGACCGACTTGCGGGCCGATCGGCGGGAGGTCCACCATGGACAGATAGTCGGTCTGCAGCAGGTCCACGGGCCGGCCCTGGATCGAGCGGACCGTACGGGTGTTCGCCGTGCTCCCCAGCCAGTCGCCGAGCTGAGTGTTGAAATCGGTGGGTGAGGTGAACCGCCGGCCGGGCAGGAACGACGTCTCCAGATAGCCGTTGGCGCGCTCGACCATGCCCTTGTATTCCGGATCGCGGGGCGGGGCCAGCTGGATGCGGGTGGCGAGGGTCCCGGCGAACGCCGCCGCCGGGCTGCTGACCCTGCCGGTCCCGCCGATCGCGGACTCCCGATCCCACACCAGGGTCCGGGTGACCCGACCGACCCCGCAGATCAGCAGCCACATCCCGGACAGGATGTCGCCGGCCTGCCGGGTCGGGATCATCGTCGCGGTCATGAACCGGGAGAACCCGAGCGTCATCACCAACACCGGCAACACCCGATCCTGACCCGCGGCGACCGGGATCCGCGGCTGCGGGAACCACAGATCGCACTGCGTAATCTGACCCGGCTCATACACCGTCCGGTCGACCGGATCGATCCCCACATACTCCGGCCGGATCTGCGCCAGCCGCTTCTTCAACGGCGACAACGAATACGGCCAGCCGATCCGCTCCGCGATCACCGGCACCGGCATCCGCGGCCACTCACCCAACAGCACCCGGATCCGCGGCTCGAACGCATCCACCACCGACCCGCGCGCCGGCCGCTCGTACCGCGGCGGCCGATCCGAGGCCAACGCCGCCCGAACCGTGTTCCGAGCCACCCCCAGCCGCCGGACGATCTCCTTGATCGGCACACTCTCCGCCCTATGCAAACGACGGATCTCTGCCCAGTCCTCCACGGTCAACACCCTCCAAGATCATCAGAACGGAGGGGTCAATATTCAAAAATCCGCTGGGGGTCAGTCTTCAGGAAGCCGCGACA
>NZ_BAABAT010000165.1:0-1881 GCF_039537565.1 Dactylosporangium darangshiense
TCACCCTGACGGTGCCCTCTCGAACTGGACGATAGAAGCCTGAAGAACCTCTATCTTTCCAGCTCGCGGGGGCATCATCGCATCCGGGCCCTCGTGCTCACATCAATCCCATCGGTGGATCAGGGCTTAGTAGGGTGCAGGAGCAGCAAGGAGCCGAGTTGCTCCTGCAATGCGAGGTAGTAGCACATACGGGCGATAACGATGCCGCCAGTCGGTTGATCCGTCTGGAGATCACGCATCAGGAGATCACTGAAGACCGCAGCGTCGGGAGGCATCTCGTGTGCTACGTAGCCGTGCAGGTCGCTGCGCAAGAGCCGGTCATCGGTCGTGTAGCGCAACCGTCCGGCTAGTTTGATCGGGGCGGCCGAGGCTCGGAGGAAATCGGCGGTCGGCGGGGCGGCCGCGAGGTGGGCAGCCAAGTTCATTCCGCGTCGGTAGGTCGTCTGGACTTCATCGTACGAGTTGTTGACCATGACGAATCCGTCATCGAGCTCGTCCAGCCACCGAAAGGAGGGCAGTTCCACGTTGGCCGTGCGGCCATCTACGTAAACCTTGTCGAACAGGACGAGCGCCTCGACGGCGACCGCTTCGCGATGATCAAGACGTGGCCGGCGCTTGGGATCATGTAGATGAAGCTCCGCCAGCGTCGAGGTATCGACGAGGATGCCTTGCTGCTCGACTGGCGCCATAGTTAGAACTTATCGATGCCCGGCAAGGCGGAATGTCTGATCGGTGCCACACGCGCCTGCCGCTGTTGACGAGCGGCTCCCCTTCGCCCAATGTGGGACGCACACGAATTTGCCGCTGTCCGTGGACACCAGCCAGCCGCGAGCCGTGACGCCTACGAGCCGGCCGGCGCGCAGAACTGGCCGATGAGCGGATGCGTGCTCCAGAGGTCTACTACAGTAGCCGCGCCGGCCTGCACCTCCACAACGAACTTCCAGCTG
This sequence comes from Dactylosporangium darangshiense, assembly GCF_039537565.1. Lineage (NCBI taxonomy): Bacteria > Bacillati > Actinomycetota > Actinomycetes > Micromonosporales > Micromonosporaceae > Dactylosporangium > Dactylosporangium darangshiense. The sequence continues at coordinate 948 of NZ_BAABAT010000165.1, forward strand.
GCTAAACGACATGCTGTCCCGCCAATTCGCAGGTCCTCAGCCTGTTCGCGAGCCTCTCTAACTCCAGATATAGGCTCGGGTGTTCTTCGTTCGCTCGCCGCTTTGCGACATAAGGCCCGAATTGCTCCTGTGCGAGCATGACGGTTCGTCCAACGGTCCTGTGTACCACCTGCTCGTCTAGGACGTTCATATTAACGCCAGCGGCAATAGATTCTCGTAGCAGCTGAGGAAGGCGATCAGCGTCTTCTCAGTACCGGCGTTACTGCGAACCTCTTCCAGAAAATCGCTCACCGCCTGCGTGTTCTTCAAGGAAGGCACTGCCTTGATATATTCAGTTCGCGCCTCCAGTGTCGACGCCAAAAATTCTAGGGTGGACTGCTGTCGAGAGAGCAGCTGCTCTCCCATATAACCATCCTTGGCGTCGTTAACTTGGGTCCGCAGGAGCCGAATCTGATGCAGAAGGAGGTAAAGCCCGACAGCACTAATTGCTGTGGCGATCGCGGCAAGGTAGAGAGTTGCGGTTGCTTGACTCAATTCAGCCTCCAGCATCGCCGGATCGGGCGTTCGTGCTGTTCATGCCCAAAGTAGATCTGTCACCCAAATGGGTGATCGCCGTTCGCGCCCTTCATCGAAGCGAAACCGGGGCCGGAATGCCAGAGCCGGACAGGCGTTTGGGTGTTCGCCTCATCGGCCGACGTCGCTTGATCGAGATTGACGCGCTCGGCTGCCCGCCTCGCAACGTCGACAAGGTGGCGGGCGCGTCCGGCCGATTCCGAGCGCGACGCTGCCGGTCGGAGCGCGTGATCAGGTGCGCGCTCATCAGCGTAAGACGTTTCGAGTCAAGCCCCTGGTCGGTGCCTCGTCCGTCGTCTGTCCCGGCATAGCGGTAATGGGGTTGGTCCCGGCAGCGTGTAATCGGGTTGGTGAGACGACG
>NZ_BAABAT010000166.1:0-1849 GCF_039537565.1 Dactylosporangium darangshiense
GTGCCAGTTCGATGTAGTGGGTGGGGATCATGTGCTCGGGCAAGGTGCGCTGCAGATGGGCGCGGAGTTCATCGGCGGGCGGTAGGCCGTCGGGGCCGATGAGGTAGGCGGTGAGTTGCTGGTTGTGTTCGGTGACGATGGCGGTGGTGATGGCGGGGTGGGTGGTGAGGGCGGTTTGGATTTCGGCGGGTTCGATGCGGTGGCCGCGGATTTTGATTTGGTGGTCGGCGCGGCCGAGGTATTCGAGGTGGCCGTTGGGCTGCCAGCGGGCGAGGTCGCCGGTGCGGTAGAGGCGGCTGCCGTCGTCGGTGAACGGGTTGGCGATGAACCGTTCGGCGGTCTGGGCGGGTTGGCCGGTGTAGCCGCGGGTGATCCCGGCCCCCGCGATGTGCAACTCGCCGGCGGTGCCGATCGGGACGGGGTTGAGGTGCCGGTCGAGGATATGGGCGCGGGTGTTGGCGATGGGCCGGCCGATGGTGGCGCCGGCGTGGGAGCCGGTGTGGGTGCTGACCCCGATGGTCGTTTCGGTGGGCCCGTAGTGGTTGATCAGCTGGACCGGGAGCTGCGCGAGGTCTGCGGCGAGGGTGGTGGGGGTGCGTTCCCCGCCGAGGATGAGCGTGTCGCCGGGCAGGAGTTCCGGGAGGGGGTGGTCGGTGGTGAGGGCAGCCAGATGGGACGGGACGATCTTGAGGTAGTCGATGTGGTGGGTGTGCAGGAACGTGGCGAGGTAGCCGGGGTCGATGGTCCGGTCCGGGTCGGGCAGGTAGAGGCTGCCGCCGGTGCTGAGCGCGGCCAGGATGATGGTGTTGCCGAAGTCGGTGGTGGCCGGCTGTAGCAGGGCGTACTGGCCGCCGGGCCGCCCGGTCCCGGTCCGGGTCGGGATGGCCAGGGTGTAGTTGATCAGACCGTGGTGGGTGGCGATGACGCCTTTGGGCCGGCCGGTCGACCCGGAGGTGTAGATGACGTAGGCCGCCTGCTCGGGATGCACCCGCTGTCGCGGTTGTCCATTGGGGATGGTGGCGGTTGTCGGGTCGTCAAGAACCACGGCGGGCAGGGACGACTCGGTCCTGTCGCGTAGAGCGCCGGTGGTGATCAGCATCGCGGCGCCGCTGTCGCTCAGCATGTAGGCCAGTCGTTCGGCCGGATGTGCAGGGTCCAACGGTAGGTACGCACCGCCGGCCTTCCATACCGCCAGGATCGCGGTGATCGTGTCGATACCCCGGTTCAGGCACAACCCGACCACGGTTTCGGCGCCCACCCCCAGCCCGGTCAGCTGCGATGCCAGCTGATCCGCCCGCGCGTTCAACTGTGCATACGTCACGACCAGCCCGTCGTCGGTCACCACGGCGGCGGTGTCGGGGGATCGGGCGGCTTGGGCCTCGAACAGCGCGTGCACGCCGTTGACCGCCGGCAGCACCGCGTCGGTGGCGTTCCAGCTGGCCAGCAACTCCCGCTCAGCCGCCGACAGCACCGCCAACCGCGACACCGGCTGATCCGGATCGGCGACCGCCCCGGCCAGCACCTGCAACAGATGCTCGACCAGCCGCTCAATCCGCGGCCGGTCGAACAACGCCGTCGCATAGCGGAAGTACCCCACGAGCGCGCCGTCGCCCGTCATGGCAATACCGAGCGTCAGGTCGAACTTGGCGACCATGTGCTCGCGCTCGTACGCCGGAGCCCCGCCGCCGTCGCCGGGCCCGCCGCTCGCCTGCTCGATGGTGACGTAGTTGAAGAGGGTTTGGATGAGGGGGGTTTGGGCGCGGTTGCGGGTGGGGGTGAGTTGGTCGACGAGTTGTTCGAAGGGGAGGTCTTGGTGGGTGTAGGCGTCCAGGGCGGTGGTGCGGGTTTG
>NZ_BAABAT010000167.1:0-1766 GCF_039537565.1 Dactylosporangium darangshiense
GCGGGAAGTTCGATCAGGCCGATGAAGTCCACCGGCACGATTAGAGAGGCGTTGAGGAACTCCGTGGCGTCGTGCCGCGCGCACATTTCGGCGAAGTCGTCCATGCTCGGGATGAGCTTCTCCTCGATGTCCCCGGCCGTGCTTAGCGGGCCGGGGTAGGGCGGCAGGTTCCGCGCGGCGAGCGCCTGGTCGAGCAGAGGTGCGCATTCGTCCTGCGCCCAGCTCAGGGCGCTGATGTCGACCAGATAGATGCCCACGCTGGGAACGCTACAGGCCACGGTCCGCCTGTCGTCGGCGCCGGTGACGCAACCGCAACAGCGCCAGGACTTTGATATCGGCCGTGAGCCTGGCGCCGATCAATCCGTTAGAGATCACTGCCGAGCACGCTCCTGCCGCTGAGCACGCGCGCCATTCCTGAGCCGCCATCACGCTCGGTACGCGCCCGGCCGGTCGGCGACCATGGACCCAATGCGCGCTCTTGCTTGATGAGCGCGCACGGGAGCGCTGGTGGCTCGCTGTGTAGGGTGCCGGTGTGCGCTCACTGACCGAACTGGTCGATACCAATGATCCAGCGTGGTCGGAGATTGAGGCTGCTGTCGCTGCCGCACCGTATCCGGTTGTCGTGCTGCCCGCTGACCCGCGGCGGGCCGACGAGGAGCTTCTGCGGGTGCAGGTGACGACGCGATCATGGTTGGGTGCGGTGGTCCACCGCAGCGGCGGCCTGGTGCTCGATCATGGGTGGCTGCGTGTCCTGGGATCGGGTAACGACGAACATCACCTGGCCAGTCTCGGCGCAATCAATGACAACGTCGCCGGCGGCATCATCGTGGCGCAGGACGTCCTCGGCGGTCAGTTCGCCTGGATGCCGGACTCCACCGGCACGCCGACGATCTGGTATCTGGCACCGGACACCCTGCGTTGGGAGAACTGCGAGCGAGGGTACGGCGACTGGCTCGCCGCCATGATCGGCGGTGCGATGACCGGGTTCTACCAGGATCTGCGCTGGCCGGGATGGGCCGACGAGGTCAGCGCATGCCGACTCGACGAGGCCATCAACGTCATTCCCCCGCTGTGGACCAAGGAAGGCAAGGATCTCAACGCGGTATCGCGCCGCCCGGTGCCGATGTCCGAGGCGATGTCCCTGATCGGCGTGACGCTAGACGGTCAACGCGACACGTAGAGACGCGGCCTGGGCTTCACTGATATGCCGCAGACCGCGCTCGCCAGCGCTCGATCAATCGTGACAGCGAGTGATCGAGCTTCCCGCGGCATCGCATCCGACTCTGCCGAGTTGAGTGCACTCGACCATCCGGGCGAGAGTGCGCCTGCGCAGTCACCATCGCCGCCGTCACTCAACGCATCCCCGTCACCCGACTCGGCGACTGACTGCTCAGCCGGCTGGGCTGCCTTCGCAGCAGTGGTCGTGGTGGTTCGGGTACGCTGTCTGGCAAGTGCCGCCCTCGGGGTGGCGTCTGACCCTCTGGTCAATGCTTTGCGGCGAACTCCGGTGCCGACGACCGGACGAGCCATTTATACAGAAGACCAGACGGAACACGAGCGAATACACAGCGGTACCTACACAGCGCGTGGTCAGAGCAGCACAAGGCTTCTGCCCAGTCGGAGCAGGACCTCAGCCAACCGGAAGCTGTCAAGGCGTATGAGACACGGGCTGGTTACGCGGTCTGTATCTGAGGTGCTGGTGTGGGCGGGTTGATCCACGCTGTGGTGGGCAGGGCCGGTGGGGTGGGTGGCTGGCTGAATCGTTC
>NZ_BAABAT010000168.1:0-1762 GCF_039537565.1 Dactylosporangium darangshiense
GGTCCAGGTCGCCGTAGGTGAGGACGACTCCGTCGGCCTCGACCGCCGGCTGGTCGGCAGGCCCGGCCACCAGTTCCTCGACCCCGCCGACCGTCGGCACCGCGAGCGCGGCCCCGGTGTCCCACTCAGCAAGCAGCTGCCGGTCCTGCGGCGTGAGCACGTCGAGCCGGGACAGAGGCAGGTCTGGGGTGCGTCCGATGGCGGCCAGGAGGGCCTGCAGACGCGCGGCCAGCCGCCGGATCGTCGCGGTCTCGAACAGTGCGGTGCTGTATTCGAAGGTGGCGTGCAGCGCGTCGCCGTGTTCGGCGATGGACAGCGTCAGGTCGAACAGGACCGCTGTTTCGGTGACGATGTCGGCGGGCTCGCCGGTGGTGTTCTGGGCCGTGCGGTTGTTGTTGGTGGCGTAGTTGAAGAAGGTTTGGATGAGGGGGGTTTGGGAGCGGTCGCGGGTGGGGGTGAGCTCGTCAACAAGTTGTTCGAAGGGGAGGTCTTGATGGGTGTACGCGTCCAGGGTGGTGGTTCGAGTTTGGCGGAGGAGTTCGGTGAAGGTGGGGTTGTCGTGGAGGCGGGTGCGGATGGCGAGGGTGTTGACGAAGAAGCCGATGAGGTTTTCGGTGTCGTTGTGGTTGCGGTTGGCGATGGGTGTGCCGATGAGGATGTCGGTTTGGCCGGTGTGGCGGTGCAGGAGGGTGGCGTAGGCGGCGATGAGGGTCATGAACATGGAGGTGCTGTGGTGGCGGGAGAGTTCGCGGAGCTGGGTGGTGGTGGGTTCGGGGATGGTGAACTCGAGCATCGCGCCGTCGGGGGTGCGGATGGCGGGTCGGGGATGGTCGGTGGGCAGTTGGAGGGTGGGTGGGTTGGCGAGTTGGGTGCGCCAGTAGTGGAGTTGGGTGTCGAGGATGTGGCCGGTGAGCCATTGGCGTTGCCAGGTCGCGTAGTCGGCGTACTGGATGGGCAGGGGTGGGAGTGGGGTGCCGTGGTAGAGGGTGGCGAGTTCGGTGCGCAGGATGCGGCCGGACCATTCGTCGCTGACGATGTGGTGCAGGCATAGGGCGAGGACGTGTCGGTTGTCGGTGAGGTGGAGCAGGGTGGCGCGGATGAGTGGTCCGGTGGTGAGGTCGAATGGTTGGCGGGCGTCGTCGAGGAGTGCGGTTTTCGCGGCGGCGATCGGGTCGGGTTGGTCGGTGAGGTCTTTCGTGGGCAGCGGCAGCGGTCCTGGTGGGTCGATGACCTGATAGGGGATGCCGTCGGGGTCGGTGATGATGCGGGTGCGGAGGATTTCGTGGCGTTCGATGATGGTGTGCAGGGCGCGGGCCACGATTGTGGGGTCGACGGGGTCGGGTAGCGGGATCAGGGTCGGCAGGTGGTATTCGGTGGAGTCGGGGTCGAGTTGGTGCAGGAACCACAGCCGTTGCTGGGCGTAGGACAACGGCAGCGGCTTGGTCCGGTCGGCGGGCGTGATCGGCGCGACGACGTTGGTGTTGGTGGTGGTGTCGATGGTGTGGGCGAGGTCTTTGATGGTGGGGTGGTCGAAGAGGGCGGCGAGGGGCAGGTTGATGCCGAGGCGGGCGATGGCTTGGGTGGCGAGCAGTGAGTGGCCGCCGAGGTCGAAGAAGTTGTCGGTGACCCCGACCTGGTCGAGGTGCAGCAGTTCGGCCCAGATGCTGGCGAGGAGCTGTTCGGTGGGGGTGGTTGGGGGCTGGTAGGTGGTGGTGAGGTCGGGCCTTGTGGTGTCGGGGGCGGGCAGGGCGGTGCGGTCGAG
>NZ_BAABAT010000169.1:0-1750 GCF_039537565.1 Dactylosporangium darangshiense
AGAGCGTGTTTGAGAAGTGGGTCTGTTTGTCGTCAGGCGTAACCGCTTGCGTCGATGCCGCCAAGGTAAGCCGGACGTCCCAGCTGCGGCGATGCTCATCGGGCCTGACCGACGTGCAGGTCTCGACCGCATGACCGACCTCATCGCCGGTTATTGCACCCAACGCCGTATCTTGCCGCGGTGACCTACTTCGCGGACCTGACGCACGCGTACTCGCTCTTCGACCACGACACCGTCAGATACGAATGGGGCACGCTGGACTACCGGCCGCGGTACGAGCGGCTCAGCGTCGGCTGGTTGGATGGCTCGCAGCCGTTCGACACGGGCCCGGTCCCGGACTGGTTCGCCGACGCGTTGCTCGACATCGTCGGCAATCCGCCCGTCAACGAGACGCGCGGCCTGCACCGCTGTGAGTTCTGCCCGTCAGACACGAGTCTCATCGCCGATCCGCGGTCGGACGGCCAGTCCTGGCTTGCGTTCCGCGAGATCAGGGTGCCGGCCCGGCCGGGCGTGATGTTCGCAGCGCCAGCGCTGATCTGGCATTACGTCTCCGCTCATGCCTACCGGCCGCCCGCGGAGTTCGTCGAAGCGGTGCAGCGTTACGACGCCGACTGGGCCACCGAGCCGAGCCCCTGGATCCCGCCCGACGCGGAGCGCGCGGTCTGGGACCGCACCCCCAGGAACGTCATGCTTAGGTGTGTGAGCTGCGGCCAGAAGTTCGAGTTGCACTACACGCCGTCCGAGCCTGGTCGCAGGGCGGTATTGCTGGCCACCCAGCAGCTCAGGGAACAGTGCCCCGACCACGGCAAGGAATGGGAATTCTGGGACAAGATCCGATGATGCATCGGTGTGCCTGCGTGACCACCGGTGTCGATGCCGCCAACGTGGCCGGATGCTCCGGCCGCGGCGGTACCCCTCAGACCTGACCGACGAACAGTGGGCACTGGTCGGGCCGCTACTCCCGGCGCTCAAACGCTTCGGTAGGCCGGAAAAGCATCCACGCAGATCCATTGTGGACGCTGTTCTGTACGTGGTCCGCACCGGCTGCGCCTGGCGGTACCTGCCCGGCGACTTCCCGCCATGGCAGACGGTCTACTGGTACTTCAAGCAGTGGGAAGAGTCCAAGGTCACCGAGGCGATGCTCACCACGCTGCGGGAGCGAGCGCGGATACAGCAGGGCCGCAACCCGCAGCCCAGCGCGGGCATCATCGACTCCCAAAGCGTCAAGGGCGCCGACACCGTCGGGCGCAGCAGCCGGGGCTACGACGCGGGCAAAAAGATCAACGGCCGCAAACGGTTCATCGTCACCGACACCCTCGGCCTGCTCATCAACGTGGTCGTCCTCGCCGCCAGCGTCCAGGACCGCGACGGGGCCAAGGCCACCCTGCTGTCCATGTACCTGGCCGCGCCGATCCGGTTCGTCTTCGCCGACGGCGGCTTCGCCGGCAAGCTCGTCGACTGGACCACCAGCATCCTGCGCACCACGCTGCACATCGTGCGCAAACCCGAAGGCCAACAAGGCTTCGCAGTCATCCCGCGCCGCTGGTGCGTCGAGCGGACCCTGGCCTGGCTCACCGCCCACCGCCGCCTCGCCCGCGACTACGAACGCGACCCCGCCAGCTCCGAAGCCATGATCCGCTGGGCCGCGATCAACACCATGACCAGCCGCATCGCCCGAGGCCGGCCAGCCACCCGTCAGCAACGCTGGCGCTGGCCCGACGACAAATAGACCACTTCTCAAACACACTCT
>NZ_BAABAT010000170.1:0-1725 GCF_039537565.1 Dactylosporangium darangshiense
CTAGGGCCTGTCTCGTGGATCAGCGCGGCCTAGGATCTCACCAAAGGGTGCCGGCGGTGCGGATGGTGTCGAGCAGGACCCAGACGGCGTAGCTCGCCGTCAGCAGCGCGACGGCCGCCCCGGCGAACGTCCACCAGCGGGACGGGCCGGGGCCCCGGCCGAGCAGGGTGGCGGTCAGTGCGGCGGCGAGCAGGACCTCGGTGACCCCCTCGACGAGCCAGGTCCAGGCGGCGCCGAGGGTGTAGACGTGCGTGGCAGCGACCGCGCCCTGTCCGGCCAGCAGGGCGAACGAGCAGCCCGCGGCAAGCGCCGCGACAGTGGGGCGGGCCCGGCGGATGGCCTGGCCGAGCAGGCCCAGCACCGTCCCGCCAGCGACCGAGGCAGTGGTCCAGAAGGCGGTCGCCGTCAGCACCGACACCAAACTCGACGCACCGGGGAAGGCATCGCCGTCGGTGACAGCATCCCGCCAGCGGTGGCCGTCGACGACGATGATGCCGTAGTAGACCACCGTGGCGACGGCGAGGACGGTGACCCCGGCGCCGATCGCGCTGCGGCGGTCCCGGGCCGCGAAGCCGAAGGCCAGACCGGCGGCGCTCCAGGCGAACATGCTGCTCGACACCAGCAGCATCACGGCGGCGAGCAAGCCGTGGCAGAAGTCGGCGGCGTAGGCGAGGCCACCCAGGACCACACCTGCCCAAGCCGCCCGCCACCACACGCAAGGTGATGCTACGCAACGACCTTCGGCGCTCGGGCCGTCTCTCGTAGATCTGCGGCGAGGTCGCGGAGCCAGATTTTGATGGTGGCGATGTCGATGGCGGCCAGGTACATGAAGGCTCGCTTGTCGTAGCGGGTGGCCACGGCGCGGAACTGTTTGAGCTTGCTGACCGCGCGTTCGACGGTGTTGCGCTGCTTGTAGCGCTCGGCGTCGAACGCTGGCGGTCGTCCACCAGCGGCGCCGCGTTTGCGGCGGTTGGCCTGCTGATCGGCGCGTTCGGGGATCGTGGCGGCGATCCCGCGGCGGCGCAGGTCTGCGCGGATCGCGCGGATGGAGTAGGCCTTGTCACCCAGGACCCGCGCGGGCCGGGTTCTGGGCCGGCCGCGGCGGCGGGGCATGCGGATGCCGGCCATCACCGCCGGGTAGCCGATACGGTCGTGGCGTTGACCAGCGGTGATGGTGCGGCTGACGGGTCGGCTGCGGCGGTCGGCGGCCAGGTGCAGCTTGGTACTGAACCCTCCCCGGGAGCGGCCCAGCGCTTCGGGTTCAGTTGCCTGTTCGGGGATGGTCGCCGCTACGGTTTTGAGCGGTCGGCCGGTGGCTGGTGCCGCGCCCCGGCCGCGTGCTGATGGGCGCGCACGACGGAGCTGTCCACGCCGAGGGTCCAGTCATCGCCGTCGTCAAGGTCGGCGTCCAAGCGCAGCCCCTCGGCGATACGCTGCCACGTGCCGTCCAGAGCCCAGCGGCGTTTGCGCTGATAGATGGTTTTCCAGTTGCCGAAACGGGCGGGCAGGTCCCGCCACGGGATACCAGTGCGTTCGCGGAACAGGATGCCGCTGATCACGGTGCGGTGGTCCTGCCAGCGCCCGCCACGCGGCGGGTCAGCGGGCAGCAACGGGCGCAGCAGGTCCCACTCGGCGTCCGTGAGTTCGAATCGGGCAGTCATGGCGTGCGGGTAACAATCCGGATGGTATGGATCATCCCACCAAGATCCAGGAGACATGCCCTAG
>NZ_BAABAT010000171.1:0-1710 GCF_039537565.1 Dactylosporangium darangshiense
GACTTCCCTCGACCATCGAGCGCACCGGCAACCCGGCCGGTCACTCCCACACGCCCTGACCCGCGTCCAAGATCATCGGGCTGGACCGGCCGGGCACCGAGACCTCGTCGGTGGATCAGGGCTCAGAACTCGCATTCGGTCGACATCGACGGAGCACTAATTCGGAGCGCGCGCCTGCAACTTGCTCCGTGGACGATGTCCGATGTTGAAGCGGCCCTGAGCATCTTCGGTGACGGAGAGGTTTCTCGATGGTTGGCGCCGGCCATGGACCGTATTCCGGACATGGCCGCCATGCAGCACCTGGTTTCCAGGTGGGTCGCAGACAGCGCCGCCATCGAGCCACCGCTCGGTCGTTGGAAGGTCACTGATCTCGCCGGCGGCCACACCGTCGGCGCGGTTTCCTTGCTGCCTTTGCCTCCCGACGACATCGACTTCGAGATCGGCGTCCAGATCGCTCGTGGCTGGTGGGGGCATGGCTATGCCGGTGAAGCCGGCGAGGCGATCGCCCACTACGCCTTCGACGCCGGCGCCGACGAGGTCTTCGCCGTTTCGCGTCCGGCGAACCAACGCGCCGCGGCCGCCGCGCGGCGCATGGGGATGGACTGGGTCGGACAAACCGACAAGTACTACAACACGAGGCTTGACGTGTTCCGTTTGCGTCGATACGACCTGGACGTACCGGCGGTCGCGGCGTCGCCGGAATCGGAGCAGACGGATGAACTCACTGACATCTGACTGATTCATACCGGCGCAAGTTCATAGCACCCTGGAGGAGACATGACCATGCGTGGAACCCTGTCCGGTCGATGCGGCACCTTCACGATCGGAGGTCACCCGATCACTCGGCTCGGACTCGGGACCGCTCAAATGAGTGCGTCCGGCGTGTGGGGCCATCCGAAGGACGCCGCCGAAGCGACACGGGTGCTCCAAGAAGCGGTCGATCTTGGCGCGCGCGAGATGGATCACACGCTCGACCTCAACTCAGTGACGATGACCGCAGTGAGCTCGACCTTGCCCAGTCGTAGCAGCGCCCGCGGGTCTGCCCACTGCTCAAGCACGGCAAGGTCGGCCTGGCCCAGATCGCCGGTCAGCGGTGTCAGCGGCATCAGCTGCCGGACCAGGTCTTTGAGGCGGACCTTGGGCTCAGCAGCCTGCATGGTCAACCGGTCGCAGGCACGTACCCGCCGGTCCGACGCAGCCCGCTCACCTGTGGGCAGCGTCAGCGGCGTCAACCCGTCCGGGTCGACCAGCGGCAACCGGGCCAGGGTGTCCGCGTCGATCCCGTTGCTCTTCGCGTGCCGCGACAGGAACCGGCGCAGATCCGCCGCCTTCTGACTCGACACCCGATACACGGCATGGCCTCGGGTACTGAAGAAGACCGCGATCGGCAGCCACGCCGGCCCGGTCGGTTCCATCACCACCGCCAACCGGGTCCCTCGGGCGCACCGGCCAAGGCCGCATGTTCGATCACCGTCAGACTCGCCACGCTCGGTTCACACCGGCGCCGGCATACCTCCCGCCCCGAACCGTCAAGGACCCGAACCGTATGCGCCGAGGCGATACCCAGATCGATACCCACCAAACGTCGCTGCACGTCCACCGTTCTCCCATCCCTGAAGACCAGCCTGCGTCGCTCCAGCCGGCCGCGTCGGGCGGCGAACATGCACGGCCACGGTCCCAAGGAGGCAGAGCCCGACAACGGCTCCCACT
>NZ_BAABAT010000172.1:0-1633 GCF_039537565.1 Dactylosporangium darangshiense
CCCAACTCGAGGCGTGGAACGCCACCGACGCCGCCGTCCCCGCCCAACCGGTCCACACCCTCATCGCCGCACACGCCCACACCAACCCCGACCGACCCGCCGTGCACTCCGGCGAACACACCCACACGTACCGCGAACTCGACACGGCCGCGAACCAACTCGCCCAACACCTGCACCGCTTGGGCGCGGGTCCGGAAACGATCGTCGCGATCTGCCTACCCCGCGGCATCGACCCCATCATCGCGATCCTGGCGGTGTGGAAGACCGGCGCCGCCTACCTGCCGCTGGACCCCGACTACCCCACCGAACGACTCGCCTACATGCTCACCGACAGCCGAGCCGCACTCCTCATCGCCACCGACGACATCCTCGACAACCTCCCCGCCGGCCGCATCCGCACCATCACCCCCAACGACCCCACCATCACCACCCAACCCACAACCCCACCACCCGTCACCATCCACCCCGACCAAGCCGCCTACGTCATCTACACCTCCGGCTCCACCGGCCGACCCAAAGGCGTCGTCGTCACCCACCACACCCTCACCAACCTCGCCGCCGCCCTCACCCACATCACCGCCACCACCCCCGACGACACCGTCCTGCAGTTCGCCTCCCTCAGCTTCGACGCCTCCGTCTGGGAAACCGTCATGGCCCTCACCGCCGGCGCCGCCCTCACCATCGCCCAACACCAACAACCCGACCAACTCACCACACTGCTCACCACCCGAACCATCACCACCGCCACCCTCCCACCCAGCCTCCTCACCACCCTCAACCCCGACACCCTCACCACCATCACCACCCTCATCACCGCCGGCGAACGCCTCGACCCCACCACCGCCCAACACTGGAACACCCGCCGACACCTCATCAACGCCTACGGCCCCACCGAAACCACCGTCTGCGCCACCACCGCCACCATCACACCCACCACCACCAACACCCCGATCGGACACCCGATCGCCAACACCGCCATCCACCTCCTCGACCCACACCTCAACCCCGTCCCCATCGGCGCCACCGGCGAAATCCACATCACCGGCCACAACCTCGCCCGCGGCTACCTCCACCAACCCGCCCGCACCGCCGAACGGTTCATCCCCAACCCCTACGCCACCGACGGCAGCCGCCTCTACCGCACCGGCGACCTCGCCCACCACCAACCCGACGGCCAACTCCACTTCCACGGCCGCACCGACCACCAACTCAAAATCCGCGGCCACCGCATCGAACCCGCCGAAATCGAAACCGCCCTCACCACCCACCCCAACATCACCACCGCCATCGTCACCGCACACGAAGACGCCCTCGCCGCCTACCTCACCACCACCAACGGCCTACCCCCCATCGACGAACTTCGCACCCACCTCGGACGCAGCCTGCCCGACCACATGATCCCCACCCACTACATCGAACTCACCCACCTCCCCACCACCCCCAACGGCAAACTCGACCGCACCGCCCTACCCACCCCCGACACCACCAGACCCGAACTCACCACCACCTACCAAGCGCCCACCACCCCCACCGAAGAACTCCTCACACACATCTGGACCGAACTGCTCCACCTCGACCAGATCGGCATCACCGACAACTTCTTCGACCTCGGCGGCCACTCACTGCTCGCCAC
>NZ_BAABAT010000173.1:0-1631 GCF_039537565.1 Dactylosporangium darangshiense
GGATCCATCGGCAGATACGCACCACCGGCACGCCACACAGCAAGGACCGCGACCACGAACTCCACGCCGCGGTCCAGACACAGACCGACCACCGACTCCGGACCCACGCCAAGGCCACACAGCTGCCGCGCCAATTGCTCCGAACGCTGCCACAACTCGCCATAGGTCAGCGCCGCATCGCCGCAGCGCACCGCCACCGCCGCCGGGTCAGCCGCCACCCGCTCGGCAATCAGCTCATGCACCGCACCCACCGCCGGCACCGGCGCGGCCGAGGCATTCCAAACCTGCAACTCGCGGCGCTCGACATCGGTCAAGACCGGCACCGACGACAGCCGCCGATCCGGCGCCGTCACGATCGCGGACAACAGCTCCATGAAGTGCCCGACCAGGCGGACCATCCGCTCTGCATCGAACAAGACCGTGCTGTACTGCACCGAACCGACCAGGCCCGAGCCGGCCGTGCCAAACGACACCGACAGGTCGAACTTGACCGGCATCGGCAGTGGCTCCGACACCCCCTGCAGGCCGGTGTCTCCGCCGTCGCCGGACACGTAGTTGAACAGCACCTGGAACAGCGGCGTGCGGGAACGGTCGCGGTCCACGCCGAGCTCGTCGACGAGCTGCTCGAACGGGAGGTCCTGGTGGGCGTACGCGGCCAGCGTCCGCGACCGGACCCGGCCCAACAGCTCGGCGAACGTCGGGTCGCCGGACAGGTCGGTGCGCAGGACCAGGGTGTTGACGAAGAAGCCGATCAGGCCCTCGATCTCGGCCCGGTTCCGGTTGGCGATCGGCGTGCCCACCACGATGTCGTCCTGGCCGGAGTACCGGTGCAGGAGCGTCGTGAACGCGCCCAGCAACGTCATGAACATCGACACGCCGGCTTCGCGGGCGACCGCCCGCAGGCCATCCGCCACGTCGGCCGGGATGGCGAACTCGAGCGCGGCGCCCTCGGTCGAGCGCACCGGCGGACGCGGCCGATCGGTCGGCAGCTCCAGCACCGGCGCACCCGCCAGCGTCTCCCGCCAGAAGCCGAGCTGGCCCTCGAGCACCTCGCCCGAAAGCCATTGCCGCTGCCACACCGCGAAGTCGGCGTACTGCACCGGCAACGCCGGCAGCTCCGCACCCGCATACAACGCGGCCAGTTCGTCGCGGAGAATCCCGCTCGACCACTCGTCGCCGACCACGTGATGCATCGCCAACGCGAGCACGTGCTCGTCGGCCGCCACCCGCACCAGCGTCGCCCGCAGCAGCGGCCCCGTCGCGAGGTCGAACGGCACCGCCGCATCCGCGGCCAGCCACGCCTCCGCCGCCGCCGCGGGGTCCGGCTCCGCGGACACGTCGACGACCGGAAGTACGAACGGCAACGGCGGGTCGATCACCTGATAGGGCACGCCGTCCTCGCCGGCCACCAGCCGCGTCCGCAGCACCTCGTGCCGCGCCGTCAGGCCGCCCAGCGCCGCCGCCAGGGCGTCGACGTCGAGGTCGCCGTCCAGCGGGATCGGCATCGGCATGTTGTACTCGATCGAGTCGGGCTCCAGCTGCGCCAGGAACCACAACCGCTGCTGCGCAAACGACAACGGCAACCGCACACCCCGATCCACCGGCACCACCACCGGCGCCACCACACCCGG
>NZ_BAABAT010000174.1:0-1622 GCF_039537565.1 Dactylosporangium darangshiense
GCAATGCCACGTAGCTTAAGTCGATCTTGTGGGTGTGGTGGGTAGCGGGAAGAGGCGGATGGTGGCGGGTTGGTGGTGGCGGGTGCTGGCTGTTTCGCCGGGTTGTTTGAGGCGGTAGTGGCAGTGTCGGACGCGTTTGATGGCGCGGGGGCAGGTGCGTTCGCGTCGCGGTGGGATCAGCAACGCGGCGATGGTGTTGAGGTGGTCAGGGAGTCTTTCGGTCCAGTCCTGAGGGGGGAATGGCGGCGGTCCCGGTGGCGGTGCGGCGGATCAGGCGCAGGGTTTGGGTGAAGGAGATCCGGTCGGGGTCGAGGTCGGCGGCGGTGGATGCTTGTGCGATCAGGGCGCTGATCGCGTGGTGGGTGATGAGGTAGGCCCAGATTTCCTGGTGGACGAGGTCGGGCAGGCGTGATCGCAGGACCTGGCCGGGGCCGCGGAGGTGGGTTTTGAGTTGGTCGTGGCTGGTTTCTTGTTCCCAGCGCTGGTGGTAGGCGGCGGCGAGTTCATCGGCGCGGGCGTCAGCGGGGTCCAGGATGGTGGTGGTCAGGGCGATCAGTTCGTGGTGGCCGTCGCCGGTGCGGTCGGGGATGTCGTACTCGATGACACGGACCAGGCGTGCGATCTGTTCGCCCTGGCGGTTGAACGCGTCTGGGATGTGGTCCAGGTTGGACAGGTCGGTGCTGGCGCGGGCGGCGGCGAGGAGCCGTTCCCGGCGACCGGCGTAGCGGACCTCGGGTTTGATCACGACGCTGAGGTAGGTGCCGTCGGGCAGGACTTTGATCACGGGCAGGTCCAGGTTCGTCGGTGCCCGCCACAGCAGTGCCGCGCCGGTGGCCTGTGCCGCCTGCCAGGCCGGCCACGAGTAGAAGCCGCGGTCAGCGGTCAGCAGTTCGTCGCCGCGCAACCGCGGATACAACCTGGCGGCCAGGGTCTTCTCCCCGTCGGCGGATGAACCGATCTCTGCGGCCACGAACGCATGTGTCCCGCATTCGGCCAGTGCCACGACCCGGACCTTCGGGAACGACGACTGCTTCTCGCCACTGCCGGAATAGCCGAACTCGGCCACGTTCGCGGGTGTGTCCGGCGCGTCGACCTCGAACCCGTCGATCGCCAGGAGCCGCCACGAGCGCAGGAACGACCCACGCGCAGTGCCCAACGCCGCTGCCGCCGCGGCCGGGCCGGCGCTGCCGGCGACCGGCCCGCACGTGCGCTCGAACAACTCCGCGAACACGGCACGACCCAGCCGTTTACGGGCCTGCGTGATCGCCGAAGCGGTCGGCACCGTCCAGCCCGCGTCCCACACCCCGAACCTGTCGAGGGACCCGGTCACCCTGGCGGCGACCTCTTCGTAGTCGTCGTCGGGGAACAACGCCAACGCCAGCGTCAGATACGCCGTCACATGCGCCGGGAGCTTGCCGTCCGAGCGTTTCTCGCACCCCGCACACCGCGACCGCGTCATCTACCGCATCCCGCGGCACCTGCGAGATCAGCACTCCCAGCGTGACCTGATCAGGACGCACCACCACCGACGTCATGACCCGCGATCCAAACCGCCATCGCTGTCAATGTCACCCCACCACGCCGAACAACCACCAAGATCAAACTAGGCTACGTGGCATTGC
>NZ_BAABAT010000175.1:0-1621 GCF_039537565.1 Dactylosporangium darangshiense
CCGATCTGCCATCGAGCCTCACTGACGAGGATGAACCCGTCCCCCCGCAGGTCCTCGCCCTGGCACCCCGGCTGTCCGCCGCGGACGCATTCGCAGTGGTCACCCCCGAGTACAACAGAAGCTTCCCTGCCCCGCTCAAGACCGCCATCGACTGGTACTACCAGGAATGGCAGGCCAAACCCGTAACCTTCGTCGCCTACGGCAGGGAGTCGGGCGGCCTGCACGCGATCCACCAGCTACGTCAGATCTTCACCGAGCTGAATGCCGTTGCCATCCGCGACGCCATCAGCCTCCCCAAGTACTGGGAAATGTTCGCCCCTGACGGCACCTGGCCCAAGGCCGCCTCCGACTGCAACACCACCGTCACCGCCACGCTGGACCACCTGTCCTGGTGGGCCTCCGCATTGCGAGACGCCCGAACCAAGTCCCCCTACACCACATAGGCCGGCTTCCACAGCGTGCGACGCCAACGATGAGGGCCTCGAGCCCTCTCCCGACAGGACAATGATCTGGGCCGGATCGCGCTGTGGGGAGCCATCAGATGTCCCAAGAGGGAGCTATGCGGTTTCGTCTGCTCGGACCCTTGGAAGTCCATGATGAACACGGTGCCATGCGCACCATCGACCGTCCGAAGCTCCGTTCTTTGTTTGCAGTCCTGCTCGCCAATGCCAAATACGTTGATGTCCGTGGATTCGCTCATCGATGAGCTATGGGACACGAAGGCGCCCAAGTCCGCCAGAGGGAATCTCAAGACCTACGTATGGTTGCTGCGTAGTCTGCTCGCTCAGACCGATCCCGGAGCGAGCCCGATCCGCAGTGATTCGCGGGGGTACATGTTTCAGGCCGCGCCGGGTGATGTCGACATGTTCACCTTCGAACAGCTGATCGCGGAAGGTCGTGCAGCTCAGCACAGGGGTGATTTCGCCGACGCGGGCCAGCGGCTGGATCGGGCGTTGGCGCTGTGGCGTGGGCCTGCTCTGGAGGGAGTCCCAATCGTCGGCAGCCGACTGGTGCAGGTCGTGCGGCGGCTCGAGGAGCAACGGCTGACTGCGTTCGAAGACCTCACCGAGGTCCGGCTGGCGACCGGCGGGCATCGCGATGTCATCGCGAACCTGCGGATCTGGGTCGAGCGGCACCCGCTGCACGAAAGGCTCTGGGGTCAACTCATGTTGGCGCTCTTCCGGGACGGCCGTCAGGCAGAAGCGTTGCACACCTACCAACTCCTTTGGCGACGCTTGGTAGACGAGGTGGGGGTCGAGCCGGGTGAGGCGCTACAGCTCCTGCACGGCCAGATCCTCGCCGGCGACTCGGCGCTCACGGCACCTGCCGACCGGGTCGCACCGGTTGTGGGTGCGACGACGGAGAGCGGACCCGAACCGGTTCCCGACCTTCTCCCGCCGGATGCCTCCGACTTCACTGGCCGCAGGAAGACGGTGCGGAGCCTGGAGAACCTGCTGCTGGGCGAGCCACACTGGGGCATCGCTCCGCGCCAGCTGTGCAGTGGAACCTGGTGAGCGCCGCGACCATCCTGACGATGGTGCCGGTCGTGGCGCTGTTCTTCTTCGCACAACGCGCCTTCGTGCAGGGCGTGACACTGACAGGAGTCAAGGGTTGAAAATCG
>NZ_BAABAT010000176.1:0-1610 GCF_039537565.1 Dactylosporangium darangshiense
AGGAGGGAGTGTCCGCCGAGGTCGAAGAAGTTGTCGCTGACCCCGACTTGGTCGAGGTGTAGCAGTTCGGCCCAGATGTGGGCGAGGAGTTCTTCGGTGGGGGTGGTCGGCGGTTGGTAGGTGGTGGTGAGGTCTGGCCTGGTGCTGTCGGGGGCGGGCAGGGCGTCGTGGTCGAGTTTGCCGTTGGGGGTGAGGGGCAGGTGGGTGAGTTCGATGTAGTGGGTGGGGATCATGTGTTGGGGCAGGGTGCGGCCGAGGTGGGCCCGGAGTTCGTCGGTCGGGGGTAGGCCGTCGGTGGTGATGAGGTAGGCGGTGAGTTGCTGGTCGTGGGCGGTGACGATGGCGGTGGTGATGGCGGGGTGGGTGGTGAGGGCGTGCTGGATTTCGGCGGGTTCGATGCGGTGGCCGCGGATGTTGAGTTGGTCGTCGGTGCGGCCGTGGAAGTGGAGGTGGCCGTCGGTCCGCCAGTGGGCGAGGTCGCCGGTGCGGTAGAGGCGGCTGCCGTCGGTGGCGTAGGGGTTGGGGATGAATCGTTCGGCGGTGCGGGCGGGTTGGTGCAGATACCCGCGCGTGATCCCGGCTCCGCCGATGTGCAGTTCCCCGGTGACGCCGGGCGGGACGGGGTTGAGATGCCGGTCCAGGACGTAGGTGTGGGTGTTGGGTAGCGGCCGGCCGATCGGGGTCGGGGTGTGGATGGCGGGGGGCAGGGTGAGGGGGCTGTACGTGGTGTCGATTGACGTTTCGGTGATGCCGTAGGCGGTGAGCAGCCGGGTGTGTGGCAGCAGTGTCTGGGTTGCGGTTGCTGGCTGGGTGTGCCAGGTGTCGGTGGTGGCGATCAGTAGCCGCAACTCCGGCAACGTCGCCCTGTCGGCGGTGGTGGTCAGGTCGTCGAGGTAGCGGGGCGCCGACTCCAGGGCGGTGATGCGGTGCTCGGTCAGGTAGGCGGCGAACGCGGCGGGGTCGGTTTGCAGGCGTGCCGGGCCGATGATGAGGGTGTTGCCGGTGGTGAGGGCGCGGATGAGGTCGCCGGTAAAGACGTCGAAGCTGATGTTGGTGAGGTTGAGCCAGCGGTGGTGTTCGGTGGGGGTGGTGTGGGTGTGGGTCCAGGCGGTGTGTAGGGCGATGAGGTTGTTGTGGGTGACGAGGACGCCTTTGGGTTGGCCGGTTGAGCCTGAGGTGTAGATGACGGCGGCGGCCCGGCCGGGTATCCCGCTTGCCGGTGGGGTGGTGCTGGGCTGGGTGGCAATGGCCGGATCAGCCAGGAACGTGGCGTCGATGACGAGGGTGGTGTGGCTGTCGGTTTGCATGGTGGTGAGTCGGGCGGTGGGGTAGTCGGGGTCGAGGGGTAGGTAGGCGCCGCCGGCTTTCCATACGGCGAGGATGGCGATGACGACGTCGATGCCTCGGGGCAGTCGGATCCCGACGACGGTTTCGGTGCCGACGCCGAGTTCGCGTAGGTGCCAGGCCAGTTGGTTCGCCCGGCGGTCCAGGTCGCCGTAGGTGAGGACGACTCCGTCGGCCTCGACCGCCGGCTGGTCGGCAGGCCCGGCCACCAGTTCCTCGACCCCGCCGACCGTCGGCACCGCGAGCGCGGCCCCGGTGTCCCACTC
>NZ_BAABAT010000177.1:0-1557 GCF_039537565.1 Dactylosporangium darangshiense
GCCCTGTCTGTCAGGGTCAGGTGAGACACAGTTCGGGCTTCCGTTCTGACCACCCATCAGGGCGAGACTGGACCAGATGACCGTGACCTTGACCGTTGCAGACTCCCCGACCGGCCTGACCGATGATGGAGCGATGGATGCTCCTTCCGGTCCGCGGGCCGACCGACCTCGCCGGCGGTCGTTCACCGCGCAGTACAAGCTGGCGATGGTGGCCGAGTACGACGGGCTCCCCGCCGGTGAGAAGGGCGCGCTGCTGCGCCGGGAAGGGCTGTACTCATCCCACATCATCGAGTGGCGCCGCGCCCGCGACGCCGGCACCCTCACCGGACCGCCGGTGCAGGCCACCCTTGCAGCGAGGCGCGGCAAGAGCGCCGAGCAGAGCGAGATCGAGCGGCTACGCCGGCAGAACGAGCGCCTCGCCGCGGATCTGGCCCGGAACAAGGCCGCCCTGGAGATCATGGGAAAAACACACGCGTTCTTGCAACTGCTCTCCGAGAACGCGGACAACGACCCGAAGTCGAGCAGCTGACCGACACCGCCTTCAGCCAGCTGCAACCGTTGCTGGACACCAGAACCGCCTGCCACCTGCTCGGCAAATCCAGAGCCACCCACTACCGGCGTCGCCGACCCACGCCGTTCCGGCCAGGTCCGGTCCGGCCGGCACCGGCCAACAAACTCAGCACCGCCGAACAGGCGCAGGTCCTCGCGGTGCTGCGCCACGCCGACTTCGTCGACAAGGCCCCGGCCCAGATCTGGGCCACCCTCCTCGACGAAGGGCAGTACCTGTGCTCGCAGTCCACGATGTACCGGATCCTGCGCGCCCACGGTGAGGTCCGCGAACGCCGGGCCCAGGCCACCCACCCGGCCAAGATCAAACCCGAACTCGTCGCCACCGCACCAGGCCAGGTGTACTCCTGGGACATCACCAAACTCCAGGGCCCCGGCCGGGGCGAGTACTACCACCTCTACGTCATGCTCGACATCTTCAGCCGCTACGTCGTGGGCTGGACCGTCGCCGCCGCCGAATCAGCCGAGCTGGCCAAGGCGTTCATCGCCGACATCACCACCACACACGGTGCACCACAAGCAATCCACGCCGACCGAGGCACCTCGATGACCTCCAAACCCGTCGTGCAGCTGCTACTGGACCTGGGCGTGGCCCGCAGCCACTCCCGACCCCGCGTGTCCAACGACAACCCGTACTCCGAGGCGCAGTTCAAGACCTTGAAGTACTGCCCGGCCTTCCCCGGCCGGTTCGGTTCCCTGCCCGATGCCCGCACGTTCTGCCATACGTTTTTCAGCCACTACAACCACATCCACCGCCACAAGGCCCTCGGCCTGCACACCCCAGCCTCGGTGCACTACGGCACCGCCACCGAAATCCGCGCCCACCGCGCCGTCGTCCTCAACGCCGCCCACACCCGCACCCCGAACGATTCAGCCAGCCACCCACCCCACCGGCCCTGCCCACCACAGCGTGGATCAACCCGCCCACACCAGCACCTCAGATACAGACCGCGTAACCAGCCCGTGTCTCATACGCCTTGACAGCTTCCG
>NZ_BAABAT010000178.1:0-1553 GCF_039537565.1 Dactylosporangium darangshiense
ACCGGACGGCGGTGGCGTCCCGGTCGAAGTCGATCAGGTCCAGCACCGAACCCACGACCGGCAATGCGACTGCGGTGTCGTTCCACTGCGTCAGTTGCGCCGTCTCCGCCGTAGTGAGCAGCGGCAGCCGCGACACCGGACGCTCCGCATCCGCCGCCACCGCCGCCAACAGCACCTGCAGGTGGCCGGCGAGACGCTCGACCGTCGCCCGATCGAACAGGCCGGTGCTGAAATGCACGGAACAATGCAGGACGTCCTGGGGCGACCGAGCCGCGCTGAAGGCCAGGTCGAACTTGGCCACCGCGGCGTCTGCGACCCGTGGGGTCGGCGCCTGCGGATCGGCGCTGTACACGAAGAAGGTCTCGACCAATGAGGTCCGCGAGCGGTCGCGGGTGTCGACGAGGTCGTCGACGAGGCGCTCGAAGGGAAGATCCTGATGGGTGTACGCGTCCAGGGCCGTGGCGCGGGTGCGGGCGAGGAACTCGGTGAACAGCGGGTCGTCGTCGAACCGGCTGCGCAGCGCCAGGGTGTTGACGAAGAGTCCGATCAGCGGTTCGACGTCCGGGTGGTCGCGGTTGGCGATCGGCGTGCCGATGAGCAGGTCGGTCTGGCCGGTGTGGCGGTGCAGCAGGACGGCGTACGCCGCGAGGAGCGTCATGAACATCGTGGCGCCCTGCTGGCGGGACAGGTCCAGCAGCCCGGTGGTCACGTCGGCCGGGACCGTGAACTCGACGGCGTCGCCGGCGGTGGAGCGCACCGCCGGTCGGGGCCGGTCGGTCGGCAGTTCGAGGACCGGCGGGTCCGCGAGTTGGGTGTGCCAGTAGGTGAGTTGGGTGTCGAGGATGTCGCCGGTGAGGTGATGGCGTTGCCAGGTGGCGTAGTCGGCGTATTGGGTCGGCAGTGGTGGGAGGGGTTGGTGGTTGAGGAGGGCGGTGAGCTCGCGCCGGAGAATCCGTTCGGACCATTCGTCGGTGATGATGTGGTGGGCGGTGATGAGGAGGCGTTGGTGGACGAGCGCGGCTCGGATGAGGGGGCCGGTGGTCAGGTCGAAGGGGGTGTGGATGTCGCTGGTGGTGTGGAGACGGACGGGTGCGGGTGGGTCGATGACCTGGTACGGGATGCCGTCAGGGTCGGTGATGATGCGGGTGCGCAGGATTTCGTGGCGTTCGACGATGGTGCTCAGGGCGTCGGCGATGGCGGTGGCGTCGGCGGTGTCGGGGAGGGGAATGACGGTGGGGACGTGGTATTCGGCGGAGTCGGGGTCGAGTTGGTGCAGGAACCAGAGGCGTTGCTGGGCGTAGGACAGGGGTAGTGGTTTGGTCCGGTCGGCGGGTGTGATCGGCGCGACGGTGTTGGTGGTGGTGTCGATGGTGTGGGCGAGGTCTTTGATGGTGGGGTGGTCGAAGAGGGCGGCGAGGGGCAGGTCGATGCCGAGGCGGGCGATGGCTTGGGTGGCGAGCAGTGAGTGGCCGCCGAGGTCGAAGAAGTTGTCGGTGACCCCGACCTGGTCCAGGTGCAGCAGTTCGGCCCAGATGCTGGCGAGGAGCTGTTCG
>NZ_BAABAT010000179.1:0-1543 GCF_039537565.1 Dactylosporangium darangshiense
CGGCGCGTGTCAAGATTTTTGAGGCAGGTTGGTTAGGTTTTCGTTGAGTGGGCTGGCTCGTCTGGGTCGTCTTGCTCGGCGGGCTTGTTGATCCACGCTGCGACAGGTAGGGCGGCCGGCTCGGGGTGCTTGCGGACGAACCGTTCGGGGTTGCGGGTGTACGCGGCGCTCAGCACGTCCGCCCGGACGGCCTGGACCTGGTCAACGTGTCCATAGTGGACATTGTGGGGCGTGTGCCAGGCGACACCGGAATGCCGATGCTCGGTGTTGTACCAGCTGAAGAAGCGTTGGCAGAACGCCCGTGCGTCGGGCAGGTTGGCGAACGTCGCCGGAAACTCGGGCCGGTACTTCAGCGTCCGGAACTGCGACTCGCTAAACGGGTTGTCATTGCTCGTATGCGGCCGGGAATGCGACTTGGTGACACCCAGGTCGGCGAGGAGGAACGCGACCGGCTTCGACGCCATCGAGGAGCCGTTGTCGGCGTGGACGGTCAACCTGTCCCGGTCGATACCGTGCTTGGCGATGGTGTCGGCGAGCAACTGCTCAGCCAGGGCAGCGGACTCCCGGCCGGCGATCAGCCAGCCGACCGTGTACCGGGAGTAGATGTCGATAATCACGTACAGGTGGAAGTACGACCATTTCGCTGGCCCGTGCAGCTTCGTGATATCCCACGACCAGCACTGATTCGGTTTCGTGGCAACAAGTTCGGGCTTGACCCGGGCCGGGTGCACCGCCTGACGTCGACGCTCACCGACCTCCCCGTACGCCCGCAGAATCCGGTACATGCTCGACACCGACGCCACATAGACGCCCTCGTCGAGCAGCTCGTGGTAGACCGTCGCCGGCGCCTTGTCCACGAAGCCGGGACTGTTCAGCAACGCCCGCACCGTGGCCCGCTCGACCTCGTCCAACGCCCGCGGCTGCGCCCGACGCTCCCGCACCGGCCGGACCGGCGGCGGTGACTGCCGATGCCGGCGGTAGTGCGAGGCCTGCGCCCGGCCGGTCGCCCGGCACGCCGCCCGAACACCGATCATCGGCTCCAACTCGACGATCGCGTCGTCGATCATGCGGTCGGCTCGCTCCCGCTGCTCTGGCCGTCGGTCGCGAGTTGCCCCAACAGCGCGGAAAGTTTTCCCTGCACCTCGATCACCCGCCGGGCCTTGTCCAGATCGGCCTCCAGCCGCAGCACCCGCGCCCGCAACCTGGCGTTCTCCCGATCGACCGGATCGGCCGGCGGCCGCCCGGCCGGCTGGGCCAGAGCCTGCAACGCCCCCTGGTCGCGCTGGGCTCGCCACGCCGCGATCAGCGAGGAGTAGATCCCCTCCCGGCGCAGCAATGCGCCTTTGTCGGCCTTGCCGAGGCCCTCGTACTCGGCCAAGATCCGCGACTTCTCCGCCGCGGACCACCGCCGCGTACGGGCCCTCACCAGAACCTCAGGATCCGGCACACCATCGAGCGAACTCACGAGAGATGAACTCCAGACTCGCCCTCAGAACAACATTGCAGGTTCAAAACCTGCCTCATGAGATCTTGGCACAGAGGG
>NZ_BAABAT010000180.1:0-1536 GCF_039537565.1 Dactylosporangium darangshiense
GAGATGACCTGGGTGGCGAGGAGGGAGTGTCCGCCGAGGTCGAAGAAGTCGTCGGTGGTGGTGATGTGGTGGTGGTGGAGGAGTTCGGTCCAGATGTTGGTGAGGAGTTCTTGGGTGGGTGTGAGTGGGGTGTGGGTGGTGTTGGTGTGGTGGGGTTGGTGGGTGTCGGGGTTGGGGAGGGCGGTGCGGTCGAGTTTGCCGTTGGGGGTGGTGGGGAGTTGGGTGAGTTGGATGTATTGGGTGGGGATCATGTGGTCGGGGAGGGTGTGGCTGAGGTGGGTGCGGAGTTCGTTGGTGGTGGGGAGGTTGCTGTTGGTGGGGATGAGGTAGGCGATGAGGCGGTTGTTGTGGGTGGTGACGATGGCGGTGGTGATGTTGGGGTGGGTGGTGAGGGCGGTTTGGATTTCGTTGGGTTCGATGCGGTGGCCGCGGAGTTTGATTTGGTGGTCGGTGCGGCCGAGGTATTCGAGGGTGCCGTTGGGGTGGCGGCGGGCGAGGTCGCCGGTGCGGTAGAGGCGGTTGCCGGTGGTGGTGAATGGGTCGGGGATGTAGGTGGTGGCGGTGAGGGCGGGGTGGTGGTGGTAGCCGCGGGTGAGGTTGGTGCCGGCGATGTGGATTTCGCCGGTGACGCCGGTGGGGACGGGGTTGAGGCGGCGGTCGAGGAGGTGGATGGTGGTGTTGGTGATGGGGTTGCCGATGGGGGTGGGTCCGGTGTGGCTGGTGGGGATGGTGGCGGTGGTGGCGCAGACGGTGGTTTCGGTGGGGCCGTAGGCGTTGATGAGGTGGTGGTGGGTGGCCCAGTGGTGGGCGAGGTTGGGGTCGAGGGCTTCGCCGGCGCTGATGATGGTGGTGGGGGTGGTGATGTCGGTGGGGTTGAGGGTGGTGAGGAGTGATGGTGGGAGGGTGGCGACGGTGATGTGGTGGGTTTGGAAGAGGTTGGTGAGGTGGGTGGGTTGGGTGCGTTCGGTGGTGGTGGCGATGATGAGGGTGGCGCCGGTGGTGAGGGCGACGGTGATTTCGGAGACGGCGGCGTCGAAGCTGATGGAGGCGAATTGGAGGGCGGTGCTGTGGTGGTTGATGTTGAAGGCGTCGCGTTGGGCGGTGATGAGGTTGGTGAGGCCGCGGTGGGTGGCTTGGACGGCTTTGGGTCGGCCGGTGGTTCCGGAGGTGTAGATGAGGTAGGCGAGTTGGTCGGGTAGCACTCGTATGGTGGGTCGGATGGTGGGTTGGGCGTTGAGGACGGCTTCGGTGATCGGGTCGTCGAGGGTTACGGTGGGTAGTCCGTTCCCGCCGGGGGTTCGGCTGGATTGGTGGTTGATCAGGACTGTGGCGCCGCTGTCGGTGAGCATGAACGCCAGCCGGTCGGTCGGGTAGGTGGGGTCCAGGGGTAGGTAGGCGCCGCCGGCCAGCCACACCGCCAGCATCGACACGACTACGTCGTTGCCGCGTTCCAGGCACAGCCCGACGACCGATTCCGCACCGACCCCCAAGCCCCGCAGATGACCCGACAACCGCACAGCACGCTCAAACAGCTCG
>NZ_BAABAT010000181.1:0-1519 GCF_039537565.1 Dactylosporangium darangshiense
CTCCATCGAAAATTGATGCTGAGATCGGTTATGCCGCTCCTTGTATGGGGTTGAGGGTGACGGTGTAGCCGAGTTGGTTGAGGGCTCGGATGGCTCGGTGGCGGGCGCGGTCGGGGTCGCGTCGCAGGTGGTGGTCGCCGCCGAGGTCGTGGTACTCGGTGGTCGCGGACAGTACGTGCCATACGGCGGTGATGATGGTGTGTTCGGCGGCGACGAGGGCCTTGAGTCGGCCGATACGGCCGGCCAGGCGGCGGTAGCGGGCGCCGATGAAGGTGGTGTCCTTGGTTCTGGCCGCGGCCATCGCCGCGGTGCCGAGGGCGCCGGTGAGCCATCGGTTGCCGTGACGGGTGTGGCCGGGTTTGTGTCTGCCGGCGGACTCGTTCATGCCCGGGCAGACGCCGGCCCAGGAAGCCAGGTGTCCGGCGGTGGGAAAGCGGGTCATGTCACCGCCGGTCTCCGCGATGATGATCTCGGCGACGCCAGGGCCGACGCCGGGGATGCCGTCAAGCAGCTTCAGCTGGTCACGAAAGGGTTCCATCGCCTCACTGATCCGGGCGGAGAGCTCCTCGACCGTGGCGGTGATCTGGTCGATGCGTTGCAGGTGTAGCCGGCACAGAAAGGCGTGGTGCTCACCGAAGTTGCCCACCAGCGCCTCGATCAGATCGGGGATGCGCCTGCGCATCCGGGCCTTGGCCAGCTGCGCGAGCGTGACCGGGTCACGCTCGCCGTTGATGAGGGCCTGGAGCATGAGCCGCCCGGAGACGCCGAGGAGGTCCGTGGCAACCGAGGACAGCTTGATGCCGGCATCCTCCAGTTCCTTCTCCAACCGCTTGGCCTCCCGGGAACGCTCGGCCAGCAGGGTGGTGCGGTATCGGGTCAGGTCACGCAGCTGGCGGATCGGCTCCGGCGGTACGAACGAGGCGCGTAGCAACCCGCACTCGGCCAGTTGGGCCAGCCACACGGCGTCAGCGACATCGCTCTTGCGGCCAGGCAGGTTCTTGGCATGCGCCGCGTTGACCAGGATCACGTTGAGGACGTCTTCGAGCAGATAGAACGGTGGGCGCCAATAGTCGCCCGTCGCCTCCATGACCACGATCGACACCCGCTCGGCCACCAGCCAGTCCCGCAGCTGCAGCAACGAGTTGGTCGTCGTGTCGAAGGTACGCACCTCGCTATGCCGGGCATTGCGGCGGCTCGGATGCGGAGTGCGCACGCACGCCTTCAGATCACGCTTACCGATGTCGAGCGCGGCAGCACGCTCGTGCAGCACATCCACAGCGATACGATCCTTCCCGGTCGCGGACGGTGCAGGTGTCCGGCCCGGGGGACCACGAAAAGGTCAAGAGTCTCCATCACGTGCTCGGGCAACAATCCACCGCTCCTGCGGCAAGGGTGGTCCCACCGCCATCCTGAACTCACGGGCTCGTAGCACCACAGACTGTTCGGCGTCGAACCGGGACGGACACGCGTGATTTTCCCGCCTCCACAACGGCCGGCGCCAGCCGGGCGCGGTTCCTGA
>NZ_BAABAT010000182.1:0-1445 GCF_039537565.1 Dactylosporangium darangshiense
CTGCCGCTGCTCACTACGGCGGAGACGGCGCAACTGACGCAGTGGAACGACACCGCAGTCGCATTGCCGGTCGTGGGTTCGGTGCTGGACCTGATCGACTTCGACCGGGACGCCACCGCCGTCCGGTTCCAGAACCAGGCCCTGTCCTATCGAGACCTCGACCGGCAAGCCAACCAACTCGCCCACCACCTCCAAACCGCCGGAGTCGGCCCCGACGTCGTAGTCGCCCTGGAACTGGACCGCAGCCTGGACCTGATCGTCGCCATCCTGGCCGTCTGGAAAGCCGGCGGCGCCTACCTCCCCCTCGACCCCGCCCACCCCACCGAACACCGCCACCACCAATACACCGACAGCCGCGCCCACCTACGCATCGACACCAACTACCTCACCACCACCGCCGCCACCATCGCCGCCCAACCAGCCACCACCCCACCCAGACACACACACCCCCACCAACTCGCCTACCTCATCTACACGTCCGGCTCCACCGGCCGACCCAAGGGCGTCGCCTCCACCCACCACGGCCTGCGCAACCGGCTCACCTGGATCCAGACCGCGCACCCCCTCAGCTCGACCGACACGGTGCTGCACAAAACCCCGACCACATTCGACGTGTCCGTCTGGGAACTCATCGCCCCGCTCACCGCCGGCGCCACCCTGCTCATCACCGAACCCCACCGCCACCGCGACCTCGACCACCTCCTGCACCTACTACACACCCACCACGTCACCACCACCCACTTCGTCCCCTCCCTCTTCCACGAATTCGTCCACCACCCCTGGCCGCAACCACTGCCCCACCTACGCGACCTGATCTGCTCCGGCGAAGCCCTCGACCCGGCCGACGTCACCGCCTTCTACCGGCGCCACCCCACCGCCACCGTCCACAACCTCTACGGACCCACCGAAGCCGCCATCGACGTATCCTCCTGGACCTGCCCCCGCCCCGGCCACGGCCGCACCGTCCCCATCGGACACCCGATCGCCAACACCGGTCTGTATCTGCTCGACCCGCACCTCAACCCCGTCCCGATCGGCGTCACCGGCGAAATCCACATCAGCGGCCACAACCTCGCCCGCGGCTACCTGCACCAACCCGCCCGCACCGCCGAACGGTTCATCCCCAACCCCTTCACTGGCGACGGCAGCCGCCTCTACCGCACCGGCGACCTCGCCCACCACCAACCCGACGGCCAACTCGACTTCCACGGCCGCACCGACCACCAACTCAAAATCCGCGGCCACCGCATCGAACCCACCGAAATCCAAACCGCCCTCACCACCCACCCCACCATCACCACCGCCGTCGTCACCGCCCACGACACCCGCCTGATCGCCTACGTCGTCACCACCGGCGACCTGCCACCCGCCGACGAACTCCGCACCTTCCTGCGCAGCACACTGACAGACCATCAGATCCCGTCAATCTTCATCGAACTCGCCGC
>NZ_BAABAT010000183.1:0-1445 GCF_039537565.1 Dactylosporangium darangshiense
CTGACGGTGCCCTCTCGAACTGGACGATAGAAGCCTGAAGAACCTCTATCTTTCCAGCTCGCGGGGGCATCATCGCATCCGGGCCCTCGTGCTCACATCAATCCCATCGGTGGATCAGGGCTGAGTCATCTCTGTACTCCTCTACGTCGGGGATTGCACAGGTTCCGGTGCTATCGGGCGTTCGTCAGTTGGCGCGTTCGCGCGGTGAACGGTCGGGTACTGTCGCGCGGCCCGGGAAGCGACCGTCGACGAGTTCCTTGTATTCAGGGTGGTCGGCAATGTAGTCCGCCACGAAGGGGCAGTAATTGGTGAGTTTCAGGTCTTGCGCTCGCAGGTCGTCCAGAGCGTGCTTGACAAGCCGGGTTGCGATCCCTCGGCCGCGGTACTCAGGCTCAACGATCGTGTGGCTGAGCGTCACGCGTTGATTGCCACGCGGTGTGTGGTAGACGATCATGCCGACAACCTGTCCGTCGACCACGGCTTCGTAAGACCCGCTGTTGTCGTTCTTCTGTACGTTCATCTCGGGGTTCACTTGGTTTCTCCTGATATTTCCTCGCGGGCATGGTCGCCGGGGGCCAGGGCGGCGCCATCGTCAACATCGGCTCGATGTGGGCGCACCAGGGCATCGCGGCGACGCCGCACTCCGGCTACTCCGTGCACAAGGGTGGCCCGCACTCGTTCACTAAAGCGCTCGCGATCGAGCTGGCGCCGCACGGCATCCAGGTCAACGCGGTCGCGCCCGCGGTTGTAAAGACACCCCTGTGCCTGCGGTTCGTCCCAGCGGACAAGCTCGATGAAACCGTCGCCAGCTTCGACAGCTCGCACCCGCTGGGACGCGTCGGCAGCCTGGAAGACATCGCGACCGCGGTGTCGTTCCTGCTGTCCGACAAGTCGAGCTGGATGGCCGGCGCCATCGCCGCCGTCGCCGTCGACGTCGCCATCATGGCCGGCCGCAACTGAGCCCTCGAAACGTAACGGCGGGATCGCGCCGGCGGGGCTGCGGGTTTCCCCGCGTCTGCAGCCCCGCATCCGGGGGAAACCCGATGCTGGTGAACCGAAGTGTCGTGCAGGCGAGGACTGGACGCGGGGCGCAGTGGGGAACGATCGCTGGGACCGGCCGTCGAACCGGCTCTGCGGACCGACCTCGATGAATGACAGGCCGGCAATCTACCGTCTTTCACGATCCAGCGCAGGTCGTAGCAGGCACGGTAGTTCGGCGGCCAGAAGGACCAGAAGCGACCGTCGTCGTCCAGATACCACTCGCCTCGAGTCGGTCGGCCATGCTCCACATATTGTGGTGTCACCACCCGACTCGAAGCGCTGAGCCCTGATCCACCGACGAGGTCTCGGTGCCCGGCCGGTCCAGCCCGATGATCTTGGACGCGGGTCAGGGCGTGTGGGAGTGACCGGCCGGGTTGCCGGTGCGCTCGATGGTCGAGGGAAGT
>NZ_BAABAT010000184.1:0-1363 GCF_039537565.1 Dactylosporangium darangshiense
CCTCGCGCAGTTGCTGGAGCGGCTCGCCCGGCTGGATGCGGTGCTGGCGGAGCGGGACGCGGAGATCGCGGAGCGCGACGCCCGGATCGAGGCGCTGACCCGGCGGGTCGCCGACTTGGAAGCGTTGCTGCGCAAGGATTCCCGCACGTCGTCGAAGCCACCGTCCTCGGATGGGCCGGGGAAGCCGCCGCCCCGGTCGCGGCGGGAGCAGTCGGGCCGGCTGCCGGGCAAGCAGCCCGGCGAGGCGGGATTCACGCTGCGGCAGGTCGACCGGCCCGACCAGGTGCGTGTCCACCGCCCGGACGCGTGTGACGGCTGCGGGAGCTCGCTGCGCCGGGCGCCGGTGACGTCGGTGGAGGCGCGGCAGGTGTTCGACCTGCCCGAGGTCCGTCTGCGGGTGGTCGAGCACCGGCTGCAGCATCGACGCTGCCGGTGTGGCGCGGTGACGATGGCAGCCGTGCCGGACGGGGTGGGCGCGCCGGCGCAGTACGGGCCGCGGGTCCGCGCCATCGGCGCCTATCTGGTCGGCTACCAGCACCTGCCCTACGAGCGGGCTTGCGAGACCCTGACGGACCTGCTCGGTGTCGGCATGTCGGTGGGCACCCTGGTCACGGTCCTCACCCGCACCAGCGACCGGCTGACCCCGTTCCTGCAGGCGGTACGCGAGCAGATCGCCGCCGCCCCGGTGGCGCACTTCGACGAGACCTCGCTGCGGGTGGCCGGGGCCAACGCCTGGGTGCACTCGGCCTCCACCGAGACGCTGTCACTGTTTTACGTGCACGCCTCACGGGGCCACGACGCGATCGCCGCCGCCGGGGTCCTGCCCGTCTTCGCCGGCATCGCCGTGCATGACGGCTACACCCCCTACCGCCGCTACGGCGCCGCGCACGCCCTCTGCAACGCCCACCACCTACGCGAACTGGCCGGCATCCTCGACACCGACCCGGCACAGACCTGGGCGGCCGGCATGATCCGGCTGCTGTGCGAGATCAACAACACCACCCGCCACGCCCGCACCGGCGGCGCCCACGCCATCGAAGACCGCCTGCTCGCGGTCTACCGACGCCGCTACGACACGATCATCGCCGCCGGCATGACCGCCAACCCCAGCCCGGCCGGGCACAGCGCCCGGTCACCAGCAGCGAACCTCCTCGCCCGCCTGGGCGGCTTCGCCACCGACGTGCTGCGCTTCGCCCACGACCTGCGCGTGCCGTTCGACAACTCCCTCGCCGAACGCGACATCCGCATGGTCAAACTCCGCCAGAAGATCAGCGGCGGGCTCCGCACCTTCGCCGGCGCCGAAACCTTCTGCGCCATCCGCAGCTATCTCTCCACCGCCCGCAAACACGGCATCAACGCCCTC
>NZ_BAABAT010000185.1:0-1352 GCF_039537565.1 Dactylosporangium darangshiense
CCGCTCGTCGGCGATTGCGGCCCCTGTGGGACCCCTCGATAGGTGCGGCAATGCAAGCAGTAGCCGTTCGCATCAACGCCCATGCCGCCGCAGGTTGGACACGGCTGCACGTCTGCCTCCAAGATTTGGGGGGGATCGGCCATTGGATGCGGCCGAGAAGGAAGATCAAATAGCGACCGTAGCTGACCGGATCGACGTGCAGAATCGACCGTATAGCCACATGCATGACGCGCACTGGTCAGAGTTCCGACGGCTCCCTTGCGTTAAGCGCGGCGACGATCGGCACGCAGCACCCGCCCGACACGCCAGCGCTGCACTCAGCCGTCCGACCGCGGCTGCAGTCGTGTCTCTTAATCTGCGGCTCGACGCTGCTGGCTCGGCAAAGCGGATGCGGTGCCGGGCAAAGCTGCCTCAGCCACGGCGTGCGGGTTGCACAGGTACCTACGCTGAAGCGTGTGGATCCCACCATCGCTGCCGCATATGTCGCGGCAGGTGCCGCCATCGCTACATCCATCACCAGCGTGATAGCGACTCGGAGCGCCGCAAGCAAGGGCGCCCAAGCTGCACTCAACTCTGCTGAACGCACCGCGAAGGCCACCCTTGAGGGTCTGTTGCGTTGAGCGTTCCTCTTGGTCAGGCACGCTTAAGCGGTGAAGCTCAGGAACCGGCAGCGTCCAGCCCAATCACCGCGGTCTGCGTTCGCTGGGTTCCGGTTCCCGCCGGACGTCATCGTGGTCGCCGTTCGGCTGTACCTGCGCTACAACCTGTCCTACCGCGACGTCGAGGAACTCCTCATCGAGCGTGGCGTCGAGGTCGACCACGTCACGATCTTCCGATGGGTGCAACGATTCACGCCACTGCTGGCCGACGCCGCCCGGTTCTGCAGGCCCCGACCGTCTACACCGACCTGACCTGGATGCCGACCCGGCTGTGGGTGTGGACCACGATCCGTGACCACCGCCAGCAGCCGTGCGGGTGCGCGCCGAACCGGCCGCTGGACGCCGCAGCACGGGACCGTATCCGCCGACTCCGCCCGGCGATCACCCAGCTGACCCCGTAACACCACAGCACGGCCGGGTCCGGCCACGCGCGCCCTTCAAGCTCGCGGACCCCCAGAGCCGGACCCGGCCCAGCGCTGCAACCCGCGACGCATCGCCCCGGACGCCCGAGGGCGAACGCTCCTACGAGCAGCTGCGGAAATTCGAGCCAGACAGCGCAGCCGCACCTAGTGCTGTGACCGCAAACGTTGCCCGGGTTGGGCTGGTGTTTGTGGTTCCTCGTCCACGTGTGTGGGCGAGCGACTCTCCACCAGGGGTGGGGCGGGCCGCAGCCGGCCAAGGGACCCGTGTGCC
>NZ_BAABAT010000186.1:0-1338 GCF_039537565.1 Dactylosporangium darangshiense
TGGACTGGGCGGGGAAGCAGGCCGCGGTGAAGGGCTTCGCCGGCGTGACGGTGGCGTGCGAACCGACCGGTCACCGCTGGCGGGTGCTGGGTCAGCTGGCCGGGGAACGGAGCATGCCGTTCGTGTGCGTCCAGCCGATGCTGTCGTCGTGGGCGCGGCGCAGCGAGGATCTGACGTTCGACAAGACCGATGAGAAAGACGCGGTGATCATTGCCCGGCTGACGGCGCAGCTGCGCTGCTACGTTCCCGAACCAGTCGATGAGACGTGGGGCCGGCTGCGGCATCTGGGCGCGCGGCGGGAGCAGCTGCTGGTGGAGGCCGGCAGTCAGGTCCAGCAGATCCGAGCTCTGCTGGAGTGCGTCTGGCCGGCGGCGTTGCAGAGCGCCCGGCAACCGTTTCGTTCGTTGACGTGGACTGCCGCGTTGAGCGTCGTGGTGGACCGTGATGGCGGGGACCTGGCCCGGACCCGCCGGCTGGGGTTGGTGCGGTTTGACACGGCGGTGCACCGCGAGGTCGTCCGACGCGGCCGGCAGCGACCCTGTTTGCGGATCGTGCGGCTGTTGTTCGCGGCGTTGACCGATCCGGCTGGCGTGATCGCGCACCGGGCGGGTGCCTTGGAACGGGTGGCGCTGCTGCTCAGCGACTGGCTCGAGACCCACCGGCGGCTGCAGGACACCGAGACGCGGATGACAGCAGTCCTGGACGGACTGCGGCTGACCGAGCTGGTGACCTCGATCCCTGGTCTGTCCGCGGTCGGCGCCGCGGCGATCCTGGCCGAGACCGGTGACCTGCAACGATTTGCCAGTGCCCGGGCGCTGGTCAAGCACGCCGGCCTGGCCCCGCGGGAGAAGCTGTCCGGCACATTCAAAGGCCGCACCAAACTGACCGGACAAGGACGCCCCGGGTTGCGGCTGGCCGCCTGGCGAGCCGTGTGGGGCGCGCAACGCGCCAACCCGGTCTACGCCGCCCGGTTCACCCACCTCACCACCCGAGCGCAGAACACGCTCACCGTCACCCAGGCACAGGCCGTGATCGCCGCAGCGATCCTGCGGCAACTGCACGCCGTCGTCACCACCGGCCGGGCCTGGGACCCGGCCATCGCCACCCACGGCGCCGAACCCCGCACGGTGATGCCCATCGCCGCCTGACATCTGCAGGCGGCCCGTCAAGCCGGGGTCGGGGCGAGCCCCACGCGGCATTGAGGAACCACAGTTACCTCGACGCTCATCATGGGCAGCCCCGCCCGTCGTCTCACCAACCCGATTACACGCTGCCGGGACCAACCCCATTACCGCTATGCCGGGACAGACGACGGACGAGGCACCGACCAGGGGCTTG
>NZ_BAABAT010000187.1:0-1316 GCF_039537565.1 Dactylosporangium darangshiense
GTGTGGGTGTGTTCGCCGGAGTGCACGGCGGGTCGGTCGGGGTTGGTGTGGGCGTGTGCGGCGATGAGGGTGTGGACCGGTTGGGCGGGGACGGCGGCGTCGGTGGCGTTCCACGCCTCGAGTTGGGCCCGCTCGGCTGGGGTTAGCACATCGAGCTGCGAGATCGGCCGGTCGGGGTTGGTGGTGATCTGGTCGAGGAGGGTCATGAGGTGTTCGTGGAGGCGTTGGATGGTGGTGTGGTCGAACAGGCCGGTGCTGTAGTGCAGGCCGGCGGCGAGGTGCCCGTCGGGCTGTTCGGTCACGGTGAGGGCGAGGTCGACCTTGGCGACGGTGTCGTGCTGGATGTGGGGTTGTCCGGGCTGGCCGGTGGTGTCGGGGTCGGTGGTGGTGTCGGTGGTGTCGGTGGTGGCGGTGTAGTTGAAGAGGGTTTGGATGAGGGGGGTTTGGGAGCGGTCGCGGGTGTGGATGAGTTCGTCGACGAGTTGTTCGAAGGGGAGGTCTTGGTGGGTGTAGGCGTTGAGGGCGGTGGTGCGGGTTTGGTGGAGGAGTTCGGTGAAGGTGGGGTTGTGGTGGAGGTTGGTGCGGAGGGCGAGGGTGTTGACGAAGAAGCCGATGAGGTGTTCGGTTTCGGCTTGGTTGCGGTTGGCGATGGGGGTGCCGATGAGGAGGTCGGTTTGGCCGGTGTGGCGGTGCAGGAGGACGGTGTAGGCGGTGAGGAGGGTCATGAACATGGTGGTGTTGTTGTGGCGGGAGAGGTGTTTGAGGTTGGTGGTGGTGTTGGTGGGGATGGTGAAGTGGAGGGTGGCGCCGTCGGTGGTGCGGATTGGTGGGCGGGGGCGGTCGGTGGGGAGGTGGAGGATGGGTGGGTTGGCGAGTTGGGTTTGCCAGTAGTGGAGTTGGGTGTCGAGGATGTGGCCGGTGAGCCATTGGCGTTGCCAGGTGGCGTAGTCGGCGTATTGGATCGGCAGTGCCGGTAGTGGGTCGGGTTCGCCGCGGGTGAATGCGGTGTAGAGGGTGGACAGTTCGGTGCGCAGGATGCGGCTGGACCATTCGTCGAACAGGACGTGGTGCAGGCAGAGCGCGAGCACGTACTGCTGCATCGGCAGCCGGATCAGTACTGCCCGCAGCAGCGGGCCCACCGCCAGATCGAACGGGCTGCGAGCGTTGGCGATGAGTAGGGCGTCGAGGGCTGCACGTGGGTCTGGCTCGCCGGTGACGTCGATCTTGTCCATGGAGAACTGGCCGGGCGGGTCGATCACCTGGTGCGGTGTCCCGTCGGCGTCGGTGACCAGCCGGGTCCGCAGAATCTCATGGCG
>NZ_BAABAT010000188.1:0-1315 GCF_039537565.1 Dactylosporangium darangshiense
GGGCCTTGACCCCTGATCTTGGACACGGGGTTTACGCGGCTCGGGTGAGCGTAGTCGATGCTGTGTGGGTGGTGTTCTCGTAGTTGATCGGGGATTGGTGTCCGAGCCGGGAGTGGCGGCGGACGGTGTTGTAGCGGTGCAGCCAGCGGAATGCGGTGAGCCGGGCTTCGTGTTCGTCAGTGAAGGCGCGGCGGCCTTGCAGGGTTTCGCGTTTGAAGGTGGCGTTGAACGATTCGGCGAGGGCGTTGTCGGCGCTGCTGCCGATCTTGCTCATGGACTGGCGGACCCCGGCGGCGGTGCAGGCGTCGGCGAAGGATTTCGCCGTGTACTGGGCTCCGTGGTCGGTGTGCATGATCGCCCCGTCGAGGCTGCCGCGGGTGCGTTGGGCGGCGGTCAGGGCGTCGATGACGAGGTCGGTGCGCATGTGGTCAGCGATGGCCCAGCCCGCGAGGCGCCGGGAGTGCAGGTCGATGACGGTGGCCAGGTAGAGGAATCCGCGCTCGCCGACGGGCAGGTACGTGATGTCGCCGACGTAGCGCTGGTTGACGCCTGGGGCGGTGAAGTCCCGGCCGATCAGATCCGGGGCCTTCGCCGCGGCCTGGTCCGGGATCGTGGTCTGCACCCGCCGGCGTAGCCGCAGCCCGCGGATCCGGTGGCGGCGCATCACCCGGGCCACCTTCTTGCGATTGACCGGCAGCCCGCTGTCGTTGAGTTCGGCGGTGATCCGCGGCGCCCCGTAGGTGCCGTCGTGCGCGGCCTGCACCGCCCGGATCCGCACGGCCAGGGCCGCGTCCGCGGCCTCACGCGCGGCCCGATCGGGTGCGGTGGACCGCCAGTAGTAGAAACTCGACCGGGCGATCCCGAGGAGCTGACACAACCGCTTCACGCCGTAGCGCTGGGAGTGGTCGGCGACGAACTGGAAGCGGGTCACCAGCGCGTCTCCCCGGCGAAATACCGGGCGGCCTTACGCAGGATGTCGCGTTCCTCCTCCAACTCACGGACCCGGCGCCGCAGCTCGGCGTTCTCCTCCTCGACCGTGCCGGCAGGCTGGAGCTTCGCCGTCGCCGCTGGACGGCCGGCCTCGCCTCGCCGCTGATCGTCGAGCCGAACCCAGCTGCGCAGCGTCTCACGGTTGACACCCAGGTCATCGGCGATCTGCGCGATCGTCGCGCCCGGCCTCGACCGGTACAACGCCACCGCATCGGCCTTGAACTCGGGCGGGTAATGCTTGTTCACCATGGTGTTCCAGGACTCCTGATCTCCCAGGACCATCACGATCCCAGGTTCAAGTGTCCAAGATCAGGGGGCAACTCCC
>NZ_BAABAT010000189.1:0-1311 GCF_039537565.1 Dactylosporangium darangshiense
CTGAACGCGCAGATCGGGTTCTACACGTCGATCAACGGTCTGGGGCAGAACCCGCAGGATGTGCAGATCCACGGTGACATCACCGTCGATGCGGGCTGGATGGCCGGCAACGCCACCCAGAACTTCTGGCGGTCGGCGGAAAACCTGTCGATCTACCCGGTGTCGGGTGTGGACCGGTGGGCGGTGGCGCAGGCCGCGCCGTTCCGGCGCATCGATGTGCACGGCGGGATGACCTTGGCCTCGCCGAACTGTGGCTGGGCGTCCGGCGGGTACATCGCGGACTCGCGGGTGTCGGGCAACATCAACCCGTGCTCGCAGCAGCAGTGGTTCACCCGGGACTCCACGATCGGGTCGTGGAACGGGTCGGTGTGGAACATGGTGTTCTCCGGTGTGCAGGGCGCCCCGGGCAACAGCTTCCCGAACCCGCCGTACACCACCCTGGGCACGTCGCCGGTGACGCAGGAGAAGCCGTACCTGTACGCCGACGCGTCCGGGTACAAGGTGTTCGTGCCGTCGCTGCGCACCAACTCCTCCGGTGCGACGTGGATCAACGGCAACACCCCCGGCACGTCGCTGCCGCTGGACCAGTTCTACGTGGCCAAGCCCGGTGTGAGCGCGGCGACGCTGAACCAGGCCGTGGCGCAGGGCCTGAACCTGCTGTTCACCCCGGGCGTGTACCACCTGGGCTCGACGGTGAACATCAACCGGGCCGGCACCGTCGTCCTCGGCCTGGGCTACGCGACGATCGTGGCGGACAACGGCGCCCTGCCGATGGCCGTCGGTGACGTCGACGGCGTCAAGATCGCCAGCCTGCTGTTCGACGCGGGCCCGACGAACTCCCCGGCGCTGCTGCAGGTCGGCCCGAACGGCGCCACCGGCAACCACGCCGGCGCCCCGAACCTGATCTCCGACGTGTTCCTGCGCGTCGGTGGTGCGGGCGCGGCGAAGGTCACCAACGCCCTCGTGGTCAACAACAACAACACCATCATCGACCACATCTGGTCCTGGCGGGCCGACCACGGCGCCGGGGCGGGCTGGACGTCCAACCCCTCCGACACCGGCCTGATCGTCAACGGCCAGAACGTCACCGCCTACGGGCTGTTCGTCGAGCACTTCCAGAAGTACAACGTCATCTGGAACGGCAACGGCGGCAAGACCATCTTCTTCCAGAACGAACTGCCCTACGACCCGCCGTCCGCCGCCGCCTGGTCCCACGACGGGATCACCGGCTACGCCGCCTACAAGGTGTCCAACAACGTCACCTCCCACGAAGCGTGGGGCATGGGCAGCTACTGCGTCTTCACCACCGAC
>NZ_BAABAT010000190.1:0-1295 GCF_039537565.1 Dactylosporangium darangshiense
GATGCAACAGCGAGGAGACAACTGTGAGTATCGTCCCCAACCCCACTGCCATGCGTGTCACGGCGGGGGTGGACTGGGCCAAGGACGACCACGCGGTCTGTGTGGTCGGCGATCAAGGGGAGGTCCTGGACCGGTTCACCGTGCCGCACGACGCGGCCGGGCTGAAGCGGATGGCCGCCAAGCTGCTGCGCGCCGGGGTCGAGCAGGTCGGCATCGAACGCGGCGACGGCCCCGTCGTCGACACCCTCATGCAGGCCGCGCTGGTGGTCTTCGTGATCCCGCCCGGGCAGGTGAAGAACCTGCGCAGCCGGTACGGCTCGGCCGGGAACAAGGACGACCGGTTCGACGCCTACGTCCTGGCCGACGTGGTCCGTACCGACGTGCGACGCCTGCGGCCCATGCTGTATGACAGCGAGCAGACCACCGCGCTGCGCGGCAGCGTGCGGGCCCGCCGGGACCTGGTCACCCACCGGGTCGCCGCGGCCAACCAGCTGCGCGCCCACCTGCAGATCGTGTTCCCCGCCGCCGCAACGCTGTTCGCCGACATCGACTCGGCGATCACCCTGACCTTCCTGGGACGCTTCACCACCCAGGAGGCCGCGGACTGGCTCTCGCCCAAGCGGCTGGCCGTCTGGCTGGGCTCGGTCTCCTACAGCGGGGGCGTCGACCCAGCCGTACTGCACGCCCGGCTGTTGGCCGCACCCCGCGGCGTCACCGGCGAGTACGCCAGCCTCCACGCTGCCACCACCACGGCGCTGGTGGCCGTCCTGCGGACCCTGACAGCCCAGATCCAAATCCTGGCCGCCAGCATCGGCGAACAACTGGACGCTCATCCCGACGCGGCGATCTTCACGTCCCTGCCCCGCTCCGGCAGCGTTCGGGCCGCCCGGCTGCTCGCCGAAATCGGCGACGCCCGCGGACGGTTCCCCACCCGCGACTCGTTGACCTGCCTGGCCGGCGTCGCGCCCTCGACCCGGCAATCGGGCAAGGTCAAAACCGTCACCTTCCGCTGGGGCGCCGACAAACAACTGCGCGACGCCCTGTGCGACTTCGCCGGCGACTCCCGCCGCGCCAACCCCTGGGCCGCCGACCTGTACGCCAAAGCCACCGCCCGCGGCTGCGACCACCCCCACGCCGTCCGCATCCTCGCCCGCGCCTGGGCACACATCATCTGGCGCTGCTGGCAAGACAACGTCCCCTACAACCCAGCCGCCCACGGCGCCCTCCAAACCCTCCTCAACCAAGACCAACCAACGGCCGCCCGACCCAGGGGTTGACACAGGGCAACTCAAGCC
>NZ_BAABAT010000191.1:0-1262 GCF_039537565.1 Dactylosporangium darangshiense
GACCGTACTTCGAGTAGTTGTCCAGGCCGACGACCTGGTAGCCGCGGGACAGCAGCTCCTCGACGACATATCCACCGATGAAGCCGGCCGAGCCGGTGACCAGGACCTTTGCCACAAACACTCCTTAGCTGCGGTTCGCCGGACTCGCCGGCTGCGAGTGATCTTCGAAATGCGCACGCGCGGCCTGCGCGTCGCTACGGGCTGCCGACGATGCCGGCCGCTTCGCCATCTGCTCTACGGTCAGCCGGCGGCCGAACGCGAACCAGTACCAGCGAAGGTAGCTGGGCATGAACCGGCCGATGTCGAACCGGGACTCGCCGAGCTGCCGGTCGAGCCAGATCGTCGGGAGCTCCGCCACCGGCAGCCTCAGCCGGGCCGCCTTGGCGGTCAACTCGATGCCGATCTCGAAACCGGTCTTCGACTCGATACCGACCTGCCGCACAAACGCCGTCGAGTACGCCTTGAAACTGTTCGTGGCGTCGCGGGTGCCGACCCGGGCGAACAGGTGCAGCGTGCGCCCCGCGCCCTTGGAGAGCAGGCGCTTGAAGCGCGGGCCGCCGACCTGCTGCCCGCCGGGCATGTACCGCGAGGCGGCCGCCACGACGACGCCCCGCTCGACGAGCCGGGCGAGGTCCTCGATCTGGCGCGGGTCGTCGGAGCCGTCGGCCATCGTGACCACGGCGACCGGGGCGCGGGCCACATCGACGCCGAAGCGGATCGCGTTGGCCGGGCCGCGCCCATACGTGTTGAGCACCGCGCGGACCCGCGGGTCGCGGGCGGCGACGCTGTGCGCGAAGGGCACCGTGGTGTCCTCCGGCATGTCGTGCACGATGAGAACCTCGGCCGGCATCAGCACGTCACGCAGGATCCGTTCGAGGCAGGCAACGATCGCCTCGCCTTCGTTGTACACCGGGATGACCACAGAAACCTGCGGCGTCAGGGTCATACGCGCACGCCCTTGTTGGTGATGCCCCACATGTCCGCGACCGGGATGTCGGTCGGCAGGTCACGGTACTCGGGGTGCGGCGCGGCCACGATCAGCAGATCGGCCTTCTGCAGCACCTCGTCGAGCGGGACCAGCCGGTCGTCCTTCACGTACGGGTCGGTGCAGAGCGTCTCCTTGGCCCGGAGCATGACGACCTTGCGCAGCTTGTAGGCCAGCGACTCGCGGATGTCGTCGCTGCCGCCCTTGAACGCCATGCCGAGGATGCCGACGGTCATCTCCGACAGGTCGAAGCGCTCCTGCAGCTTCGACACGACGT
>NZ_BAABAT010000192.1:0-1238 GCF_039537565.1 Dactylosporangium darangshiense
GACCGTACTTCGAGTAGTTGTCCAGGCCGACGACCTGGTAGCCGCGGGACAGCAGCTCCTCGACGACATATCCACCGATGAAGCCGGCCGAGCCGGTGACCAGGACCTTTGCCACAAACACTCCTTAACCTTGAGATGCTGATGTGCTCTGCCGCGCGGCCTGCGCGTCGTCGCGGGCCGCCGAGGAGGCAGGGCGCTTCGCGAGCTGTTCCATGCTCAGTCTGCGGCCGAACGCAAATCGGTACCACTTGAGGTAACTCGGCAGGAAGCGCCCGACGTCGAAGCGCGACTCGCCGAGCTGGCGGTCCAGCCAGATCGTCGGGATCTCGGCCACGGGCAGCCGCAGCCGGGTCGCCTTCGCGGTGAGCTCGATGCCGATCTCGAAGCCCGTTTTCGACTCGATGCCGACCTCGCGCACGAACTGCGTCGAATACGCCTTGAAGCTGTTCGTCGCGTCGCGTGTGCCGACCCGGGCGAGCCAGTGCAGCGTCCGGCCCGCGGTGCGGGACAGGAACCGCTTGAACCGGGGCCCGCCGACCTGCTGCCCGCCCGGCATGTACCGGGAGGCGGCGGCGACCACGACACCGCGGTCCACCAGCCTGGCCAGGTCCTCGATCTGGCGCGGGTCGTCGGAGCCGTCGGCCATGGTGACCACCGCGATCGGGGCCCGCGCCACGTCGATGCCGAAGCGGATCGCGTTGGCCGGGCCGCGGCCGTAGGCGTTGAGCACCGGCCGGACCCGCGGGTCGCGGGCCTGCACCTCCAGCGCGAAGGGCACGGTCGTGTCCTCGGGCATGTCGTGCACCACGAGGACCTCGGCCGGCATCATCACCTCGCGGAGGATGCGGTCCAGGCAGCGGACGATGGCCTCGCCCTCGTTGTAGACCGGGATGACCACAGAGATCTGTGGTACCAAGCTCATATACGCACGCCCTTGTTCGTCACGCCCCACATGTCTGCGACCGGAATGTCGGTCTGCAAATCACGGTACTCCGGGTGCGGCGCGGCGATGATGAGCAGGTCGGCCCGGGTGAGCACCTCGTCGAGCGGTACGAAACGGTCGTCCTTGACGTAGGGGTCGGTGCAGAGCGTCTCCTTGGCCCGGAGCATCACGACCTTGCGCAGCTTGTAGGCCAGCGACTCGCGGATGTCGTCGCTGCCGCCCTTGAACGCCATGCCGAGGATGCCGACGGTCATCTCCGACAGGTCGAAGCGCTCCTGCAGCTTCGACACGACGT
>NZ_BAABAT010000193.1:0-1192 GCF_039537565.1 Dactylosporangium darangshiense
CAATACCGCTGACTTAATAGATCAACTGCTATAGTTGGTTTCGTGCCGCGTGCTGGACAGGTGAAGCCGCCGACGGATGAGCGGTTGTCGGATCGCATCGCGATCGGAGTGTTGACGCGTGTGGTCCCGCCGGGGTTGGTCGACGAGGTGGTCGCGGCCACTGACGCCGGTGAGGTGCGCAAGCGGCTGTTGCCGGCGCGGGTGGTGGTGTATTTCGTGCTGGCCATGTGTCTGTTCTCTGGTCAGGGTTATGAGGAGGTGGCCCGCCTGTTGACCGAGGGGCTGGCTTGGGCGCGGCGGTGGCAGGGTCGGTGGGAGGTGCCGTCCACGGCGGCGATCTCCCGGGCTCGGGCTCGGTTGGGTGCCGAGCCGCTGCGGGTGTTGTTCGACCGGGTGTGCCGGCCGTTGGCCACGGAGGCGACGGTGGGTGCGTTCTACCGGGGCTGGCATCTGGTCGCGGTAGACGGCAGCACGTTGGATGTGCCGGATACACCGTCCAATGTGGAGGCTTACGGCCGGCCGGGGTCTTCGCGTGGGCCGGGCCGGGCCGCTTTTCCGCAGGTGCGGGTGGCGGCGCTGGCCGAGTGTGGCACCCACGCGATGTTCGCCGCGGCGACCGGTCCGCTCAGCGTCCATGAGACGACCCTCGCGCGGCGGCTGTTCGGGCAGCTGCGGGCGGGCATGCTGCTGATCGCCGACCGCGGGTTCGTCGGGTTCGATCTGTGGGCCGAGGCCGCCGCGACCGGGGCGGACCTGCTGTGGCGGGTGAAGACCAACATGGTGCTGCCCGTGGTGGCGCTGCTGCCGGACGGGTCGTACCTGAGCCGGATCGTCGCCGCCGGCGACCGCAAACGGACGAACCCGGCCACGGTGCGGGTGGTCGAGTACACCCTGGCCGGCGCCGACACCGTCTACCGGCTGATCACCACGATCCTGGACCCGCAGCAGGCACCGGCGGCGGACCTGGCTGCGTTGTATGCCCAGCGGTGGGAGTTCGAGACCGCGCTGGACGAGGTCAAGACCCACCAACGCGGTCCCGGAATGGTGCTGCGCTCCCGCCACCCCGACGGGGTCGAGCAGGAGGTCTACGGGTTCCTGCTGGTGCACTACGCCATCCGCGAGCTGATGTGGCAGGCCGCCCAGCACGCCGGCGAGGACCCCGACCGGATCTCCTTCACCCGCACCCTGAACG
>NZ_BAABAT010000194.1:0-1183 GCF_039537565.1 Dactylosporangium darangshiense
CGTTGAAGGCGGTTCCGTTTTCGTTTGTGTCGGAGGCGTTTTCGGGTGCTGCTGGTGGTGCGGGTGGGCTAATGGGTGCGCGGATGCGTGGGTTGAAGCACGGCGGTGGGGTCGGTGCTGCTGGCGGTGGTGGTCATGCCGGTGGTGGTCATGCCGGTGATGGTCATGCCGGTGATGTGTCCGGTGATAAGCCGTTGCCGGTGGATAAGCCGGAGCCGTTGCCGTCGGATGAGCCGTCGTATAAGCCGGAGCGGTTGCCGTCGGATGAGCCGTCGTCTAAGCCGGAGCCGTTGCCGTCGGATGACCCGTCGTATAAGCCGGAGCCGTTGCCGTCGTATGACCCGTCGTATGAGCCGGAGCCGTTGCCGTCGTATGAGCCGTCGTATGAGCCGGAGCCGTTGCCGTCGGATGAGCCGTCGTATGAGCCGGAGCGGTTGCCGTCGGATGAGCCGTCGTATGAGCCGGGGCGGTTGCCGTCGTATGACCTGTCGGGGTCGCCCGTCCCGGCCGCCACCACCACCACGGCCGCCGATGTCGTCGATGTCGGGGGCGGCGCTGGTGGTGGTGGGCTGGTCGGTGGCCGCGGGTTCGGCGGGTCGGGTGGGTCGGGGCCGGTCGTCGATGGTCTCGGTGGTTGGGCCGGTAACGGTGTCCGGTCCGTCAACGGTCCGGGCGGTGCCGCCCCGACACTGACCGGCAGCCCGACCGGCCCCACGCCGACCGGTCCGTCCGTGCCGTCTGTGCCGTCTGGCCCGTCTGGTGCGACCCCGCTGACTGCGCCGGTCGCCTCGGCCGGTCCGACCCTGCCGGCGGCGCCTGCGGGTGCGGGCGCGGTGACCGACCTGTCCGTGCCGGCTGGCCCGACCACACCGGCCACGTCGTCGGGGTCGCCGGCGCCGGCCACGTCGTCGGGGTCGTCCACACCAACAACCGCGTCGCCCGTGTCGTCGGTGTCGTCGGGGTCGGTGTCGTCGGTGTCGTCGGGGTCGGTGTCGTCGGTGTCGTCGGTGTCGGGTGTGTCGCCGGTATGGACGTCGTCGTCGGTGTCGCCGGCACTGACCGTGTCGCCGGGGTCGGGTGTGTTGCCGGTGTCGGGTGTGTTGGCTGGTTCGGTGGTGTCGGCTGGGTTGGTGGTGGTGAGTGATCGCAGTGAGTCGGAGGTGGCGGTTGATTTTCCGTGGTT
>NZ_BAABAT010000195.1:0-1162 GCF_039537565.1 Dactylosporangium darangshiense
AACTCGTCGCACGGTTTGTGAGCTGGGGTTTCGTCGGTCGGCTGCACGCTCCAGTGATGGTGTTCCGGCTGTTGTATCTGATCATGGTTCAGCTGTTCGGCTGGCTTGTGTGGCTGTCGCGCAGCGAAGCCGCCAAGACCGCGGAGCTGCTGGTCCTGCGGCACGAAGTCGTGGTGTTGCG
The DNA here is from genome assembly GCF_039537565.1 of Dactylosporangium darangshiense. Taxonomy (NCBI): domain Bacteria; kingdom Bacillati; phylum Actinomycetota; class Actinomycetes; order Micromonosporales; family Micromonosporaceae; genus Dactylosporangium; species Dactylosporangium darangshiense. The sequence continues at coordinate 182 of NZ_BAABAT010000195.1, forward strand.
CCGTCAGGTCGGTCGGCCTCGACCGTCCTGGCCAGACCGGGCAGTGCTCTCCGCGCTGACCCGGCTGCTGCCCGGCCGGCTGCGCCGGCATCGCCTGGTCACCCCGGCCACGCTGCTGGCCTGGCATCGTCGGCTGGTCCAACGCCGGTGGACGTATCCGAACGCCCCGGTCGGCCACCGATCAGCAGCGAGATCCGCGACCTGGTCCTCCGGCTCGCGCGGGAGAACCCGACGTGGGGACACCGCCGCATTCAAGGCGAGCTGACCGGCCTCGGCTATCGGGTCGGCGCCGGCACGATCCGCCGGATCCTGGCCCGCACCCGGACAGGGCCGGCGCCACGCGGCGTGGATACCAGCTGGCGGCAGTTCCTGCGCATGCAGGCGCACGGGTTGCTGGCCACCGACTTCTTCCACCTGGACACGATCACGCTGCGGCGGATCTACATCCTGGTCGTGATGGAGATGATCACCCGCAGAATCCATATCCTCGGCGTCACCGCCAACCCGACCGGCGACTGGACCACCCAGCAGGCCCGCAACCTGATCGTCGACCTCGGTGAGCGGGCGAGCTCATTCCGGTTCCTGGTCCGCGACCGTGACGCCAAGTTCACCAATTCGTTCGACGCGGTGTTCACCGCCGAGGGCATTGAGGTGGTCAGGATCCCGCCGCGGACACCACGGGCGAACTGCTATGCCGAGCGGTTCATCGGTAGCGTCCGCCGCGAATGCACCGACCGCATCTTGATCTACAACGAACGACACGCCCGTACCGTCCTCGACGGCTATGCCCGGCACTTCAACGAACACCGTCCACATCAGAGCCTCGACCAGCACCCACCCCGCCACGACCCGGACATCGTGGTCCCGCTCGATCGACCGGTACGCAAGCGACGAATCCTCCACGGCTTGATCAATGAATACCGCCGCGCAGCCTGACCGCATTCGGGAATCGCCAGCTCACACGCCCTGAACGGAGAATTG
>NZ_BAABAT010000196.1:0-1126 GCF_039537565.1 Dactylosporangium darangshiense
CCGCCAGCAGCACCGACCCCACCGCCGTGCTTCAACCCACGCATCCGCGCACCCATTAGCCCACCCGCACCACCAGCAGCACCCGAAAACGCCTCCGACACAAACGAAAACGGAACCGCCTTCAACGAAAAACCATCACCATTGACCAACCCATACGAACCCTCCCCCACCGCCCCCGTCACACCCTCATGCACCGCCTCCTCCACCACACCCCAAACACCACGCCCCCCACCCACACCCGCACCACCCGCCACCACATCCCCCACATCCTTCCCCCCACCAACCCCAACCCCATCCCCCACCACCTGCCTCACCTCACCCGACAACCCCCCCTTCTCACCCTTCTCACCAACCTCAACCACCTCCCGCACCGGCACCGCAACCGGCACCGACCCACCCACCCGCCGCAACACCCCCCGCCCACCATGCCCAACCACATGACCCGCCGGACCCAACACCATCCCCACCGCACCAATCCACGACCCGACCTTCGCCGCCTCCCGCGACAAACGATGATCCCAATGCTTCCGATCACCCCGCAAAATCTGCACCTCCTGCACCACCGCATCCATCAAATTCTGCAACCCCACACTCTCCGCCTGCGGACGCCCAACCGCCACCAACACCCGCGCCAACAACAACCTAATCCGCAACCGCGCCACCAAAAAATGCACCAGCAAATCCCCCAACACCCCCGGACCCAACCACACCCACATAAACTCCACCTGAAACTCCAAATACACCTCCACAGCCGACGCATACGACATCAACTTCGAATACCCCAGCACCTCCCCCAACGACTCCAACGCCACCCCCAAACGATGCACAAACCGAGACGCCAACCACAAAACCTGACCCACCGTCCCAACCGCCCCAAGAACAGCCCGACCAGCATCACCATCAACCCCATCAACACCAACCCCCAACACAGCATGCATCCACGGCGACACCCACCCCGCAACACCATCCCCAAACCGCACACACTCCCCACCCAACCAATTCACCGCATCCTCATCCGACCCCGGAAACACATCCCCGGTCAACCAATTGAAAAACCGCGCCAAATCATCCGGCATCTCCAAACCCACCGCACCACACCCCCCAACCAACCACACCAAAACACACA
>NZ_BAABAT010000197.1:0-1126 GCF_039537565.1 Dactylosporangium darangshiense
GTGTGCTGGTCGGGCATCGTTCGGTGGCGGCGGGGTTGGCCGGTTTGGTGCCGGTGGTGTGCTGGCTCGACGAGCCGATTCAGGCCGCACCGGTTGAGGTGCTGCCGGTGGTGGCGGGTCAGGCGGCGTGTGTCATCTACACCTCGGGGTCGACGGGTGTGGCGAAGGCTGTGGTTGTCCCACATGCGGTGTTGCTGGGTGTGCTCGGCGGTTGGATGCGGTCCCACTTCGGTGCGGGTGAGCGGTTGCGGTGGTTGTCGGTGGCGAGCGCGAGTTTCGACGTGTTCACCGGTGACGTGGTCCGTGCGCTCGGCTCGGGTGGGACGTTGGTGCTGGGCGCGGTCGGGTTGCAGTTGTCGGTCGCGGAGTGGTGTGCGGTCCTGGTCGGGCAGCGGGTGGAGGCGATGGAGGTTGCTCCCCGCTACGCCGATGCGCTGGTCGCGCACTTGGAGGACACCGGGGTGGTGTTGGACGGGTTGCGGTTGCTGGTCGTGACCACCGATGTGTGGCGTCTCGAAGCGGCGGCCCGGGCCCGGCAGGTCCTGGGTGCGCGGGTGTTGACGGCGTATGGGGTGACTGAGGCTGGTATCGATTCGACGTTTGCCGAGCTTGAGGGTGGGGTTGGTCCGGCGCCGGTGGGTGGTGCGTTGCCGGGGACCCGCCTCTATGTGTTGGACGCGTTGTTGCGGCGGGTGCCGATCGGGGTGCCGGGCGAGTTGTTCATCGGTGGTTCCGGCGTGGCGCGTGGCTATCTGGGTCGGGCGGAGTTGACGGCGCAGCGGTTTGTGGCGGATCCGTTTGGTGGTGGCCGGTTGTATCGGTCGGGGGATGTGGTGCGGTGGCGGGCCGATGGGACGTTGGAGTTCCTGGGTCGGAATGACGCGCAGGTGAAGGTGCGTGGGTATCGGATCGAGCCGGGCGAGGTCGAACACGTCCTTCGCGGGCATCCGGACGTTCGCGATGCGGTGGTGGTGGCTGATGAGGGTGGGGAGCGGCTGATCGCGTATGTGGTGCCGGGGGTTGTGGAGGGGTTGCGTGGGTGGTTGCGGGAGCGGTTGCCGGAGTTCATGGTGCCGTCGGTGTTTGTGGAGCTCGCCGGGTTGCCGTTGACGCCGAACGGGAAGGT
>NZ_BAABAT010000198.1:0-1117 GCF_039537565.1 Dactylosporangium darangshiense
GCGGGTGTTCGGGTGTCCGACGGCAGTGAGTTGGTCGGGCTGACCGGTGCTGATCCGGACCGTCAGCCGGTGTTCCGGGTTGCGGAGGGTGTATCCGAACCGGCGCCAGGAACGTCGGATGCCGGCCAGCAGGCGGCGTTGGCGGCGAGTTACTTCGGCTCTGCGGCTTTTGCGTCGCGTGTTGGGGGGCGTCGGCTGCGGGGGCAGGACGTTGCGCGGGGGCGTGCGGTTGCGGGCCCGTTGGATGCGTTGCCGCATGTTGAGGCGGCGGTCGTGGTCTCTTATCTGGGCACGGACATGTCGACGTTCGTTGCGGATTTGTTCGGCGTGGGCGGTTCGCGGAGGGAGCCGGCGCGGGCGGTGGTCGGTGTCGTCAACGCTTGGCTGGAGGCCCAGCCTGCCGATAGGCAGCGCTATAAGGTCACAGTATTCCTGCGCGACGAGGCTGTGGGTCTGCTCAGGCGGCCAGACGGAACGTACAGCGTCCCGTTCCCGATGGTCGCTGTAACTCCGCCTACCTCCCGGCAATCGGAGCGTGTCCGGCTGAACCTGGCTGCGACGTCGGTGGTCCGGGTCCATGGCGGGATCTACCTGATTCGGCCCGGTACTCGCTTCGCGGCCGTAAACCAATTCGTGAATGAGCATGCGGAGCAGATCATCGCCCTCGACGAGCTGTCACCGCCCGACTCGTTGGGTGACACCTCGGACAGCCGGATCGGGGTCCCGGACTCGACCGACCAGGCGGCCGAGCCACGCAGGAATTCGATCCTGATGCGGCAGTTGCCGAACGGTGTCTGGTTTGTCCAGCCGCTGGCTACCGGCGACTTCGATCCTGCCCGTGAGGTTCGGTCGTTGCCGTATGCGCATGTGCAGTTGTCGGGGTTGGGTGGTGGAGGATCGCCGGTCGGTCGGCCCGCTGGGGTTGTCCATGGGGTGGTGGATCCGGCGGCTCATGCTGCGCCGGGGATGCGGTCGCTGAATGTGCCTGCCCGTTTTGTTTGGACGCATTCCAGCGGGCGTGAGACGTTTTCGGTGTTGGACACCAGGGCGTTGGTTGCGGGCCGGGCGGTGGTGAACTGGGTTGAACGGCAGGCTGCTGCGCCGGGTCGGGACGGCC
>NZ_BAABAT010000199.1:0-1111 GCF_039537565.1 Dactylosporangium darangshiense
GGCCTTGGAGAAGCCCATCGTCAGCGCAGGTAGTCCAAGCCTGATCGCAGTCGAGAATCCCAAAGCCACTCCCCGGACCAGCGCCACCACGCCCTAATGCATCGGCCACTCTCGGGTATTTGGTCGCGGTGGGTTACGTGCTGAGCGGCTGCCGGGCCCACCGGTCGGCGACGACATGGCCGAGCCCGATGGGGCCGCTACGGTACTGGTCAACCGGTAGAGCTAGTTCGATTCAAAATCGAGTGGAAGCGGTTGGTGGTGACGTCCAGCTGGTGGCCCACGCAGGTGTACTTCGACGGGTCGTCGCTCGCGGTGAAGTCCGTCGTCGTGTTGATCCCGAGGCTCGGCGCGCTGAGGGTGGCCTTGCCGTCGCTCTTCAAGTCGGTCCACGCGATGCTGCCGCCGGCGGTGTGCACGTCGGCGGTCACCGTGGCGTTGACCGTCAGCGTCACGTGCGTCTTGGTGCCCTGCACCTCGGGGTCACCGGACAACGTGGAGTTCGTGTAGGTCAGGGTGGCCTTGCCGTCCCTGCTGAACTTGGCCTCCCAGCCATTCTTGTCCAGTTTGAACGGCACGTCGCCGATGCCCTGCATCGGCACCAGCTCGGTGTGGCTGGTTGTCACCCAGGTGCCGACGAGGCACTCGTCGATCGCGGCTGGGGCCTTGGGGTCGGCCCCATTGCTCCCGCCGGCGCTGGTGTTGCTGCCGGGGTTCGCCACCGGGTCGGTCTTGGGGTTGTCATTCTTCAGCGCGGCCACCACGACGATCGCGACGACCAGCAGCGCCAGGACGCCGGACATTGCCAGCACCGGCACGAGGTAATTGTTCTTCCTCGGCGGGGCCGGCGAGGGGCCGTACTGCCCACCATGTGTGGCCGGCGGGAACGCGGGCGGGCCGCTGGCCTGGCCCGGGAAGGACGGTCCGGAGCCGGCGGGGTAACCGGCATAGGGGCCGCCGCTGTACGGTACGCCGCTGTAGGGCGACCCGCTCGTCGGCGATTGCGGCCCCTGTGGGACCCCTCGATAGGTGCGGCAATGCAAGCAGTAGCCGTTCGCATCAACGCCCATGCCGCCGCAGGTTGGACACGGCTGCACGTCTGCCTCCAAGATTT
>NZ_BAABAT010000200.1:0-1068 GCF_039537565.1 Dactylosporangium darangshiense
TGCGGATGCCCTGCTATCGTGGCTTAGACAGACCGGTCTGGTCAAGTGACACCCATACCTGCCCCCCAACAAGAAGGCTTGATCGCATGACGACCACCGACGCCACCACCGACGCTCGTACACTGCCGGGCCCAAGCAGCGACCCATGGGAACTGCCCGACGTCACCGACTATGTGGTCGGCATCCTCGGCGGAAGCGGACCGCAGGGCCGAGGTCTCGCCTACCGACTGGCCAAAGCCGGCCAGCAGGTGATCATCGGCTCCCGGTCGGCACACCGAGCCCAGGCCACCGCGACCGAACTGGGCCTGGGCATCCAAGGCGCCGACAACGCGGAAGCCGCGCAGCGCAGCGACATCGTCATCGTCGCCGTCCCATGGGACGCCCACGCCGAAACGTTGAAATCGCTCCGCAGCGAACTCATGGGCAAGATCGTCATCGACTGCGTCAACCCGCTGGGCTTCGACAAGAAGGGCGCCTACGCCCTCAAGCCCGACGAGGGCAGCGCCGCCGAGCAAGCCGCAGCCCTCCTGCCCGGATCAAGGGTCACAGCCGCCTTCAACCACCTGTCTGCGGTACGCCTGACCGACCCTGGAATCGACGAGATGCCGACCGATGTCATGGTCCTCGGCGAGGCCCGCGCCGACACCGACCTCGTCCAAGCCCTCATCGGTCGCATACCCGGCATGCGCGGCGTCTTCGCCGGCCGACTGCGCAACGCCCACCAGGTCGAATCACTGGTCGCGAACCTCATCTCGATCAACCGTCGCTACCACACCCATGCCGGGCTGAACATCGCCGACCTGTAGCTGCGACGCACCGACCACGCCCAGCCGGCTCCGCGACGAAACTCCAACCGCCGACTCACAGAAACGTCAGAGGAACACAATGCCTGTGCCTGAGGAATCCCGGACCGGCCGACCGACCGCAACTGCCATGCGGCGAGCACTCAGACGCGCCCGAGACGGGGTCGCCCTCGACGAGACCGAGGCGACCGTACTGCTGCAGGCCCGCGGAGACGATTTGCAGGACCTTGCCGCTTCGGCCGCACGTGTACGCAACGCAGGCCTG
>NZ_BAABAT010000201.1:0-1042 GCF_039537565.1 Dactylosporangium darangshiense
GGCTGCCGCGTGGAGCTATGACGGTCCGGTGTCGGTGTTGCGGCTGCCGCTTGATGTACATGATCCGCAGACGCGGCGGCATGTGGAGCGGGTGTTTTCGGCGGCGTTCGCGGTCCGTCGGGCGGTGCAGCGCGACGCCCGGACCCGGCTGGCCGCCTATCGTGGCGCGCATCACGAACGCGCTGTAGCGGGCCCGGCGGCGGTCCGGGACCGGCTGGGGTTGACCCTGCCCGGGCTGGAACGTGCCGCGTACCGGCATCTGGACGGTGCGCCGCACCTGCGCCGTCATATGACCAAGGCGTTGGTCATGCACGGCGCGGACGGGGTGTGGCAGGCGGTGCATCGGCATCTGTTCCCCGACGCGACGGGCCGTCGGCACGGCCCACCGCGGGTTGGTGACTGGTGGTCGTTCCACACCATTCCCGGCCGGGCGCGGTCGCACACCCGGCCGCGGAAGTGGGAGACGTTCCGGCTGGTCGGCAGTCTCGGCGGGCATCGGGCGGCGTTTGATCGGGGTGGCCGGTTGTGGCAGCCGCGGCGAATGCCGGCCGTGACCGCGACCGGAGGTGGGCGGGCGGTGCGGTCGTGGTGGGACCACGACGGCCCGTTCGCGATCGTGCTGACCGGCACCGGCTGCCGCGATCTCGTGCTGCCGGTCCGGCTGCCGCAAGGACCCGCCCGGACACCGGTCCTCGAGCATTACTTGGCCGATCCCGGCTGCTGGCACAAGATCGATCTGGTCCGCCACCGCGATCCGGGCGCGCTTGGCGGGTGGCGGTACGAGGCGCGCCTGATGATCCTCGGCCCCGGTTACACCTCGCAGAGCACAGCGGCGCGCCGCGCCGCGGCCGCCGGGTTGTCACGGCGGGGCGGGGTGGACGTCAACGTGTCCAACCTCGCCGTCGTCTCCATCCCCACCACCGGCGTAGCCGCCGACGGGTTGCGGGCCACGTGCGTGGCGAGGTCCGGCCCGGACGCTGATCGGCTGGCCGCCGAGCGGTTGCGGCAGCGGCGGCGGAACCGGGCGTTGCAGCGTTCCCGG
>NZ_BAABAT010000202.1:0-1036 GCF_039537565.1 Dactylosporangium darangshiense
TAAGGAGTGTTTGTGGCAAAGGTCCTGGTCACCGGCTCGGCCGGCTTCATCGGTGGATATGTCGTCGAGGAGCTGCTGTCCCGCGGCTACCAGGTCGTCGGCCTGGACAACTACTCGAAGTACGGTCCGGTCACCCGTAGCTACGACTCCCACCCGGACTACCGGTTCGTCGAGGGCGACGCCCGCGACGTGGACCTGGTCACCGAGCTGCTGGACGGCTGCGAGCACTTCATCGCCGGCGCGGCGTTGATCGGTGGCATCTCGTACTTCCACGCCTACGCCTACGACCTGCTCGCCACCAACGAGCGGATCATGGCCTCGTCCTGCGACGCCGCGATCAAGGCGCACCAGGCCGGGACGCTGAAGAAGATGACGTACATGTCCTCGTCGATGGTCTTCGAGTCGACCACGCACTGGCCCTCGAAGGAGGGCGACGAGCGCGCCGTCCCGCCGCCGCTGTCCTCCTACGGCTTCCAGAAGCTGGCCGTGGAGTACTTCGCCAAGGCCGCCTGGGACCAGTACAAGCTGCCCTACACGATCGTGCGCCCGTTCAACTGCGTCGGCGTCGGCGAGGGCCGCGCGCTCGGCGAGGTCGAGGTCCTCTCCGGCAACGTGAAGCTCGCGATGTCGCACGTCGTGCCCGACCTGGTCCAGAAGATCATCAAGGGTCAGGACCCGCTGCACATCCTCGGCTCCGGCGACCAGGTGCGCCACTACACCTACGGCGGTGACCTGGCCAAGGGCATCATCGCCGCGATGGAGTCCGAGGCGGCCCTGAACAACGACTTCAACGTCTCCACCGCCGAGTCGACCACGGTCCTGGAGCTGGCCGAGGTCATCTGGCGCAAGATCAAGGGCCCGGACGTGCCGCTGCGGGTCGTGTCCGACGACCCGTACGAGTACGACGTGCAGAAGCGGGTCCCGGACTGCACCAAGGCCCGCGAGGTGCTCGGCTTCGAGGCGACCACGTCGCTGGAGGAGATGCTCGACGAGGTCATCCCGTGGGTGACCGAGGCGGTCAAGGAAGGCCGGCTCT
>NZ_BAABAT010000203.1:0-961 GCF_039537565.1 Dactylosporangium darangshiense
TGGCGATCGCGGTGCGGACCTTGGCGTCGACGCGCACGGTGACAGAGAACCGCACCCGGGCCCGGCGGCAGGCGCCGATGACGGCGCGGGAGTAGAACGCCGAGTCCGCGCGGACCACGATCTCACCCGCCACCGGCTCGGTCGCTGCCGGCGTCGCTGCGCTGCCGGCCTGGGCGGCCAGGACGGCCTTGGTGGTGGCGATGGCCTCGGCGAGCAGCGAGGCCGCGCCGCGGGCCGAGCCGGCGTTGCCGGCGCGCAGCTGGGTCGCGGCGATCACCGGAGCCGCGTGCGGGGTGCTGATCGTGGCCACGAGAGGGTTCAGGCCGCGCAGCAGGACCTGGTAGCCGCCGACCTTGGCGTGGCCGAACCCGGCGCCCTGCTTCTGCTTGCCGTAGACCCGCCGCAGCAACGAGTCGATGTCCACGAAGGTGACCGCATCAGCGCTGGGCAGCAACGGCGCCCGTCCAGCCAGCCGGATCAGGAACTGCCGCGAGACGGCCTGCACCTGCCGGACGTGGCCGTGGCTGAACGCGCGCAGGAACGAGCCGAGCGTCGAGGGCGCGTAGATCCCGCTGAACACCGCCGGCATCCCGCCGTGACGTAGCACGTCCAGGTCGTCGATCGAGTCCGCGCCGGTCAGCATGCCCGCCACGATCGCGGCGACCTTTCCTGAGGCGTTGGCGCCCTTGTCCGTCGGCACACGCAGCCGAGCAGCGACGATGCCATGCAGCCCGCACACCTCGGCCAGCCGCATCACCGGTTCCAGGCCGGCGCACGACACCAGATTCGGATCATCGAACGAGGCGCGCACCCGCGCCGCGCTGTGCGGTAACCTCACCCTGACGGTGCCCTCTCGAACTGGACGATAGAAGCCTGAAGAACCTCTATCTTTCCAGCTCGCGGGGGCATCATCGCATCCGGGCCCTCGTGCTCACATCAATCCCATCGGTGGATCAGGGCT
>NZ_BAABAT010000204.1:0-954 GCF_039537565.1 Dactylosporangium darangshiense
GTCGGCGAGATCATCGCCGAGGCCATGGACAAGGTCGGCAAGGAAGGCGTCATCACCGTCGAGGAGAGCAACACCTTCGGCCTCGAGCTCGAGCTCACCGAGGGCATGCGCTTCGACAAGGGCTACATCTCGCCGTACTTCGTGACCGACACCGACCGGATGGAGGCCGTCCTCGACGACCCGTACATCCTGATCGTCGAGTCGAAGGTCTCCGCGGTGAAGGACCTGCTCCCGGTGCTGGAGAAGGTCATGCAGTCCGGCAAGCCGCTCGTGATCATCTCCGAGGACGTCGAGGCCGAGGCCCTGGCGACCCTCGTGGTGAACAAGATCCGCGGCACCTTCAAGTCGGTCGCCGTCAAGGCCCCCGGCTTCGGTGACCGCCGCAAGGCGATGCTGACCGACATCGCGATCCTGACCGGCGGCCAGGCCATCTCCGAGACCGTCGGGCTGAAGCTGGAGAACGCGGACCTCGGCCTGCTCGGCCGCGCCCGCAAGGTCGTCGTCACCAAGGACGAGACCACCGTCGTCGACGGCTCCGGCGACGCCGACTCGATCAACGGCCGCGTCTCGCAGATCCGCGCCGAGATCGAGAAGAGCGACTCGGACTACGACCGCGAGAAGCTGCAGGAGCGCCTGGCCAAGCTGGCCGGCGGCGTTGCGGTCATCAAGGTCGGCGCGGCCACCGAGGTCGAGCTCAAGGAGCGCAAGCACCGCATCGAGGACGCCGTTCGCAACGCGAAGGCGGCCGTCGAGGAGGGCATCGTGCCCGGCGGTGGCGTGGCCCTGGTGCAGGCCGGCAAGACCGCGTTCGACAAGCTGGACCTGGTCGGCGACGAGGCGACCGGCGCGAACATCGTCAAGGTCGCGCTCGACGCCCCGCTGCGGCAGATCGCCGTGAACGCCGGCCTCGAGGGCGGCGTCGTGGTCGAGCGCGTCCGCAACCTGGAGGCCGGC
>NZ_BAABAT010000205.1:0-952 GCF_039537565.1 Dactylosporangium darangshiense
CCCGCGAGCGTCGCGATACTGCAGGGCGAGACCGGCCGGATCGGCCACATCGTCGCCGACCTGCTGCTGCTGGCCCGGGTCGACGAACGCGGCCTCGCCCCGCGATCCGAGGATGTCGACCTCGACGACCTCGTCGACGCGGAGCGCCGCAGAGGCGCCGCCCGGCCCGGGATCAACATCCGGGCGCAGGTGCACCCGGTGCGGGTACGCGGCGACCGCAGGCAGTTGGCGCGGGCACTGCGCAACCTGGTGGACAACGCCATGCAGCATGCCCGCTCGACCGTCGAGATACACCTGTGGGCGCAGGACGACTCGGCACACCTCCAGGTTGCCGACGACGGGCCGGGCATCCCGCAGGCCGACCGGGACCGTGTCTTCGAGCGGTTCGTGCGCCTGGAACCCAGCCGGCCGCGGACTGCCGGCGGGAGCGGGCTCGGCCTGGCGATCGTCTGGGAGATCGTGACCGGCCACGCCGGCACGGTGACGGTCGGCGAGGCGAAGGGTGGCGGGGCCACGTTCCACGTCACCCTGCCGCTGCCGTCGGCAGCCGACCGGATTAGCCGCCGTCGGCCGCCAGACGGTAACCGGCACCCCGGACCGTCGTGATCGCCTTGCGCCCGAACGGCTGGTCGATCTTGCGGCGCAGGTATCCGATGTAGACCTCGACCACGTTGGAGTCGCCGTCGTAGAACGCGTCCCAGACGCCCTCGAGAATCTGCGTGCGGGACACGACGTCGCCGCGGTGCCGAATCAGGAAGTGCAGCACGCTGAACTCGCGTGGCGTCAACGGAATCGGCTCGCCGCCTCGGGCCACGGCCTGCCGCGCCGGATCGAGGCTGAGGTCCCCTGCGGTGAGCACGGCCGGTCGCTCGGGCGCACCCCGACGGATGAGCGCCCGCAGCCTGGCTACCAGCACCACGAAGCTGAACGGCTTGGTCAGGTAGTCGTCGGC
>NZ_BAABAT010000206.1:0-938 GCF_039537565.1 Dactylosporangium darangshiense
GAACGATTCAGCCAGCCACCCACCCCACCGGCCCTGCCCACCACAGCGTGGATCAACCCGCCCACACCAGCACCTCAGATACAGACCGCGTAACCAGCCCGTGTCTCATACGCCTTGACAGCTTCCGAAGGTCCAACTCCCTGCGAGGATTTCGATGTCCGAAGCCTCCTTGGCCACCTCATCGGCACCGTGCACCGTGGACTTGCCACCGCCCAGCGCATCCCGACACGGGGCATCTCTCATGTGATCACCGACGTTCCCGATGCGGAACTCGCCTCCACGTATGCAACATTGGTGGCCTCGATCCGAGAGGCTTGGTCGCCGCTGGCCGCTGCTGACAAAGTCGTCGCACCCTGGGGACCGTGCACGGCCTTGGACGCGGCACGCGGCTTCACCGTCGAGACGATCACGCATGGATGGGATCTCGCCGTCGCGACCGGCCAGCCGAGTGACGCCCCGAACGGCATTGCCGATCGCTGCCTTTCCTACGCTGTCGCCGTCATTCCAGACCGGCTCCGAGGAGTCATGTACGACGCGCCCGTTATTGGGGGGAAGACCTCATCCACGACGGAACAACTCGCGCACCTTCTCGGCCACAAGAGACATCGTCGATGATGCGCGCACGCATCTGCGGGTGACCGTTCATTCGCCAAGATCAGGTGCGCGGATCTGGTTCCCCTCTAGTCAAGGGGTTATGGCGAGGTTTGCTTTAGGCTTGCGGGTGGCGGGTCCGGGCTGTGACTTGTCCGAAGAGGCGGCTGTCGGGATTGGGCCGTCCGCGCTGGATTGCAGAGTCGCTCCCGTGTGTCCCCCCGGGCCCGTCCCGGCGGTTCGGGCCGCCGTGGCGTCGCGCAGCATCCGTTTGTAGACGACATCGGACAGGTGCCGTTTGAGGGCGCGGAGCGCTTCCATGGTGGTTTTGCCTTCGGCGAGGCGGC
>NZ_BAABAT010000207.1:0-911 GCF_039537565.1 Dactylosporangium darangshiense
CGTAGTTGAAGAGGGTTTGGATGAGGGGGGTTTGGGCGCGGTTGCGGGTGGGGGTGAGTTGGTCGACGAGTTGTTCGAAGGGGAGGTCTTGGTGGGTGTAGGCGTCCAGGGCGGTGGTGCGGGTTTGGTGGAGGAGTTCGGTGAAGGTGGGGTTGTGGTGGAGGTGGGTGCGGATGATGAGGGTGTTGAGGAAGAAGCCGATGAGGTGTTCGGTTTCGGGTTGGTTGCGGTTGGCGATGGGTGTGCCGATGAGGATGTCGGTTTGGCCGGTGTGGTGGTGCAGGAGGGTGGCGTAGGCGGCGATGAGGGTCATGAACATGGTGGTGCCGTGTTGGCGGGAGAGGTGTTGTAGGGCGGTGGTGGTGGGTTGGGGGATGGTGAAGGTGATTTCGGCGCCGGTGGTGTTGCGGATGGCGGGGCGGGGGCGGTCGGTGGGGAGGTGGAGGATGGGTGGGTTGGCGAGTTGGGTTTGCCAGTAGTGGAGTTGGGTGGTGAGGGTGTCGCCGGTGAGCCATTGGCGTTGCCAGGTGGCGTAGTCGGCGTATTGGATGGGCAGGGGTGGGAGTGGGGTGCCGTTGTAGAGGGTGGCGAGTTCGTGTCGGAGGATGCGGTCGGACCATTCGTCGAAGACGGCGTGGTGCATGCAGAGGGAGAGGATGTGGTGGTTGGGGGTGAGGTGGATGAGGGTGGCGCGGATGAGTGGGCCGGTGGCGAGGTTGAATGGGGTGCGGGCGTCGGTGGTGATGTGGTTGAGGGCGGTGTGGTGGGGGTTGGGGGTGTGGGTGAGGTCGATGCGGTTGAGGTGTTGGGGTGTGGGTGGGTCGATGATTTGGTGGGGGATGCCGTCGGCGTCGGCGACCAGCCGGGTTCGTAGCACCTCGTGCCGGGCCACCACCGCCGAAAACGCAGCC
>NZ_BAABAT010000208.1:0-871 GCF_039537565.1 Dactylosporangium darangshiense
CGCAGCACTGCGGGCCGGCTCATTCGTTCAGGGCGGGCTGGTACTACACGGCGGCGCGGGCTGAGGTCGATCGTGGCCGGACGGCTGAGGCCCGCGACTGGACCCGGCGTGCGGTCGAGGCAGCGGGCGCGGTGGGTCTGCGGGGCCAGCACGCGTATGCGGCTATGGCGCGGGCGTGTACCGGTCCGGCGGACGGCGAGACCGTGGTCGAGTTGCTGCGTACCGCGGTAAGGGAATTCACGGCTGGTTCCGGGCTTATCGCGGCGGGCCATGCGCGGTTGGAGCTGGCGAGAGCGCTGATCACGGTCGGGGGTACCGACGAGGCTGCGCGGCATGTCGAGACGGTCAAGCAGTTCGCCGCCACCTGCGGCGCCGGTCACCTGCACACGCTGGCGGTCAACGTGCAGCGGCGGCTCGGCGCTCTCGGCCCGCGCGCTGCCGGACGGGGCGGGTCGTCGACGGACCTGTCCTCGCGAGAACGCGTCATCGCCACGCTTGTCGGGCAGGGGATGTCGAACCGTGACATCGCGCAGGCGACGTTTCTGTCGGTGAAGACCGTCGAGTCGTACTTGACCCGGATCTTCCGCAAGCTGGGCGTTGATTCACGGGTCAAGCTTGCGCGGAAGTTGGCGGCGACGCCGCCGGACGACACACCGTGGCAGCTGTACCGAGATCCGAAGTAGGGATTCCCCCGATGCTAACGCCGACTGGTGCGGGCACGATGATCACCGTTCGTTGCCGAGGCACGCGGAGCCGCTTGGTGGAGGCGGATGTCGATGTTGCCCATGGCGACGTCCGCCGTGACTGCCGGCGCGGATGAGGCGCTGCGGCCGGTAGGAGCTGCATTGCAACGTCGCCACCACCTAGCAAC
>NZ_BAABAT010000209.1:0-871 GCF_039537565.1 Dactylosporangium darangshiense
ACCCGGATCCAACGCCAGATACGCGCCACCCGCCCGCCACACCCCGAGCACCGCCACCACCAGATCGACACCACGCTCAACCGCCACACCGACCACCGACTCGGCACCCACACCAGCCGAACGCAACCACCCCGCCAGACGACCCGCCCGATCCCACAACTCGCCATACGTCAGCGAAACCTCGCCGGCCTGCACCGCCACCGCAGACGGATCCGACTCCACCCAGCCGGCGATCAGCTCGTGCACACCGCCGACGCCCTCCCAGGTCACCGGAGCAGGGGTCGCGAACTCCGGCGGCGACACCAGCGCCAAACCCGACAACGCCGCACCCGGAGCCGCCGCCACCGCGGCCAACACCGACTGCAGATGGCCGATCAGACGGCGGATCGTCGCCTCGTCGAACAAAGCCGTCGCGAACTCGAGCTCGGCCAGCAATCCGAACGGCTTCTCGCTGATGACCAACGTCAGGTCGTAGAGAGCCGGCGTGTCGGTCGTGTCGCGGGAGATGGTCGGCAGGTCGCCGGCGCGGTCGTCGGCGCTGAGGTAGTTGAACAACACCTGGAACAGCGGCGTGCGCGACCGGTCCCGGCCCACGTCCAGCGCGTCAACCAACTGCTCGAACGGGAGATCCTGGTGGGCGTACGCGGCCAGGGTCCGCGACCGGACGCGGCCCAGCAGCTCCGCGAACGTCGGGTCGCCGGACAGATCGGTGCGCAGCACGAGCGTGTTGACGAAGAACCCGATCAGGCCCTCGATCTCGGCCCGGTTCCGGTTCGCGATCGGCGTACCCACCACGACGTCGTCCTGGCCCGAGTACCGATGCAGCAGCACCGTGAACGCACCCAGCAACGTCATGAACATCGACACACCC
>NZ_BAABAT010000210.1:0-863 GCF_039537565.1 Dactylosporangium darangshiense
GCTTGATCACGGCGTGACGCTCGACGAGCTGTACCGGAGGCTTGACGCCGACACAATGGACACGATCTTCTTCGAGTCTGGTGAGTTGAACGACGTCGAAGTGGAACACGGGTCGGTCCGTCATGCGCCCTGGTCGTTGCTGCGTTCGGCTTCCAGCGGCGAGTGGATGACTGCCGCGGAGTTCGCCGACCAGCTGACACCCGCCGACAACGATACTCAACGTACTTTGGTGCTGCTCCGCCCGCTTGGCGTGGGGGTTCGTTGGGAACAGTCGCTATTCATCACGCAGGCGAACAGGTCCGACCTCCTCGTCGTTGCGGGAGAGTCCTTTGTGACCCGGAGTGGTGAAAACAGCGTCCAATGGCATGAGACCTGGGCAGAAAGGGACACCGAACCGCCGAGCCTTGTCCTGCGTGACCTGATAGCGCTGCCAAACCCAGGGATGACAAACAACGTCGATTCGTTCCTCTTGTCGCTGCGCGGAGGAGATGCCGTAGCCGAAGCGTCTGATGAGACGTTTCGGACGCGGATGCTGTTGCGCACGTGGGAGGAGACCGACGATGTCGAGGGTGTGGTCGATCTCGATTTCGTATTGGGGGAGGCGCCGAGTGCCGATGTCATTCGGCGTTGGTTGGGCAATGAGGTGGGTTTGGCGGTGGCGGTCCCGCCGGATGTCGCCGTTGCGGAAAATGTTCACCGGATTACGTTGAGTGTGCCTGCTCGTTTTGTTTGGACGCGTTCCAGCGGGGACGAGACGTTTTCGGTGTTGGACACCAGGGCGTTGGTCGCGGACGCGGCGGCTGTGCAGCGGGTTGAACGGCAGGCTGCTGCGGCGGGTCAGGACGGCTGGGTCGGTGCAGCGT
>NZ_BAABAT010000211.1:0-852 GCF_039537565.1 Dactylosporangium darangshiense
CGCCCGGCATTGTCCGGCCGCAGTCGTGTGCGCGGACGCGTTCCACGTCGTGTCCTGGGCCACCGACGCCCTCGATCAGGTGCGCCGGCAGGCGTGGAACCTCGCCCGCCACGCGGTGGGCGGCAGCCAACGGCACGTGCAGGGACCCGGCCGGGCCACCCAGCGAGCCGTCGGCGAGGCACGCGCCCTGAAGCGGTGCCGGTGGGCGTTGTGGAAGAACCCTGACACCCTCACCGAACAACAGACCGCCAAGCTGGCGTGGATCGCCAGGACCAGCCCGATGCTCTACCGCGCCTACCTGCTCAAGGAAGGCCTGCGCGCAGTGTTTCAGATCGCCAAGGTCAGCCCAGACGATGCCGTGGTGGCGCTGGACCGGTGGACCAGCTGGGCCCGCCGCAGCCGGATCCCGGCATTCGTCACCCTGCAACGCCGTATCACCGCGCACCGCACGGCGATCCTGGCCACCATCAGCCACGGCTTGTCCAAGCCGGATCGAGTCAATGAACACCAAGATCCGGCTGATCACCCGGATGGCGTTCGGGTTCCACTCCGCCGACGCACTGATCGCCCTGGCCATGCTCTCACTGGGCGGCCATCGACCCACCCTCCACGGTCGATGACACCCCAACCAACCCACAGATCAGTCAGGAGAGCCGGTTAGAGATCTTTCGATATTTGAGTGACGCTTCGTCAGAGACGAAGGCCGGTGTGGTCGAGGAAGTTGAAGCACAAGTCGTAGCTGCTGCCGATGCGGTGCAGTCCGGTGTGTGCGGCGGTGTCGGCTTCGCTGATGTGTTCGGGGCAGAGGTTGGCCAGTTCGGTGGCTTTGAGGTTGCCCCAGACGAGTTCGAT
>NZ_BAABAT010000212.1:0-821 GCF_039537565.1 Dactylosporangium darangshiense
GCTGCCGCCCACCGCGTGGCGGGCGAGGTTCCACGCCTGCCGGCGCACCTGATCG
Source organism: Dactylosporangium darangshiense (assembly GCF_039537565.1). Lineage (NCBI taxonomy): Bacteria > Bacillati > Actinomycetota > Actinomycetes > Micromonosporales > Micromonosporaceae > Dactylosporangium > Dactylosporangium darangshiense. The sequence goes on from NZ_BAABAT010000212.1 coordinate 56, forward strand.
AGGGCGTCGGTGGCCCAGGACACGACGTGGAACGCGTCCGCGCACACGACTGCGGCCGGACAATGCCGGGCGACCACATCGGCGATCCAGTCCGCGCCGTCGGCGGAGATGTGCGTGATCTGCGCGCTGCGCGCCGGCCCCAGGGCAGCGAAGAACGCCCGCAGCGTGGCGCGGTCACGACCTGAGCCGGCCCACACCAACCGGCCGGAGTCGTGGCAGACCACCACAGTCAGATACTTGTGACCCTTCTTCCAGGAGATCTCGTCGATGCCGATGCGGCGCAGCCCGGCCAGCCGGTCGACCTTGCCGTCTACGTCGGCCCACACCCGTGCCACGATCGCGCCGACCGTGCGCCAGCTGACCCGCATCAACCGCGTTACCGCGGTCTTGGAGCACTGGGTGGCCAGCCATGCCACCTGGCCGTCGAACGCGTAGGTGTGCCCGGCGCCGTGCCGCGCCCACGGCACCGCCGCCACCACGATGCCGTGCCGCGGACAGCACACCCGCGGCGCGTCGGCCTCCACGAACACCCGCACCCCACCCAGATCCAACGCCCGCCAGCGACGGCGTCCCTGCCCTTGGTCGTAACCGGGAGACCGCCGCCGGCACACCCCACATCGGCGCCACCGACCTCAAGCCGGCCGCACCGACACCACCACAACACCCATGCCTTCGTCGAAGACGACACGCTCAACGACCGCCTTCTCGACTCCCACCAGCCGAGCCCATAACCTTGCCCTACGCACGCCGTTCTCCCGCCCACACA
>NZ_BAABAT010000213.1:0-820 GCF_039537565.1 Dactylosporangium darangshiense
TGCAGATACGGCGTCGGGGCCGTGGACCGTTGATCGCCCTGGCGGGCCGCTGTCTCGGGAGGTGACGGTCGCCGCGTATGGGGTGCTGAGGCTCCGCGAGGCTTCTTCCCAGCCGCTGGCGCTGCCGGACCTGCCGGTGGACGTCTTACGGATCAATCTCCGCCTGGTGCCGTTGGACGGCGTGGGGGTGATGCAGGTGCATCGTCTGCAAGTTCTGGCACTCCAGGCAGCCCGCATGGTCAATGATGCGCAGCTTGTCTCGGACGTCGGGCGGCAACTCTATCTGCAGGTCACGTTCCATGACCGTGAGGAGCCGCATTGGACCCCCACAGTTCGTCGGCACCGGGAACGGGGCGGGTTGTCGATCAATGATCCGAATGTGTGGCCGACCAATGAACTGCTTCGGGATCGAGGCGGTGCGCGTCACAATGAAATGCTCAACCGTTTGTTGCGCATGCTGGGCGTGGATCATCGGGTGGGTGGTCCGGCCGACCTTGCTGCACTACGGTCGGCGATAAGCTCCACACTGGAGGCGCATGCGGTAGCACCGGCTGAACTTGCATATACGCGGGATGACCACGGGGAGCGCATTCCGTCCAACTTCCAACCGGTCGTTGTCGAGCATGGCCGCACAGTGCTGCGGATGTACGGGCGGGACATAGACGGACATCCGTCGTCGGATGCGATCCTGCGCGGGTTGAGCTCGGCCGTGCACGCGGTTCCGTTGCGGGAGTTCACGGAACAGTTGATGGCTCGCCGCTCGGCCGGTGTGCCGGTGCCGCCGCTGGAGATCGTGGTGTACGGGCCTGCCACGTCCGAT
>NZ_BAABAT010000214.1:0-789 GCF_039537565.1 Dactylosporangium darangshiense
GGGCCTTGACCAGCTCCTCCAGCTCCGACTCGTCGCCCTCGGCCGACAGCCCGAGCCGCGCCACGACGTCCCCGGCCACCTCCGCCCGCTTGATCGAGTCGATGCTGAGGTCCGCCTCCAGGTCCAGATCGAAATCGATGAGGTCGACCGGGTAACCGGTCCGCTCGCTCAGCACCGCCAGCACGGCACCCTGGAAGTCCGACGCGGCCGGTGCGGCGGTCCGGGGGTGCGGCATGCCAGGTGCGGGCGCCGAGACGGCGGCGACCGCCGCCGCCGACGTCGGCGCGTCGTCCAGCCGGATGGTGAGCCAGTCGACCATGGCCCGCACGGTCCGGGCCTTGACCAGCTCCTCCAGCTCCGACTCGTCGCCCTCGGCCGACAGCCCGAGCCGCGCCACGACGTCCCCGGCCACCTCCGCCCGCTTGATCGAGTCGATGCTAAGGTCCGCCTCCAGGTCCAGATCGAAATCGATGAGGTCGACCGGGTAACCGGTCCGCTCGCTCAGCACCGCCAGCACCGCACCCTGGAAGTCACGCTTCGGCGCCTCCACCACCAGCGCGGCGGTCGCGGTCACGGTGCTGACCTTGCCGTTACTGGCGCCCCCGTTGCTGGTGCCGCCGGTACTGGACGGCGTGAACACGGCCATCGCGGGCGGCATCGACACGGGCGCGGCGGACACCGGCGCGCTCGCCGGGAGCGGCGCCGGCAGCGACGGCTTCGCGGCGGCGGGCGCCGGCAGCGACGGCCTCGCGGCGGGCGGCGGCGGCAGCGGCGGGCTCGCGGCGGCCG
>NZ_BAABAT010000215.1:0-774 GCF_039537565.1 Dactylosporangium darangshiense
TCAGCGACGAGACGTTCCCGCTCGCGTGCGACTGCGTCGGCCAGGAGACGACCGGCGCCGGCGGCTTCGCCAAGGCACTGCGCACGGTCCCGGTCGTGCTGGACATCGCCCGCCGCGCCGACCCGGGTGCGTGGATCGTCAACTTCACCAACCCGGTCGGCATCGTCACCCGCGCCCTGCTCGACGACGGCCACCGCGCCGCCGGCCTGTGCAACGTGGCGATCGGTTTCCAGCGTCGCTGGGCGGCGGCCCTGGGCGTTGAGCCGTCGGCGGTGACCCTCGACCACGTCGGCCTGAACCACCTGACCTGGGAGCGCGCCGCCTACGTCGACGGCGTCGACCGCCTGCCGGAGCTGATCGACAAGGGCCTGGACGACATGGCCTCCGGCCTGCAGCTGCCCGCCGAGGTCATCGCGTCCCTGCGCTGCGTCCCGTCCTACTACCTGCGCTACTTCTACTGCCACGACCAGGTCGTGGCCGAGGAGCGCGGCCAGCCCACGCGCGGCGAGCGGGTCTCGCAGATCGAGGAACAGCTCCTGCAGATGTACGCCGACCCGTCCCTCGACCAGAAGCCGGCCCTGCTCGGCGAGCGCGGCGGCGCGTTCTACTCCGAGGCCGCCGTCGGCCTGATCGCCTCCCTGCACCATGACGACGGCGGCATCCACGCCGTCAACGTGCGCAACCGCGGCTACTTCCCGTTCCTGTCCGACGACGCCGTCATCGAGGCCACCTGCCGGGTCGGCGCCGCCGGCGCGGTACCCCTGCCCGCCCCCG
>NZ_BAABAT010000216.1:0-774 GCF_039537565.1 Dactylosporangium darangshiense
TCAGCGACGAGACGTTCCCGCTCGCGTGCGACTGCGTCGGCCAGGAGACGACCGGCGCCGGCGGCTTCGCCAAGGCACTGCGCACGGTCCCGGTCGTGCTGGACATCGCCCGCCGCGCCGACCCGGGCGCGTGGATCGTCAACTTCACCAACCCGGTCGGCATCGTCACCCGCGCCCTGCTCGACGACGGCCACCGCGCCGCCGGCCTGTGCAACATGGCGATCAGCTTCCAGCGCCGCGGGGCGGCGGCCCTGGGCGTCGAACCGTCGGCGCTGATCCTCGACCACGTCGGCCTGAACCACCTGACCTGGGAGCGCGCCGCCTACGTCGACGGCGTCGACCACCTGCCGGAGCTGATCGACAAGGGCCTGGACGACATGGCCTCCGGCCTGCAACTGCCCGCCGAGCTCATCGCGTCCCTGCGCTGCGTGCCGTCGTCCTACCTGCGCTACTTCTACCGCCACGACCAGGTCGTCGCGGAGCAGCGCGGCCGGTCGACGCGCGGCGAGCGGGTGTCGCAGGTCGAGGAGCAGCTGCTGCGCATGTACGCCGACCCGTCCCTCGACCAGAAGCCGGCCCTGCTCGGCGAGCGCGGCGGCGCGTTCTACTCCGAGGCCGCCGTCGGCCTGATCGCCTCCCTGCGCCACGACGACGGCGGCATCCACGCCGTCAACGTGCGCAACCGCGGCTACTTCCCGTTCCTGTCCGACGACGCCGTCATCGAGGCCACCTGCCGGGTCGGCGCCGCCGGCGCGGTACCCCTGCCCGCCCCCG
>NZ_BAABAT010000217.1:0-765 GCF_039537565.1 Dactylosporangium darangshiense
ACGACACCCGCCTGATCGCCTACGTCGTCACCACCGGCGACCTGCCACCCGCCGACGAACTCCGCACCTTCCTGCGCAGCACACTGACAGACCATCAGATCCCGTCAATCTTCATCGAACTCGCCGCGCTGCCGACCAACGCCAACGGCAAACTCGACCGCAACGCCCTGCCCGCACCCGACACCAGCCGCCCCGAACTATCCGGCGGCTACCAACCCCCCAGAACCGCCACCGAAGAAATCCTCACCGGCATCTGGGCCGACCTCCTCGACCTCGACCGCGTCGGCATCACCGACAACTTCTTCGACCTCGGCGGCCACTCCCTGCTCGGCACGCAGGTCATCACCCGCATCCGGACCCTCTTCGACATCGAGCTGCCCACCGCGGCCCTGTTCGACCATCCCACCGTCAACCGCCTCGCCGCCGCCGTCGATGCCACCACCACCGGCGTCGCGGTCACGCCCATCACGCCGTGCGACCGCGACCGCCCGCTGCCGCTGTCCTTTGCCCAGCAGCGGCTGTGGTTCCTGGCGGACCTGCACCCGGGCGCGATCGACTACAACCTGCCGATGGAGATCACGTTCGACGGGCCGGTCGACTCCGCCGCGTTGACCGCCGCATTGACCGCCATCATCGCGCGCCATGAGATTCTGCGGACCCGGCTGGTCACCGACGCCGACGGGACACCGCACCAGGTGATCGACCCGCCCGGCCAGTTCTCCATGGACAAGATCGACGTCACCGGCGAGCCAGACCCACGTGCAG
>NZ_BAABAT010000218.1:0-741 GCF_039537565.1 Dactylosporangium darangshiense
CCGACCGGCTCGCGGGTCGCGGACGCGGCTGGGCGGCCGAAACGCGCCTACCGGCGTGACGTGCTGACGTCGTCGTATCGGCGCGCCCGGGCCGAACAGGCGACGGCGGCACGGTCCGCGACGCAGGCGAAACAGGCCCGCGCCCGCGACGTCGCCGCCCGGATTGTCCAAACCCACGGCCCAAACCTGGTGGTCGAGCACGTGGACATGCGCGCGTGGGGCCGGTTGTGGGGCCGCGGTATCGCCTTGTTCTCGCCGGGCATGCTCGTCGCTGCGCTCGCCCGCGAGTGCGTTGCCGCCGGCGGACGCCTCTCTCGAGCCGGCACCCGCAAGACGGCGTTGTCGCAGCAGTGCCCGTGCGGGGATCGCGCGAAGAAACCACTCGCGCAACGCACTCATCACTGTCCCCAGTGCGGGCTCGTCGGCGACCGCGACCTGGTCGCAGCAGCGATGGCCGCGTGCGTCCGCCTCGCCGATCCGGACGTGCCCGGGTCAGCATGCATCGACGAAACGTTGCGAGCCGGGCTACGGCGTCTTACAGGACAGCAAGAGGTCCTGCGCCGGTCAACCGCACCCGCTTCCACCCTGGCATCCGCTGGGGTGTGGGTAGGGGCGGCAGCCACTCACGGGGTGGCCTCTGCCGGCGAAACGGTCACACCACTGGTGACGCAACCCCCGATGAGGCTTGGCAGCCTGCTGCCGGGACCACGCGCGGACCGCGCCACCAGCCCGGATAGGCCC
>NZ_BAABAT010000219.1:0-738 GCF_039537565.1 Dactylosporangium darangshiense
TGGCGAGGAGGGAGTGGCCGCCGAGGTTGAAGAAGTCGTCGCCGATGCCGATGTGGTCGAGGTCGAGGAGGTCGGTCCAGATGGTGGTGAGGTGTTGTTCGGTGGGGGTGGTGGGGGGTTGGTAGGTGGTGGTGAGGTCGGGTCTTGTGGTGTCGGGTGTGGGGAGGGCGTTGCGGTCGATTTTGCCGTTGGGGGTGCGGGGGAGGGTGGTGAGGTGGATGTAGTGGGTGGGGATCATGTGGTCGGGGAGGGTGTGGTGGAGGTGGGTGCGGAGTTCGTCGGTGGTGGGTGGGTTGTTGGTGGTGGTGGTGAGGTAGGCGGTGAGGGTGTTGTGGTTGGCGGTGATGATGGCGGTGGTGATGTTGGGGTGGGTGGTGAGGGCGGTTTCGATTTCGGCGGGTTCGATGCGGTGGCCGCGGAGTTTGATTTGGTGGTCGGTGCGGCCGAGGTGGTCGAGTTCGCCGTTGGGTTGGCGGCGGGCGAGGTCGCCGGTGCGGTAGAGGCGGCTGCCGTCGGTGGTGTGGGGGTTGGGGATGAAGCGTTCGGCGGTGAGGGCTGGGCGGTGGTGGTAGCCGTGGGCGAGGCCGGGGCCGCCGATGTGGAGTTCGGCGGTGGTGCCGTCGGGGGCGGGGTTGAGGTGTTGGTCGAGGAGGATGGCGCCGATGTTGGGCAGGGGCCGGCCGATGGGTGGGCGGGTGGTGATGGTGGTGAGGGTGTCGGTGGTGGTGATGGCGGGGG
>NZ_BAABAT010000220.1:0-731 GCF_039537565.1 Dactylosporangium darangshiense
TAAAGATCTTTCGATTTTGCGGTGAGTCGTTGCGGGTCGATGCCGTTGGTGGGCAAGACAATCATGGTCATGCCTACAGCTGTGCGGTCGACAAGCCCGCGTCGTGATCCCGGTCGTGACGTGCATGCGTTGCGGGAACGGCGGATGCGGGCGGTGGAGCTGTTCGAGGCCGGGCGCCGGCAGGCGGACGTGGTCGTCGAGCTGGGGGTGTCGGCGCAGACCGCGTCGCGGTGGCATCGGGCCTGGCAGGCCGGTGGCCGGGACGCCCTGGCCGGCGCGGACCGGCTTGGCCGGACCCCGCGGCTGTCCGACGAGCAGCTTGCCGAGGTGGAGGCCGCACTGCTGGACGGGCCGAAAGCCAACGGCTTCGGCACGGACCTGTGGACCCTGGCCCGGGTCGCCGAGGTGATCGAGCGGATGACCGGGGTGCGGTACACGCTGTCGCAGACCTGGCTGATCCTGCGCCAGCGCCTGGGCTGGACCCGGCAACGGCCCGCCCGCCGGGCGGTGGAACGCGATGACGCGGCGATCGAGGCGTGGGTCAAGCAGGACTGGCCGAGGATCAAAAGGGGGCTCGACGACGCGGCGCGTGGATCTGCTTCCAGGACGAGAGCGGGTTCTCGCTCCTGCCCGTAGTCCGCGGCACCTGGGCGCCGCGCGGCCAGACACCCGTGCTGCGGCACCGGTTCTCCTGGACCCGCATGTCCATGGCCGGCGTCCTCGCGTACCGG
>NZ_BAABAT010000221.1:0-700 GCF_039537565.1 Dactylosporangium darangshiense
GTACCGTGTGTGGACGGGTTCAGGGAGCGTCGAACCATGGTTTGCCGGCCGCCCAATGCCGGACCCAGCCGAGAAATCCGGATGTGCCGGTGGTGTAGCCGAATTCGGCGCCGAAGGGGGCGGCTCCCTCGCCGCTGATGTTCCAGATATGGCCGCGGTGCGGGCCCGTCACGATCAGGTGCCAGTACATCCCGCAGCCGTCCGTGCCGAGCACGATCGACCCGTGGTCGAAGACCGGATCGAGCAACGGTTGCAGTTCCTCGTACGGTCGTGGGTCTTCCTCCCACAACCATGCCTCGGTCAGTGGGAAGTCGAGGCTCAGGATGCGTGCCGGGCGATCGTCGCCCCAATCGTTGGGCATCTCAGCGACGCTGAGGAGGCCGTACTCCGGCGGCCCGGAGAATGACCCGTCCGTGATCTCGGCGACGAGGGTACGGTAGGGCTCTGGCAGCACGATGCCATGTTCGGCTTCGAAGGCGTAAACACCTGACCAGCCCAGCGCCGACTCGCCAGCGTCGTCCGCGTCAAGGGCGATGCCCAGTTCGGCAAGCTCGTGCGGGTCGGCGTGGTCGGTGTTCATGAGCAGCAGTGATATCACGCCGTGGACCGGTTTGCATGATCCGGCAGACGGGGCTCATCGACACGACCAGGCACCAACTCGGCTCGGTCGACGGGATGCTGGATATGCCGTTGAGCAAGG
>NZ_BAABAT010000222.1:0-699 GCF_039537565.1 Dactylosporangium darangshiense
CCCGGGCCCGTCCCGGCGGTTCGGGCCGCCGTGGCGTCGCGCAGCATCCGTTTGTAGACGACATCGGACAGGTGCCGTTTGAGGGCGCGGAGCGCTTCCATGGTGGTTTTGCCTTCGGCGAGGCGGCGGCGGTAGTAGGCACGGCCGGGGGTGTCGCGGCGCAGTTGGACGATGGCCATGATGTGCAGGACGCGGTTGATGCGCCGGTTGCCGACCCGGGAAAGCCGGTGCCGGTGCTGGTCGCCGGAGGATGCCTCGAGCGGGGCGGTGCCGTTCCAGGAGGCGAAGTGCGCCGCGGTGCGGAATCGGCTGATGTCGCCGATGTCGCCCAGCAGGCGGGCGGCGCCGGACGGGCCGATGCCGTACAGGTCGGGCAAGGTGCTGCCATGGGCGGCGACGAGTTGGCGCAGTTGTTTGTCCGCGGCTCGGATCTTCGCGTCGATGGTGGTGAGTTCGTCGATGAGCTCGCGGGCGAGGTCGTGGCGGGTCTGGGCGACGATGCCGGCCGGCGGTGGCGCGGTGCGCAGCAGGTAGCTGGTTTGGCCGCGGGTGAGGAACTTCTTCGCCCCGCCGGGGATCAGCTCCAGCAGCAGGCGGTGGATCCGGCTGACCGTCTGGGTGCGGGCTCGGCCGAGTTCGTCGCGGCGGTCGACCAGCAGTCGCAGCGCGACCGTGGCGTCGTCCGCGGCCACTGCGCGC
>NZ_BAABAT010000223.1:0-665 GCF_039537565.1 Dactylosporangium darangshiense
ACGTCGAGCTCGTCGGCGCCGCACACGCAGGTCTTGCCCATGCCGCGGGCGACCACGGCGGCGTGCGAGGTCTTGCCGCCCCGGCTGGTCAGGATGCCCTGCGCGGCGATCATGCCCGGCAGGTCGTCCGGGTTGGTCTCCCGGCGCACGAGGATGACCTGCTCGCCCTCCTTGGCCATGGCCACCGCCTGCTGCGCGTCGAAGACCGCCTTGCCGACGGCCGCGCCCGGTGACGCCCCGACGCCGCGGGTGAGCTGCTCGGGCGCGTCGGACAGGTCGAACGTCGGGAACATCAGCTGCGCCAGCTGCGCGCCGGTGACCCGCTGGGTGGCCTCGTCGAGGTCGATGACGCCCTCGTCGACGAGGTGCGTGGCGATGACGAACGCCGCGGCGGCGGTGCGCTTGCCGACGCGGGTCTGCAGCATCCACAGCTTGCCGCGCTCGATGGTGAACTCGATGTCGCAGAGGTCCTTGTAGTGCTCCTCGAGCTTGGTCATGATCGCCATCAGCTCGTCGTAGCTGGCCTTGTCGCGGCCCTCGAGGTCCTGCAGCGGCATGGTGTTGCGGATGCCGGCGACGACGTCCTCGCCCTGCGCGTTGGCGAGGTAGTCGCCGTAGACGCCGCGCTCGCCGGTGGCCGGGTCGCGGGTGAAGGCGACGCCGGT
>NZ_BAABAT010000224.1:0-663 GCF_039537565.1 Dactylosporangium darangshiense
CGTAAGTGGTCGAGGCGGTGGTTATAGATCGCGGTCACGGCGGCGACAACAAGGTCGATGCCGCGGCCGGGTCGGCGGCATTGGCGCAGGATCTGCCAGTCTTTCAGCCGGGCGATCACGTGTTCGAGATCGACCTCGTCCGCGTCGAAGACCCCCGCGCACCCGGCGGGTGGCGGTACTACGCGCATCTGATGATCCTCGGATCGGGCTGGAGGAGCCCCAGCGTGCGGGCCCAGCGACTGTACGCGCCCCAAGACCGAGTGGGTGGCGTGGACGGGAACGTGTCCAACCTCGCGATCGTCTCCATGCCCACCAGCCCCACCATGCTCGGCGGTCTCGCGGCGGATCAGGTACTGGTGACCCCGCAGCAGCGAGCCGCCGCGGAGAAGGCTCGGCTCGTCGCTCGACGCCGGCAGAAAGCCCTGGACCGGTCCCGCAGGAATGCCAACCGCGACCAGTACCGGCTTTCCAAACCAGAGCAAGCACGCGCTGATCGGCGCCAAACCGCTGGCCTACCCGAGCGACGGGTTGACACACCGACCGGCTCGCGGGTCGCGGACGCGGCTGGGCGGCCGAAACGCGCCTACCGGCGTGACGTGCTGACGTCGTCGTATCGGCGCGCCCGGGCCGAACAGGCGACGGCGGCACGGTCCGCGACGCAGG
>NZ_BAABAT010000225.1:0-643 GCF_039537565.1 Dactylosporangium darangshiense
TGACCGTGTCGCCGGGGTCGGGTGTGTTGCCGGTGTCGGGTGTGTTGGCTGGTTCGGTGGTGTCGGCTGGGTTGGTGGTGGTGAGTGATCGCAGTGAGTCGGAGGTGTTGGTTGATTTTCCGTGGTTGGGGGGGGTGAATCCGTATCGGGATGGTGGGGTGGGGGGTGTGGAGTCGGGTCCGGTTGGGGGGCTGATCGAGAACTGTGTGATGACGGCGATCGCGACGGATATGTCGTTGCGGGATGGGTGGGGGTATCAGGCGGGTGGGGCTGATCCGTTGCCGACGCGTCATTTGGTCAATTATCAGCGGCAGCAGTTGGGGTTGGCTGATGATGCGCCTGGTGTGGTGTTCGATGTTGCGGATTTTGGGGTGGTTCGTGGGTTGTTGGCTGGGGCTGGGGTTGGGGCTCGGGGTGTGGTGGTGGTGCAGAGTTCGGTGTCTGAGGTGTCGCATGCGTTCAATGTGGTTCGGGATGTTCGGGGTGTGACGTTCCTGGATGGTCAGGCGGGTCGGTTGGCGGTTGCGCCGGGGTCGGTGGTGGCGGTGAAGTTCCTGCCGATGACCGTTGGGTTGGTGGCGCCGGCGGGTGTTCGGGTGTCCGACGGCAGTGAGTTGGTCGGGCTGACCGGTGCTGATCCGGA
>NZ_BAABAT010000226.1:0-640 GCF_039537565.1 Dactylosporangium darangshiense
CGTTTTGTTTGGACGCATTCCAGCGGGCGTGAGACGTTTTCGGTGTTGGACACCAGGGCGTTGGTTGCGGGCCGGGCGGTGGTGAACTGGGTTGAACGGCAGGCTGCTGCGCCGGGTCGGGACGGCCGGGTCGTTGCAGCGTCGGCCGGTGAGGCCGGTGGGGTGCGGCCGGTGCGGGTGGCGGAGCCGTTGTTGTCTGTGCCGGGTGGGTGGTTTCCGCACCCTCCGGGGTATTCGGAGGGTGCGGCGCCGGGGTATCCGCTGGGGTCGGCGGCGATGCGGGCGGCGTTGGAGCCGTTGCCGGTGTGGTCGGGGGATCCGGATTGTGTGTTGCGGGTGTGGTCGGTGCTGCAGCGGTTGGCGCCGGCGAGCGAGTCGGTGGATGATGCGGCGGCGTCGGTGCGGGCGGAGCAGCTGGGGTTGGTTGAGCGGCGGCTTGGTGGCCGGTTTGTGGGTGCGGAGTTGGAGATGTTGGCGTCGTTGGAGTTGGGTGGGGTGACGGTGGTGTGGGGGCAGCGGCCGGGCGTGCCGCAGCATGTGGTGTTGGTGGAGCGTGTGGCCGAGGATGGCCGGTTTGTGATGGTGGAGACGCAGCCGGAGGTGGGGGGTCGGTCGTCGTTGGTGGAGATCGGTCCGGGGC
>NZ_BAABAT010000227.1:0-636 GCF_039537565.1 Dactylosporangium darangshiense
CGGCGCCTGACCCGGCCCGGCGGCGAAGAACAGCGGCCGGTTGCGGGGCCGTCGTCGGCGGCGGCGGAGGCGGCGGCGGATCAGGGCGGGTGGACCTCGATGGATCTGGCGCAGGAGCTTCGCAACGTCTTGCGGCGTGGACCGCATCCGGTGCCGGGAGAGGTGTTGGCGGCGTTGGTAGCTCGTTCTCGCGTGCACGACGGCGTGCTGTGGTCCGAGTGGGGGGATGTGCCGGCGGCGCATCAGGCCGGCGCGGTGCGGATACCTGTTGGTCCTGCCCGCACGGAGCTGGAGCGGCTCGAAGCGGTGCGGCATTGGTTGCAGGGGCCTGTCGCTCGGGTGGCGTCCGATGGTGAGCCGGCGGTGACGCTGCGGCTTCCGGGCTGGGTGAGCATTCCTGTGGTGCGGCTGGAGCAGCAGGGGAACAATCCGGAGATTCACGTCGCGGTGCTGCCACGGGATCGTGGCCTGTGGGTGAACCACTACGCTACCGGCCTGGCGGCGGTGCGGCTTGATCACGGCGTGACGCTCGACGAGCTGTACCGGAGGCTTGACGCCGACACAATGGACACGATCTTCTTCGAGTCTGGTGAGTTGAACGACGTCGAAGTGGAACACGGGTCGGTCCGTCATGCG
>NZ_BAABAT010000228.1:0-629 GCF_039537565.1 Dactylosporangium darangshiense
ATGATGGCTTCGGCAGAGTGGAATCCGAAGGCTCTGCGAACGATGAGTCGGATTTTCGTGTTCATTGACTCGACGAGGGCGTTGGACAGTCGATGCTCGATCGAGGCGACGATGGCGTCGCGGTTGCGGACGACACGTTGGGCGAGTCGGACGAATTGGGGTAGTCGGCAGCGGCGGGCCCAGCTGATCCACCGGTCGAGGGCTTCCACCGCCTCGGTCGGGCTGCGCCGGGCGATGGCGAACACGGTGCGCAGGCCTTCCTTGAGCGCCCAGGCCCGGTGCAACGCAGGGTTGGTCTTGGCGATCCAGGCCAACTGCTCACGCTGACGGTCGGTGAGGTGCTCGGGGTTCTTCCACAGCGCCCACCGCGCGTCCTTGAGTGTCTTGGTGACCCCTGTGGCACTGCGGTTGCGGCTGCGACCGCGGGTTTCACCGCGGACGGCGTTCCAGGCGATGCGCCGTTGCTCGTCCAGGGCTTCGGTGGCCCAGGTGACGACGTGGTACGGGTCGGCCGCCCGGATCGCCTGCGGGCAGTGCGTGGCGATGACCTCGTTCATCCACCGCGCGCTGTCGGAGGAGATGTGGGTCAGCTGCGCGCACCGGCGCGGTCCCAGCAGCGTGAAGAACGC
>NZ_BAABAT010000229.1:0-620 GCF_039537565.1 Dactylosporangium darangshiense
GGATGGCGTCGAACTGGGACACGCGTTTGCCGTGGAGCGTGGCCATCGGTTACGGCGTCGGGGGTCGGTCTGCCGCGGTCGTGGACCCGTCGGTGGCGGGGTCATCGGGTGCGGGTTCGGTGCCGGTGGCTGGGCTTCCGGCGATCGGGACGGCGGCGGTCCCTTCTTTGCGGCGTTTGGCCAACGGGGCGTGGATGGTGCCACCGCCGCAGGACGAGGAGGGCATGCGGGACGAGAGGCATCTGGAAGCGGCGGTTGGGCGGCGGTCGATTCCCGATGGTGTGGTCGTCGTGACCGGAGTGGTCGTCTATGCGGGCGCGGGGTTGGCTGATCGGGGGCTAGACCATCGTCGGTGGGAAACGCATCGCCTGGGTCCCGGGATGGTGACGGCAGAGGAGGTGGTGGATTGGCCGTTCCATGATCCGGGCCCCGGCCCGGACGGCAGTGACCCGACGCGTCCGTTGGTGTTGTTCCCGATTGATCGTATCCGCGGCGTGGCCGAGCTCGCCCGGCGGATGCAGGCGCATATCGATGAGCGGTCGCTGCATGGTGTGGAGGTTCCGAGGGCGGTGGTGTATTCCCCGTCCGGGGATGGTGCTTCCTGGTTTGTCACGCAACCG
>NZ_BAABAT010000230.1:0-605 GCF_039537565.1 Dactylosporangium darangshiense
CAGGCGATGATCGACCACATCAACGGCGTCATGGCGCACTACAAGGGCAAGCTCGCCTACTGGGACGTCGTCAACGAGGCCTTCAACGAGGACGGCAGCCGCCGGCAGTCGAACCTGCAAGGCACCGGCAACGACTGGATCGAGGTCGCGTTCCGCACCGCCCGCAACGCCGACCCATCGGTCAAACTCTGCTACAACGACTACAACATCGAGAACTGGTCCTACGGCAAGACCCAAGGCGTCTACAACATGATCCGCGACTTCAAATCCCGCGGCGTGCCGATCGACTGCGTCGGGCTGCAGACCCACTTCACCGGCGGCAGCTCACTACCCGGCAACTTCCAGACCACGCTGTCCAGCTTCGCCGCCCTCGGCGTCGACGTGGCACTGACCGAGGTCGACGTCACCAACGCCTCGACGTCGCAGTACGCCGGACTCACCCAGGCCTGCATGAACGTGCCCCGCTGCGTCGGCATCACCGTGTGGGGCGTACGCGACAGCGACTCCTGGCGCTCGAGCGAGAGCCCGCTGCTCTTCGACGGCGGCGGCAACAAGAAGGCCGCCTACACCTCGGTCCTCAACGCCCTCAACGCCGCCAACCCGAC
>NZ_BAABAT010000231.1:0-589 GCF_039537565.1 Dactylosporangium darangshiense
GGCCGTCCCGACCCGGCGCAGCAGCCTGCCGTTCAACCCAGTTCACCACCGCCCGGCCCGCAACCAACGCCCTGGTGTCCAACACCGAAAACGTCTCACGCCCGCTGGAATGCGTCCAAACAAAACGCGCAGGCACACTCAGCGTGACCCGGTGAACATTTTCTGCAACGGCGCCATCCGGCGGGACCGCCACCGCCAAACCCACCCCACCGCGCAGCCAACGCCGAATGACATCGACACTCGGCGCCTCCCTCAATACGAAATCCAGATCGATCCGACCCTCTATCGGCTCCGCTATCAGATCGATCAGTTCATCATTCAGCGGTGCGAAGTCCCTTGGTATCCAGGTCGGACCCTCTCTCCGCTCCGCTATCAGATCGATCGGTTCATCATTTCGCCGTGCGGGGACCCTTGTTACCCAGGTCTGACCCTCTCTCCGCTCCGCTATCAGATCGATCAGTTCATCATTCAGCGGTGCGAAGTCCCTTGGTACCCAGGTCTGATGCCATTCGAGCATGTGCCCATCCAAACCGGGGATCGTAAAGGACTCGGCCGCAATGACCCCGAAGTCGAGCCCGAACGCCTGCGT
>NZ_BAABAT010000232.1:0-586 GCF_039537565.1 Dactylosporangium darangshiense
GTGCGAAGACAGGTGGCGGCAGCCACCTGTCGGCCCGCGAGCGCCTCCTGGACGCGGCGAGCGAGCTGTTCTACCGCGAAGGTGTGCACACAGTCGGCATCGATCGGGTGATCGCACAAGCAGGCGTCGCGAAAGCCAGTCTCTACAACACCTTCGGCAGCAAGGACGAGCTCATCCGGGCATACCTTGTTGAATGGCACGAGCGGTGGAAGCGGCGCATTGTCCAACGGATCGCCAAGGACGACGGGAACCCCCGCGAGCAGTTGCTGGGGGTCTTCGACGCCCTCCACGACTCTTTTACGGAACCCGAGTTCCGCGGTTGCGCGTTCGTCAACGCCTGCGCAGAGTCCGCGCCCGGAGCTGCCGCAGAGGAGGCCGCGGACGTCGGCCGGGCCTGGGTGAGGTCGATCTTCACCGAGCTTGGGAAAGCAGCAGGAGCTTCCGCCCCCGAGCACCTCGCGGCACAGCTCGTCCTGCTCTACGACGGCGCGACAGTGGCCGCACGGATGGACCGAGACCCAGCAGCCGCCGCAGTCGCACGCGGCATCGCGGCGGCCTTGGTGGACGCGGCGATCGCCGCCTGAGG
>NZ_BAABAT010000233.1:0-582 GCF_039537565.1 Dactylosporangium darangshiense
TCCGGGGAGCCGGATCCGGCGGCGGCGATGCAGGCGTGGCTGGCCGCGGACGCCGCGGTGCCGTTCGATCTGGCGACGGGGCCGCTGTTGCGGGCGACGTTGCTGCGGGTGGCGGCGGATGGGCATGTGCTGGCGTTGGCGATGCATCATGTGGTGTCTGACGCGTGGTCGGCCGGCATTCTGCGGCGCGAGTTGGCGGCGTTGTACGCGGGGGCGGATCTGCCGGCGTTGCCGGTGCAGTACGCGGATTTCGCGGTGTGGCAGCGGCGCTGGTTGTCGGGCGAGGTGCTGGAGGGTCAGCTCGGGTTCTGGCGGGAGGCGCTGGCGGGTGCGCCGGTGCTGGAGCTGCCGACCGATCGGCCGCGGGGCCCGGTCCGCCAGACCGACGGCGCGTTCGTCGAGTTCACCATCCCGGCGCCGGTCGTCGAGGGTCTGCGGCGGGTGGCTCGCGACGCGGGTGTGTCGATGTTCATGACGTTGCTGGGTGCGTTCACGGTGCTGCTGCATCGGTACTCGGGCCAGGACGACGTCGTGGTGGGTACGCCGATCGCGAACCGGAACCGGGCCGAGATCGAGGGCCTG
>NZ_BAABAT010000234.1:0-580 GCF_039537565.1 Dactylosporangium darangshiense
GGGTAGGCCAGGCCGAGCACGATCGTCAGGGCGACGAGGGCGCGCAGGGCGGCGAGGTGCTGGGCGAGCCAGCTGGGTAGGCGCATCAGGAGATCCCCGGGATGGTCATGATGATGAGGTCGATGAGCTTGATGCCGATGAACGGCACGATGACGCCGCCGAGGCCGTAGACGAGCAGGTTGCGGCGCAGCATCGCCGCCGCGGAGCTGGGCCGGTAGCGGACCCCGCGCAGGGCGAGGGGGATCAGGGCGATGATGACCAGGGCGTTGAAGATGACCGCGGACAGGATCGCCGAGGTCGGCGAGTGCAGCCGCATGATGTTGAGCTGGTCGAGGCCCGGGTAGATCGCGGCGAACATGGCCGGGATGATCGCGAAGTACTTGGCGATGTCGTTGGCGATCGAGAACGTGGTCAGCGCTCCGCGGGTGATGAGCAGCTGCTTGCCGATCTCGACGATCTCGATGAGTTTCGTCGGGTCGGAGTCCAGGTCGACCATGTTCCCGGCCTCTTTCGCGGCCGAGGTGCCGGTGTTCATGGCCACGCCGACGTCGGCCTGGGCCAGGGCGGGGGCGTCGTTGGT
>NZ_BAABAT010000235.1:0-561 GCF_039537565.1 Dactylosporangium darangshiense
CCTACCAAGCGCCCACCACCCCCACCGAAGAACTCCTCACACACATCTGGACCGAACTGCTCCACCTCGACCAGATCGGCATCACCGACAACTTCTTCGACCTCGGCGGCCACTCACTGCTCGCCACGCAAGCCATCACCCGCACCCGCACCACCTTCAACACCAGCGTCCCCACCGCCACCCTCTTCGACCACCCCACCATCAGAGAACTCGGCGCCGTGATCGACACCGCCGCGGCCGCCGGCTCGCGCATCCCGTCGATCGCCCGCGCCGACCGCGGCGGCCCGCTGCCGCTGTCCTTCGCCCAGCAGCGGCTGTGGTTCCTGGCAAAGCTGGACCCCGGCTCGACCGAGTACAACGCGCCCGAGGTCCTGCACTTCGACGACTCTCTCGACCCGGATGCGCTGGCCCGTGCGCTCGCGACCATCGTGGACCGCCATGAGATTCTGCGGACCCGGCTGGTCACCGACGCCGACGGGACACCGCACCAGGTGATCGACCCGCCCGGCCAGTTCTCCATGGACAAGATCGACGTCACCGGCGAGCCAGACCCACGTGCAG
>NZ_BAABAT010000236.1:0-558 GCF_039537565.1 Dactylosporangium darangshiense
GACGACGGCGGCATCCACGCCGTCAACGTGCGCAACCGCGGCTACTTCCCGTTCCTGTCCGACGACGCCGTCATCGAGGCCACCTGCCGGGTCGGCGCCGCCGGCGCGGTACCCCTGCCCGCCCCCGCCCTGCGCCCCGAACTCGCCGGCCTCGTGGCGGGCGTGTCCGCCTACGAGGAGCTCGCCGTCGACGCGGCCCTGCACGGCGGCCGGGACCGCGTCTACCGCGCCCTGCTCGCCCACCCGCTCGTCGGCCAGCACGACAAGGCGGACCGCCTGACGAACGAGCTGCTGTCCGCCAACCGCGACCACCTGGCCTGGCTGTCGTGACGGCACGGCTGTATGCCGCGGCCGACGGTGGCAACTCGAAGACCGACGTGGTGCTCGGCGACTCGGACGGCCGCGTCCTGGCCCGGGTCACCGGCCCCACCACGTCGCCGCACGTGCTGGGCCTGCCGGCCGCGGTCGCGCGCATCGCCGACCTCGTCGGCGAGGCCCGGGCCGCGGCCGCCCTGCCCTCCTCGATCGGCCTCGACCAGCTGTCCGTCTACGTCGCCG
>NZ_BAABAT010000237.1:0-555 GCF_039537565.1 Dactylosporangium darangshiense
TGGAGTTTGTGGGTCGGGCGGATGCGCAGGTGAAGGTGCGTGGGTTCCGGGTGGAGTTGGGTGAGGTTGAGGCGGTGTTGCGGGAGCATCCGGCGGTCGATGATGCGGTGGTGGTGGCGGATGGTGATCGGTTGGTGGCGTATGTGGTGGGGGTTGGTGTGGCTGGGGTGGAGGTGTTGCGTGAGTTCTTGGGTGCCCGGTTGCCGGAGTTCATGGTGCCGGCGGTGTTTGTGGAGCTTGCGTCGTTGCCGTTGAACGTCAATGGCAAGGTCGATCGGGTCGCGCTGCCGGCGCCGGATGCGGCTCGGCTGGAGCTGGCTGGGGTGTTTGTTGCTCCGGTGGGTCCGGTGCAGGAGGTGTTGGCGGGGATGTGGGCTGGGTTGTTGGGTGTGGAGCGGGTTGGTGCGGCTGACAATTTCTTTGCTTTGGGTGGGCATTCGTTGTTGGCGACGCAGGTGGTGTCGCGGGTGCGGTCGGTGTTTGGGGTGGAGGTGCCGTTGGAGGTGTTGTTTGATACGCCGACGGTGGCGGATGTGGCGGCGGCGGTTGCGGCGG
>NZ_BAABAT010000238.1:0-536 GCF_039537565.1 Dactylosporangium darangshiense
TGGGTGGGCATTCGTTGTTGGCGACGCAGGTGGTGTCGCGGGTGCGGGCGGTGTTCGGGGTTGAGGTGCCGGTGGCGGCGTTGTTCGATGCGCCGACGGTGGCGGGTCTGGCTGGGGTGGTTGCGGCGGCGGTGCCGGGTGTGGTGGTTCCGCCGGTGGTGCCGGTTGGCCGGGATGGGTTGTTGCCGTTGTCGTTTGCGCAGCAGCGGTTGTGGTTCCTGGCGCAGTTGGAGCCGGGTTCGGTTGAGTACAACATGCCGATGGCCGTGCGGTTCGACAGCGGCGTCGATGTTGCCGCCCTGGCGCGGGCGTTGGGCGGGTTGGTGGCGCGGCACGAGGTGTTGCGGACGCGGCTGGTCGTGGGTGACGACGGTGTGCCGTATCAGGTGATCGATCCGGCGCCGGGGCGGTTCGAGCTGCCGGTGGTGGACGTGTCCGGGGAGCCGGACCCCGTCGCGGCGGCGCGGGCGTGGTTGGCGGCGGATGGGGTGGTGCCGTTCGATCTGGCGGTGGGGCCGTTGTTCCGGGCGACGTTG
>NZ_BAABAT010000239.1:0-531 GCF_039537565.1 Dactylosporangium darangshiense
GGCAGGTGCGGATACCTGTGGGTCCTGCCCGCACGCAGCTGGAGCGGCTTGACGCGGTGCGGCATTGGTTGCAGGGTCCTGTTGCGCGGGTGGCGTCCGACGGTGAGCCGGCGGTGACGCTGCGGCTGCCGGACGGGGTGAGTATTCCTGTGGTGCGGTTGGAGCAGCAGGGGACCAATCCCGAGATTCACGTCGCGGCGCTGCCACGGGATCGGGGCCTGTGGGTGAACCACTACGCTACCGGCCTGGCGGCGGTGCGGCTCGATCACGGCGTGACGCTCGACCTGTACCAGATGATTCCCGCACCTCTATTGGACACGATCTTTTTCGAGTCTGGTGGGTTGAACGACGTCGAGGTGGAACACGGGTCGGTCCGTCATGCGCCCTGGTCGTTGCTGCGTTCAGCTTCCGGGGGCGAGTGGATGACTGCCGAGGAGTTCCGGCAGCTGCTACCCGCCGGCATATCGAGTTTGGTGCTGCTCAGACCGCTTGGCGTGGGGGTTCGCTGGGAACAGTCGCGATTCATCACGC
>NZ_BAABAT010000240.1:0-525 GCF_039537565.1 Dactylosporangium darangshiense
ACGTGCTCGTGCAGGCCGAAGCGCAGCACCGTGGTCACGCCATCATCGAACAGGTCTTCGCCGAACTCATCGACGGGCCACTCGCGCACCTGCCGTCCGGCCGGTTCAACGCCAACAACGCCTGGCTGGCCTGCGCCGCCATCGCGCACAACCTCACCCGCGCCGCCGCCACCCTGGCCGGCAGGCCACACCACACCGCCCGCGCCGCCACCATCCGCCGGCACCTGATCAACGTCGCCGCCCGAATCACCAGTCACGCCCGCCAGATCATCATCCATCTGCCGCAACACTGGCCCTGGCAACACAACTGGCGACGATTGTTCACCACCGTCCACGCCCCACCCACCTGATCGTCCACAACAGACAGTTCATACGCGGCCAACGCCGGCCACCCCGCCCCCAGACTTCCCTCGACCATCGAGCGCACCGGCAACCCGGCCGGTCACTCCCACACGCCCTGACCCGCGTCCAAGATCATCGGGCTGGACCGGCCGGGCACCGAGACCTCGTCGGTGGATCAGGGCT
>NZ_BAABAT010000241.1:0-509 GCF_039537565.1 Dactylosporangium darangshiense
TGTGCAGTGGAACCTGGTGAGCGCCGCGACCATCCTGACGATGGTGCCGGTCGTGGCGCTGTTCTTCTTCGCACAACGCGCCTTCGTGCAGGGCGTGACACTGACAGGAGTCAAGGGTTGAAAATCGCCGTCGTCGGGGGTGGGTCCACCTACACCCCGGAGCTCATCGACGGGTTCGCGCGGCTGGCGCCGTTCGCGTCCGAGATCGTGCTGCTCGACCCGCACGCGGAGCGCCTGGCGGTCGTCGGCGCGTTCGCGCGGCGCCTGCTGGCACACCACGGCAGCGGCGCCACGCTGCGCTGGACGTCCGATGTGGACGATGCGCTGCGCGGCGCGGCCACGGTCGTCATCCAGCTGCGCGTCGGCGGCCAGCGGGCCCGCATCAGCGACGAGACGTTCCCGCTCGCGTGCGACTGCGTCGGCCAGGAGACGACCGGCGCCGGCGGCTTCGCCAAGGCACTGCGCACGGTCCCGGTCGTGCTGGACATCGCCCGCCGCGCCGACCCGGG
>NZ_BAABAT010000242.1:0-506 GCF_039537565.1 Dactylosporangium darangshiense
GGTATTCGAGTGTCGGGGAGGCTGTGGCGCGGGCGTGGGCGACGGTGCCGGTCCGGGTGGATCTGGTGCAGGAGATTCGCAACGCGTTGCGGCGTGGACCGCATCGGGGAGATCTGTTGGCGGAGGTGGTAGCTGCTGCTGCTGAGCTCGACGTGCCGGGCTACGAGTGGGCGGAGCTGGTGGCGCCGGTGGCGCATCAGGCCGGGCAGGTGCGGATACCTGTGGGTCCTGACCAGACGCAGCTGGAGCAGCTCGAAGCGGTGCGGCATTGGTTGCAGGGGCCTGTTGCGCGGGTGGCGTCCGACGGTGAGCCGGCGGTGACGCTGCGGCTGCCGGACGGGGTGAGTATTCCTGTGGTGCGGTTGGAGCAGCAGGGGATCAATCCGGAGATTCACGTCGCGGTGCTGCCACGGGATCGTGGCCTGTGGGTGAACCACTACGCTACCGGCCTGGCGGCGGTGCGGCTTGATCACGGCGTGACGCTCGACGAGCTGTACCGGAGGCTT
>NZ_BAABAT010000243.1:0-500 GCF_039537565.1 Dactylosporangium darangshiense
AGCCAGGCGTTGTTGGCGTTGAACCGGCCGGACGGCAGGTGCGCGAGTGGCCCGTCGATGAGTTCGGCGAAGACCTGTTCGATGATGGCGTGACCACGGTGCTGCGCTTCGGCCTGCACGAGCACGTACGGGCTGTCGGTGAACGCGGCGTGGTAGCGCCACACGGTGAACAGTTCACCCTGTTCGTCCATTGTGGATCTGTTCAGGTCGGGGACGCGGCGCACGATGAGCCGGGCGGTGATCTCCTGGCGGGTGCCTTCGAACGCGGTGTAGCTGGTCTCGGCGATGTGCGCGCGGGAGATGAACCGCTGCTGCTCGTCGTCCCAGACCGGTTGCGGGTAGCGGATCTCGGTCCAGGCGTCCTCGCTGATGGTGGCGATCGCGGTGCGGACCTTGGCGTCGACGCGCACGGTGACAGAGAACCGCACCCGGGCCCGGCGGCAGGCGCCGATGACGGCGCGGGAGTAGAACGCCGAGTCCGCGCGGACCACGATCTCACC